>WRLA01000009.1 GCA_009777825.1 Bacteroidales bacterium
TTTTTTCCTAACTTTGTACCCATAAAAGTTTATTGATGATTACTTGTAATTTACTCATACAAAGGTAATCTTTTTCAATGAACTTTTTTTATGGAATTGTTGGGACAGTTATGGTAATTTGTGTATTTTCTTTCGATGTCCTTATATATTCTTTTCAAAAGTTCTTCTGCCGAAATAGACCTGTAAAAGTCCTCATCGGGTTCATAATATACCCGCCGGGGTTCTTGAATAGATACATCATCTTCTACTGCCCAATCAAAATAGTCCTCTTGATTGGAAATAACCTCTTTACTGCTTGTTACTGTCATAACGCTTACTGTTTAAGTTGGCGGCAAAGATACATCTTTTTGAGGATTTGAGACTTTTTTTCCACTAATGCACGAAATTGTCTGAACAGGATTTTCTTGATTTGCCTGATGGACATGATTGCTCATACACATCCTGCCAATCCTTACATCATGAAAATCATGTTCGGACAATTTTCTCTGTGCAACTCTGTGTCCTCCAAAAAGTATCTTCCTTTTCTTTTCCCTTTTGGGGAAAATGCCGGAGGCAAAAGGGGCTGTCTCTGTGTTGAATATGATTTTTTTGAGGAAAAACACGAATTTTTAATTTTTTTTTGTTTTTGTTCCGTATCGTAACTAAAAAAGTTTTATCTTTGCAAAAATTTTTTGTGTTCATAATAAAAATTGTACAATATATGAAAACGTCTTATTCAAAATGTATTTTGGCTGCAGTGTTAATGTGCAGTGTATCAGTAGTTTTTGGGCAAAAAAGAACGTTGTTGGTAGAGACTATCAACGAGTGGAAGAACTGTAAAAACGTTCTTATCACCGCCACAAGAGGTAACGTCGCCGTGAGCGACAAGAACGGTTACGCCATTTCCGGGGAATTTCCTCCCGAGATGTACGACGTCATCGTAGAAACATCTAAGAACCAACGACCTGTTACCGACATGGTTTTGACGGAATCCGGGAAGTTTTTAGTGCTGATCGGCAGAAACGGCTACACCGCCAAAGGTATTCCGGAAAAACTCGACGCCCGCTTGAAAGCGATCAACGCCGCCGACGGCGAGGTCATCTCCGTGTCGTTCAACGATAACGGCGATTGGATCGTAGTCGCCGACGACGCAGTCTATGGCATCGTGTCGGGCATCAGCGACCTGCAATCCATCGCCAACGAGAACGGACGCATCCTGACCGCCCACGTTACCAACGACGGCGTCGCCATCGTCTGCCAAAACGGCGTCTATCTCTACGGAGACTTCCCGAAAGCGTTGCCGGAAACCATCAGAAAAACGACATTCCCCATCTACCGCGTGAAGTTCGCCGACGACGGCTCCTACTTCATCGCCGACAAAAAGGGAAGTTGCTCGTTTGGGTTGTGATGCAATAAGGGAATCATCCATTTGCATAAAGCAAAGTGCAGTTTTTCAGTAAAAACGCACTTTCCATAGTGCGATATTGAATACGGTTATCAAAATGTAC
This sequence comes from Bacteroidales bacterium, assembly GCA_009777825.1. GTDB lineage: Bacteria > Bacteroidota > Bacteroidia > Bacteroidales > WRLA01 > WRLA01. The sequence goes on from WRLA01000009.1 coordinate 1,488, forward strand.
TGCCGCTGTGGGCGTTTGGGTCATCATATAAAACCAGGGCAAACGCATTAAAATTTTTTGTTTGATAGAAGATGCTACCCGAAAATATCGGCTCTTTTGTACTAAAAATGCCACTTTTCTCGAAATTTTCAGTGTACTACGGAAAGAGGGGCTGCAATGTGGAGTAAAATGCTAATAATCAATCATAGGGAGAGGAGGTAGGGAAACTACCGTCGAAGTCGGGAAAAACACAATAATTCCTTTTTACTGCAAAGGACTTTGGAGACGCTTTTTTGTCTTCCGAAAATTACTTGGCATCTATAACCAACCGGCACTGCTCTACCAACTCGCTTTTTTGATTCCCGGAATGAGTCCGTTTGCCGACATTTCCCGGAAGTTGATACGGGAGATGCCGAATTTGCGCATGTATCCTTTTGGGCGTCCGGTGAGTTTGCAGCGGTTGTGCAGGCGGACGGGGCTTGCATTCTTGGGAAGTTTTTGGAGGGCTACATAGTCTCCGGCTTCTTTTAATGCTGCGCGTTTTTCAGCGTATTTTGCTACTAATCGTGCGCGTTTCACTTCGCGCGCTTTCATTGATTCCTTAGCCATGGTTATTTATTCTGATTTTTAAAGGGTAATCCAAAATGTTTTAATAATTCCAATGCTTCTTTGTCGGTGCGGGCGGTGGTTACGAAAGTGATGTCGAGTCCGTTGATTTTGTTGATCTTGTCGAGGTTGATTTCGGGGAAGATGATTTGTTCGCTCACGCCGAAAGAGTAGTTGCCGCGTCCGTCGAAGCCTTTGTCGTTGATGCCTTTGAAGTCGCGGATACGGGGTATCGAGACGGCGACTAAGCGGTCTAAGAACTCAAACATCCGCTCTCCGCGCAGGGTAACGCGGGCGCCGATGGACATGCCGCGTCTGAGTTTGAAGTTCGAGATGTCTTTTTTCGAGATGGTCGCAACGGCTTTCTGACCTGCTATCTGGGTCAGTTCCTGTACGCCGAACTCTATCAGTTTTTTGTCGGCGATGCCGGCGCCTAAGCCTTGGTTGAGGCATATTTTCTGAAGGCGCGGCACTTGCATGACCGTTTTGTACTGGAATTGTTCCATCATGGCGGGAACGATTTCTCCGGTATATTTGGTTTTCAACCTTGGAATATATTTGTTCTCTTTCATTGGTTACCTCCCTTGTGTTTTTGATTTTATTACTTCCCCGGTGTTTTTGGAGTAGCGGACGATTTTCCCTGTTTTCGGATCTTCTTTGCGTCCGATGCGGGTGGGTTTGCCGCTTCCGTCAATGACCATCAGGTTGGAAAGGTGGATGGGCGCCTCGACGTCTATGATGCCGCCTTTGGGGTGTTTGGCGTTGGGGCGCTGGCTTTTTTTGATCATGTTCACGCCGCTGACGATGGCGCGTGATTTGTTCACCAATACTTCGCGTACTTCACCCTCTTTTCCTTTCGATTCTCCGGCGATCACCATTACTTTGTCGCCTTTCTTTACATGAAATTTTCTACGCATAGCTCTTCTTTCTTTTTTTATAACACTTCAGGGGCTAAAGAAACAATTTTCATATATTGTTTTTCTCTTAATTCTCTGGCAACGGGTCCGAAGATGCGTGTTCCGACCATTTCTCCGGCAGCGTTCAGGATGACCACTGCGTTGTCGTCGAAGCGGATGTATGATCCGTCGCCGCGACGAATTTCTTTCTTGGTTCTCACGATGACGGCTTTGGCGACGACGCCTTTCTTGATGGTTCCGTCGGGCAGCGCTTTTTTCACTGTTACCACGATACGGTCGCCGATGGAGGCGTATCTTTTCCTCGTTCCGCCTAAGACGCGTATGCAGAGTACTTCTTTTGCTCCGCTGTTGTCTGCTACAGCTAATCTGGATTCTTGTTGTATCATAACTATTTAGCTCTTTCTATTATTTCAACTAATCGCCAGCATTTTGTCTTGCTCAACGGGCGGGTCTCGGCGATTTTTACCGTATCGCCTTCGCCGCAATCGTTGTTTGCGTCATGGGCATGAAACTTGGAGGATTTCTTTACAAACTTTCCGTATTTCGGATGTTTCACCTTCCGTTCTACCATCACGACGATGGACTTGTCCATTTTGTTGCTGGTAACAACACCTGTTTTTTCTTTTCTGAGATTACGTTCCATTATATTTTAACTTTGTTCGATTTCTCTTCTTCTCAGCTCGGTTTTTATTCTCGCTATAGATCTTCTATATGCTTTTAACGTATTGGGGTTGTCCAACGGGTTGACCGCGTGGTTGAGCCGCAATTTTGTTAAATGAGTCGTCTCATTGTCTAATCTTTCAATCAAGTCATTTGTTGAAAGTTCTTTTAAACCTTCTTCTTTTTTCATCTTTAAAAAGTCTTTGGGTTATGCATTGGCGTCGTAGTCACGACGTAAAATAAATTTTGTTGTCATCGGTAATTTTTGCGCTGCGAGGCGTAACGCTTCTTTTGCTATCTCCAACGGCACGCCGTCGGCTTCGAAGAGAATGCGTCCCGGCTTAACGGCGGCGACAAAGAGTTCGGGTGCGCCTTTACCTTTTCCCATACGCACCTCGGCGGGTTTTTTCGTTAGGGGCTTATCGGGAAATATGCGAATCCAGATTTGTCCTTCACGTTTCATGTAACGTGTAACTGCCTGACGCGCAGCCTCTATCTGTCGCCCGGTAACCCAGCCGAACTGGAGGGCTTTGATGGCGTAACTGCCGAAGGCTATCTCGGCGCCGCGGTGTGCGTTACCGGCTATCGAGCCTTTGCCCTTTTGCTGCTTCCTGTATTTTGTCCTTTTTGGCTGTAACATCTTAGTAGCTTTTTATTTTAATTTTCTTCTTTTTCAATTCTCCCGCAAACTTCTTTTTTGGGGGGTGCAAAGGTACACATTTTTTTAATACAAAAAAGGTTTTGAAAAATTTTTTTTGTCTGAACCGTGATTTTAGGGTAAATGTTCTTTTTACTCATAATATTCAAACAGATAAATCGATTATTTTTCTTTAATTTGGCGAGATATAAGTTTGTAATTCGCCAAATTGAATATTTTTTGTATCTTTCAATTAAAAAATTGTATTTTTGTAAAAATTTTTCACGTTGAAGAAGTTATTATTTATTTTATTGATAGTCAGTTCGTTACATCTTTTTTCACAGGAGGATGGGAGACGAAAAATGGTCGAAGTCTATATGAACGGACAGGATACCTCGTACTTTATGATGCTTTCCGAGGTGGAAATCTTTGGCAAAGTCAAACTTACTTTGGAGGAGCAACGGCAGTACAACAAGTTGGTGCGTCATGTGTTGAAAGTGTATCCTTACGCTAAACTCGCGGGGATAAAATTTCGCGAATATCAACCCATCTTGGATGCTCAGAAGTCGAACAGTGCCCGTAAAAAGTACATGAAGAAAATCGAAGACGAACTGTGGAAATCCTACGGGAACGAGATAAAAAACCTGACCTACACGCAAGGACAAATCTTGCTGAAACTCATTGACCGTGAGACGGAAAAGTCGGGATATGTGGTGTTGAAAGAGTTGCGGGGAGGCGTCCGCGCCTTTTTCTACCAAGGCTTCGCCAAACTGTGGGGCTACAACCTGAAAACGGAATACGACCCCGCCGGCGAAGATTGGATGATCGAATATATCGTACAGAGGATCGAACGGGGGGAGTTATAATGTTGAATAAATTTTTAAAGTGATGACAAATAGCATTAAATTTGATGACAGCGGCCTGCATGAACAACAGGCGCTGTCTCAAAATTCAAAATTCTTTACCACAAAGGACACAAAGGGTTTTCACAAAGAACACAATACGCTTGTTACAAAACTTTGTCCTCTATTTTTTCTTGTACTGTTTTTCCTGCAATACAACATTGCGCAGGGGCAAAATTTTTACGGAGGCGTCATGGCAGGCATCAATGGCTGTCAGGTGGGCGGCGACGGGCTTTCGGGTTACCATAAGGCGGGATTTTTTGGTGGCGGGTTCGTCGGATGGCGGTTTACGCCGATGAGCGCCCTGCGGATGGAGTTGGAATTTTCACAAAAAGGCAGCAAGGAGACGCCTACCGAAGAAAATGAGCATTATTATTATCGGATGCACCTGAATTGTATTGACTTACCGCTCTTGTATCAACTCTTTTTCAATATTAAGAATCAGAAGTTTGCTGTTGAAGCCGGACTTTCCTATACCTACGTCATCGGCGACCCGAAAGAAGAAGGGATAGACGGAACGGGTTTCAACTATATTGTGGACGGCACCGGAAGACCATTCACTGCCTCCAGCATGAATCTTGTGGTGGGGCTCTATTACCATATCACTCAAAACTTCTTTGTCAACCTGCGCACATCCAACGGGATTACGCCCATTAGAAAAGACCCTGCTCTGAAACGCCATCCCTTGTGGGGCGGTGGTGGGCAATATAACGACGTTCTCACACTATCTTTAGGCTGGGACTTCGGCAAAGGAGCCATTTATGAATAAAAAATTTAAATAAATGGCATTCGATAGAAAAAAAATCATCCGGTTTTTCACGTGGAAACGGTTGCTGTTTCCAATCATTATTGGGTTGGGCGTTGCCGTTTGGTTGCTTATTGATGATTTCGACGTTGATGTTTTCAAAGGGTGGCGTTGGGGGTATCAGGCGCTGTTGTGCGTTATCATTGCGGCGGCGTTGCAGGTTTTGCGCGACGTTTTCTACATGTTGCGGTTGCGAATTTTGACGGAACGGCAACTCAGTTGGCGACAGTCGTTTCAGGTGGTGATGCTGTGGGAGTTCGCCTCGGCAATAACGCCATCGGTAGTGGGCGGCTCTGCCGTCGCTTTCTTCATCATCGAACGGGAAGGAATCGCCTTAGGACGTTCTACGGCTATTGTGCTGATTACCGCCTTCTTAGACGAGATGTTCTATCTGCTGATGGTGCCGATTGTGCTAGCGATTGTGGGCTTCGGCGGACTGTTCGACTTAGAAAGAAGTACGACGGTGTTCGGCATGGAAATGGGAATGAAAACACTGTTCTACGCAGGTTACGGTTTTATTTTGATACTGAACGCTTTTATCGCTTACGGCATCTTCTTCAACCCGAAAGGACTGAAAAATATCCTCGTTTCCGTTTTTAAGTTGCGCATTTTAAAACGCTGGCGCGAACAGGCGGAACGTGTTGGCAACGACATCGTTACCACGTCGGTAGAGATGAAGAAGAAGTCATTTTCCTTTTGGATGAAAGCGGCTTCCACGACGTTTTTCTCGTGGACGGCGCGTTTCCTGATGGTCAACTTTCTCATCGTCGGCGCCTGGTATCTGAAAGGGAGCGACAGCTTCGAAGCCATCCCCATCATCGGCGACGGGACGCAGTGGCTGATCTACGCCAAACAACTCGTCATGTGGATTGTGCTGATGATCAGTCCGATACCCGGCGGAAGCGGCGTGGCGGAATATCTCTTCTCCGACTTTCTTTCCTCTTTTATCCCTGTTGGACTGTCGCCGTCCTTAGCGCTGTTGTGGCGGCTGATGAGTTATTACAGTTATCTTATCGCCGGACTTATCGTCTTTCCGCTGTGGCTGCGGCGCGTTTTCTCGCGGAAACATTTGAAAAAGATAGAGGGACGACCTTAGTGATGTGAGATGTGAGATGTGAGATGTGAGATGTGAGATGTGAGATGTGAGATGTGCGATGTGCGATGTGCGATGTGAGATGTGAGATGTGAGGCCTACGAGTTACTTTTCCAGCACAGAGGCACGGAGGGCACAGAGTTACACAGAGATTCTTTGCGCACCTTGCGATACATCCCTTTGCGCTTCTGCGTTAAAATTTTAAACGCAAAGACGCAAAGGTTTTACGCAAAGGACGCTATAGTGTATAGTCTAAACGTCTTGTGTCTCACAGTCCCACATCACACATCTCAAAATCTCACATCTCAAAAAAGCGTTATCTTTGCAGCATGATGACCTATTTCGTTTCCGACCAACATTTCGGCACTCCTACCCGCGAGGCGAGCGCTCAGCGGGAAGTTTTGTTCGTCAAGTGGCTTGAACAGGTTCGCGGCGACGCCGAGGCGATCTATCTTTTAGGCGATTTGTTCGATTTCTGGTTTGAGTATCAGACGGTGGTGCAGAAAGGATATGTCCGTCTTTTCGGGAAGTTGGCTGAGATTGTTGATGCGGGCGTTCCGGTCTATTATTTTTGCGGTAATCACGACATCCGGAATGTTGATTATTTGGAGACGGAAATAGGTGTGAAACTGTGCCGCAAACCGGCAATAGAAGTGATAAAGGGCAAACGTTTCTATCTGGCGCACGGCGACGCTCTCGGCAAGGGCGACAAAAGATACAAATTCATGAAAAAAATCTTTGAATCTCGCTTTAATCAGTGGTGGTTTCGATGGATTCATCCCGACATAGGCAATCGCTTGGCATGGTTCTGGGCAGAGAAAAATCGTATTGCCAACCAGAAGAAAAGCAAAAAACACATTGAAAAAACAGGCGCCACATTCAGCGAAACCAACGTGAAAAACCGGTTGGCAAACTATTGCAAGGAGATCCTGAAAACGGAAAAGATTGACTATTTCGTCTTCGGACACTATCACCAACCTATTGAATATGCGCTGACCCCCGCAGTGAAACTCTTTACCGTCGGCGACTGGATGCGCTATTTCTCATACGGCGTGTTCGATGGGGAGAAATTTGAATTGTTGCAACAATGAGGTTGTCTCATAAGTCAAAAAATCAAACGCAAAGGCGCAGAGATTTTTCGCAAAGTACGCAAAGGATTGATAATAAGATGCTTATTCTTTGCGCCCTTTGCATTTTCTTTGTGTTCTTTGCGTTTGAAATGAGGTAATGAGGTCAGAATTTATTCGTAACCTATTGCTACTGAGGTAGTTTTGTTATAAAAATTAGGTGGAAATGAGGTTATGATTCACCTGATAAAATAGGCGACAGGTAGCAAAAATTGTCTGAACTATGATTTTAATGTGATTCACCTGAATCTGAAAGATTCATATATGTATAGAAATATTAATTGCTGCCCCATTATGCGACCCCGAATGGGGTCGAATGTTAAAGAATGTAAATAGCGCTATAAATATACGACCTCTTCGAGGTCATATCATGCTTAAAATCAATTTGTTAAAACAAGAAAACCATGACCAAAACATCACAAAAATCAATCCCATCACACGTCATTGCGGGCTTGACCCGCAACACAGTTCAGACAATTATCGCCTCACCACCTTCCGCACCACCGCCCCCGTTTCCGTCGTTACCCGAACGAAATAGATGCCGGATGGCAAATACGAAATGTCCATTTCGATTTGCGATGTGCGATGTGCGATTTGTGATTGTAGAGACGTGGCATGCCGCGTCTCTACGGAGGCAACTACAACGGCACGTCCAAAAACATCGAATATCTCCACACTGTGAATGTCATTACGGACTTGACCCGCAATCTCATCGTTTTCGGGGGATTGCGGGTCAAGCCCGCAATGACGGTAGCATGTAATCGTCAACATCCCCCCCGTCGGATTCGGATAAACCCGCACATCCCCTTCGGGGAAGCTTGAGGGGGCTTCAATCCCAACAACCTCTATCGTTTCCTCCACAATGTTCGACACGATGGAATCGCAATCATTGGTAAAATAGGCGACCACGAAATATTGGTACATCCCATTCGATAAATCTTCATCGGTGTAGGTGGTATCTTCCAACAATCCGTTTGTTATAAGCGACTGATTTCTATATACCTGATAGCCCTCTACCAACAAATCATCTGCCGAATGCGTCCAATGCAGTTGCACGGCATTTTGATTCACAATTTCAGAGGTAAGGTCTATCACATCATCGCATATCTCACCTCCTATCGTTTCTATAACACGATTCGACTCATCCGACACACACTCCATCTCATAATGCGCCACCACATAATACTCATACTCCCCATCGGGCAGATTCTCATCCCAATAGGAAGTTTCGCTAATAAGTTCGTCATTCAGCAACTCCTCATTCCGATAGACCTGATAGCCCTCCACCGGCAAGCCGCTTTCAGGCTCGCTCCACGTGAGCAAGACGCAATCGGCGCCGCATGACTCGGAGGAAAGATCGGTTACCGCCTCGCAGGTCTTGCCATAGTTTTTGGTAACATCGTGGCAATAGGTTCCTACCAATATATCCCCATAATCTTTGAAATGTTTAATACACAGTTTCAAATGCCAACCATTATCATCTTCCACTAAATGATCCTCAATGATATAAAAAACGCCCGGTTCCCTGTCCGACATGAATTGTATGCCGTAGCCACTCTCCGGAGGAGCGGGTTCGCTAATATACACATGCTGAAAATCATGTCCTATATCAGTGCTAAATGATACCTTATATGTCCAATCCGGAAACCATGAACTGACATAAACTTCATTGGGCAAACCACCTCGGTAAACATCTGGAAATCTTCCACTTATATTGCCAAAAACAAATTCCTCATCTATTGTTAAATTAATGTAGTTTTGAAAACAATCGTATGTATGATAAAAATCACGAAGGCTAATTGTAAAAAATTCACATTCTTCAAAGCCGCAATCGTTGGCATTTATTTTTTTATCGTTGATTAAAGTAAACGATTCGGCATAATCATAACTGTTATATGTGCCTATATAAGCCCCTCCACTTGTAGCTCTATAAACCAATCCTTCAAAATTAGCAGAATAATAGCTTTTCGATCCAATAATTCCCTCCCTAAACATCCAATTTTTCCCATAGTCAAAGCTGACCCAGAGGGAGGTATGGGAGTAATTGTCTTTAGAATAGGAGTGTCTTATGTACACGACTCCGGGAGTGGCATCAGCAAGTATAAAACCGGGTAGCATTACCGAATCGGACGCGGTGTACATTTCGGCGAAATAGTCGGCTTCGTATTGTATGGTTAGTTTTTTGCCGTTTTCGGTCAATCTGAAAATGGCTAATTGCACGGTGTCGTAGAATGGTGGTCCCCATGGGGCATAAATACCATACCACGAACTGTAAATGTACAATTCACCAGATTCGGCGCCGCGGGCTATAAAGCGCTCTTGGGCAGTAGCGCTAATTGTAACGGCGGAAAGGATTAAAAAAAATAAAAAACGTTTCATAAGATCTCTTTTTTAAAATTATTTTGGTGCAAAGGTAGCGTAAAAAATGTTGAAAAAGCAAATTTTTTATTCAAAAGCAGGCTTTTTTGGCAGGGTCAATTTTCCGCTTATTGGTTAAACGCCCGTTTATTAGATAAGTCGGAACTTTGTGAAAAAGTTTGTGCTCTTTGCGTCTGAAATGAGGTAATGAGGTTGGTATTTGTTTGTAATTCATTGCTACTGAGGTTGTTTCGTTATAAAAATTAGGTGGAAATGAGGTTATGATTCACCTGATTAAAACTCACAAAAATCAATCCAATCAAACAAATCACAGTTCAGACACTTAGATTGAAAACGCCCCAAAAAACCCCAATTCTCAATTTTCAACTCTCAATTCTCAATTTAATGTGTACCATTGCATCATTATTAATAACTGAGTAACGTGTAACGTGTAACGTGTAACGCGTAACGCGTAACGTGTAACGTGTAACGAACTCTGGATTGCTTCACTGCGTTCGCAATGACGGAAAAAGTCTTGTGTCTAACAGTCTTGTGTCTAACAGTCTCACATCTCACATCGCATATCTCACATCCTCTCTGCTTGGGTGTTTACAGTTTTTCCACGAGTTGTCGTTGTTTCATAAAGAACTCGATGCGGCTTTTTTCGTCAACTTCGGAAATTTGGGTGGAGATTCTTTTTTTGAGTTGCATCCAGTTTCGGAAGTTGTTGACCATTTCTTCGTTGAAAGAGAAGATGTCGTATTTTTCGAAGGCGTGTATGCGGCACATTCGCAGGTCGTCGGTGTAGAAGTAACTGTAGTTGGTGTCTATGTTGATTTTGGAGATGCAGATGGTTACTTTGTTGTTGGTTTCGGGGAAGGCGCCTTTGGTGGCGACTTCGTGCAGGTAGTCGAGCAGGGCGAGGAGTTCTTTTTTGAGGAGATCTTTCTCTTCGTCGGAAACTAAGAGGATGGAGTGGAAAAATTGTATGTCGCTTACTATATATTCGAAGAGTCTAAGGTCCCATACGTAAGTCATCTCTGCCACGTTTTTGATAAGACGGGAGTAACTTTCCAACTCTTGTGAGGCATATTCGGGGAAACGGATTTGGGAGAAGAGCATGTTTTCTTCGAGGTTTCCGTATTCGTAAGCCCAGCGGAAGATTTTGAATTGGTAGAGCGGGGGGAATCCGGCGATGAGCGAGCGGGGCAGTTTGTTGCATACCTCCATGCACTCGGCGTCGGCGGCGGTTTCGAGGTGTTCGAGGCGTTGGATTCTTTTTTGCACCTCGACTAATTCTGTGTCGGAGGGGTCAATATAGTTGATGGGTTTCATGGTGAAAGCGACGTTGCCGGAGCCGGCGTGGATGATTTCGTCTAACGAGATGTTCCATGTCGAGGAGATTTTAGCCATTTCATAAACGGTGAACGGGACATCTTTGCGCAGTCTTCTGTACACCGCTTCCCGTTCGATGAAGAGTAAATTCGTCAATGCCTGCGCTAACTGCATCTTTTGAGGAAACTTTTTGTAAAGCGCCTCTATAAAGAAGTCGTACCATGTATCGTCCATAATCTGTATTTTATATGTTTGACAATAAAATTTTTTGCAAAAGTAGTAAAAATATTGGTACCAAAAAGCCTTTGTTGCACATTTAGAGTATTTTTTTTGTTTCAGGTGCAAAAAAGGTGTGTAGAATAAAAAATCATTAAATTTAAGTTAATTTTCGATGATTGATGTAGTCATCAAATATGTAAAACGTTTGAAAAGGGAGCATTTTTCGCTATATTTTTGCACAAGATTTAATTAATGATAAATATGTGTAAAACACAGTAATAAAATAGATAAGAAAGGTAAAGAAAATGAACACTTTAACAAAAATAGATAAAAATATGGAACTGCAAAGAGTAACAGTTAGAAAGGCAGGATTTTTCTTGCTGGCTGTTTTGATGACAGCGACGAGCGTTTTTGCTCAATCATCGGCTTATTCGGGAAAGGAGTTTTTGGTGGCGTTCGGAAACAATAACATGCATCCGGATTTGAGATACCAGAATCAAGGATCTTGGGATACCATACAGTTGATCTTACGGATAACCGCTATCGAAGATGCGAATGTGTCTATTAAGTTCAATAACGGGACAGTGCCGACTGCTCAGGTTTCGCTCAGCGCAAACGAGATACACGATTATATATTATCGTATGCTCAGGCGCTGGCTTCTTATACGGGCAAGACGATGGACGATAAGATGAAGTCTATCGAGGTATCTTCGACGGGCGCAATCTCGTTAATTGCCGTGAACACCGCCGACCGTTCGACGGAAGCCACGCTGGTGATTCCGGTTGAAAATTTGGGGACGGAGTATATTCATTCGAGTTTGAGTCACCAGAGCAACAGCCAGGGTGGATTTATCATCGTTGCGACGGAAGATAATACCGTTGTTAATTTTGGCGCCGTTACGGGGGGAGGACCTCCGGTTCCATATACGTTGAAGAAGCGGGGCGAAGTATATGTGTTTTATAAAGAAATCGCTATGTGGAGCATGACCGTTAGCGCTACGAAGCCCATTGCCTATTTTCTTAACGCACCGCGGGTCAGGCTCGTTTCGCCTTCCGGGTCTAGCCTTTACAGGGAAAATTTCAACTTTGAGCAGTTGATTCCTGTAAACCAGTGGGGAACCAAGTTTATAGTTCCTACTGTTTTATTAGAATATGCCGATAGAGAAGGCGTGTTTGCCAGAGTAACCGCTCCGGAGCCGACAAACATTAAAGTTACCTACACCGACGGTACAACGACCACTGTTAATCAAAAGTGGTATGATCTTAGAATTGACAACGGAACAGGTAATCATGGCTCAGCGAAAGCGGCATATATCACCACAGAGAAACCTGCAAGTGTTAATATATACCATGCTCCACACGATTATGTCGGAGGCGGTATCTATGGCGACGCCTCTCAACCCGGTGTAGCCTTGCTACCACCTGTTGAGCAGATGGTGCGCAGTGCGTTGATCAGTCCTCTTGATTTGTATGGCAGGCATATATTTTTACAGTCGAAGCACGATTTTATCCTCATCACCCCTACGGCGACCAAAAATAACACTACGATATCTATTAATGGAGGCGCGCCGCAAGCTATCAATACGCGCAGCGAGTTTAAGTGGGTCTCGGATAATATCGGCGGCAGCGGTTACTCTTTCGGGAGGTATCAATTCGGACATCATATTCCTCTCGATGGCGTTTTTTTGAATACGACGGCGTTGGTTGAAAATCCGGACGGGTTCCTTCTGTTAGCATACGGACAGGGCAGTTACACCAACTACGTTTACACGGTGGGCGCTGCGGCACGCAGTTTGGACATGATGGGCTATGTCAATGGCATCCACTTCGATGACGCCAACGGACAGACGTTTTGCGGTACTGAGTATGAATTTAAGGCGGTGTCGAATCTGCCGACGGCTCAGGGAAGCGCTTATCCAAAATGGTATTTTAATGGTGATCACATATCAAAATGGGATGGATACGGTTTAACGAAGAACATTTCTGAAAAATTGTCGTCGGGCAAACATCATATAAAGATGGTCTTCTTAGGCGCCGGCGGTCAGGAGCAATTTCGTGAGACTACGTTTACGGTTGCGGCGCCGCCGGAGGTTAAACCGTTTTCGTTGCCGAGTTTTTGCGATAAAGGCGCTGTTTTAAATCCGGATACGCCGCCGGTAGGGGGCGGTTCGACTGTCGGCTGGCAGTTGGAGACGGGCGTCGGAACCGGTCAATATAATAAGATAAATATACCCTATTCGATAACTTTATCCGATAACGGTAAACGCGTTCGCTATTACGTGGAAAATGGTTGCGGGGTTGCGTACAGCGCTACTCAAACCATTGTGATAACAGCGAGCGTAACGCCGGAGGTGGAGATATCGGGGAAAAAGAAGTAAAAATGAAGAGATAAAAAGATAAAAAGATAAAAATAATATTTAATAACTTTAATAAAAAATTGAAAATGAATACTAATAACAAATTTAAAAGATTTAACCTTATGAAATCACAACAAATTAAACAGATGACAGTTTTTATACTGTTCTTTATCTCCGCCATGGGCATGTTTGCTCAGACAGTAGCGGAACAGATTGCCGGTAAAAATATTGGCGACGATATTAAAATTAACGGCTATGTTTGGCGCGTGGCGCTGAAAGAGACTAAGTCGGACGGACACGAGTATGCCATGTTATACGGCATGAGTTCGTTTCATTATGCCAGATTTGGCGCTACCAACGTCTATAGCACGTCGGATGTTCGTACAGCGTTCAACAAGCGTTATGCGACCGACAAGGAGTATAGCGAATTGCGACAGATAGCGGTCATACCCATTCTGGGTACTGTTGATAATTTTGACAGTCCCGGAAAGACGACGCTGCCGGCTTATCCGCAGTTAGCCTCTGCTACCGGCGTTACGGACGACATCGTCTTTCTTCCGACGGTGCGCGACATCATGGATTGGAAGTTTAACGTGGCAGGCACTTTTGGTCATGTCGGCACGCACTACCGCTTGATAGCGCGCAACCCGTATAAGAAGAGTCCGAATACCCATTTGAGCGGCTTGCTCACACCTGACAACAAGAAACTTCAGGAAGACGGCGGCATACAGGCGACTTCGCCTAATCCTAACGGCTACCAGCAATTTCGTCCTTCTATATGGGTACGGATTAGTCCGGTATCGCCGACGATAGGCGCCATCACGGCTCCTGCGCCACTGTGTGCGGGCGCAAGTCTGACGCTTTCAGCGCCATCAGTAGAGAGCCATGGCGTTACCATAGCAAGTCAAGGCTGGCAAATAGAAACGAACTCCGGTACTTTTACCGGCATAACGCTCCCTTATCCGGTATTCTACGGCGATAACGGTAAGAAACTGCGTTACTATATCACTTATAACAACGAGGTTATGTACAGCAACGAGGTCAGCATCACGATAGGCGCTAAACCTGTGCTGACGCAACCCAACAGCGCTACGTTCTGTCATGGCGAGAGTGTCTCTTCCATCTCTTTCACGGGGACGGATGTGAGCAGTGCGACGTGGCAAGTTACCTCCGGCTCCGGCACGTCAATAGGAATGAACGCCAATAGCGGCACCGGCGCCATACCGGCTTTTGTGGCAAAAAATACGGGTTCAGGCTCGGTAACGGTTACCATTACGGTAACGCCGACGTCGGCTGCGGGCTGCGCCGGAGATACGAAGACGTTTACGCTATCCGTGGCGCCGCCTTCTACGGCGAGCGACATCATTGCCCGCGATACGACGATCTGTTTGGAGAGTAGCGTGGATTTGTTCGACCTTGTAAAGGCTCCCGGCGTTATAAAACCGAACTTTAAGTGGTATCAAACCGCTAACACCACTACTCCGATGACGATAACAACCGTCGTTCCTCCGCCGGGGGAACATACATACTATGTATCGGTGAGCGGCGATAATTACTGCGAAGGCGAAGCCAGCACTATCGGACGTAAGAAAGTAACGGTAAAGGTCAATCCCACCGCCAACGCCAACCACATAGAGGTACGCGATACAACAATATATTTAGGACGCAGCCTGAACCTGAATGTCCTTGCAAAACCGAAAAACATCTCGAACCATTCGTTTAAATGGTATGCGATGATCTTTGACGAGCATCCGATAGCCCCGGTTGTCTCTCCATCCACTGTGGGCGCTCATTACTATTACGTAGCCGTTGAGGGCGACGAATATTGCGAAGGCGGTCCGGAAAACCGTAAAGTAGTTACAGTCAATGTGGTTAAGTTGGATGAGGTGATCGAGATAGAGGTTTGTGAAGATGAGAGCGTTACCTTTACCGCTACCCCGCTTCATGGCGGCGATACGCCGGCGTACCAATGGTTCGTCAATGAAAAAGCGATAAATGGCGCAACAGGACAGAAATACACATATACTCCGGAAAACGGTGATGTTGTCCGTTGCGAGATGACTTCCAGCATCAATTGCGCCGATCCGGGAACGGTCAGTTCATTGACTATTACCGTCATCGTCCATCCGCGTCCGGATGCGCCGACGATATTACCTAATGCCGATTTCACCTTTTGCGCGGGCGACGAGATTACATACTCGTGGGTGCTGAGCCAACTCAATTACAAGCCTACCGAAACCTTCGTAGCGTTGTTTACGGATGAGGCATGTACGGTTTCGTTTACAGACAGAATCGCGTCTCAGTCATTTCAGGTTTATGCCCTTGCGCAAAACCTTGTTACCGGCTGTATCACGGATCCGGAGGATGCGTTGATAATACCGATAACAGTCTATCCGCGTCCGAACGCGCCGGTCATGGCGGCGGGCGCCAACCCCAACGTCTGCGACGGCGACTATATCAGCGATTACTTTGTACGCAGCCTGATCACTCCTAACGGAGGAGATAAAGTTCTGCTTTTTACTGATAGCAATGCGCAGACTCCATTTATAGAATTTTTTGCGGACTATTCGCAATCACCACATATCATCTACGCCTTTGGCTTGGGCGAGGGCGGCTGTATGACTTTGTCCAAAGACGCTTTGAAAATAACAATAAACGTTCACGAGCGTCCGGACGCGCCTGTTATCCCGCCAAACACCAATATCATCGTCTGTGCGGGCGATGTGATTACCACCGCATTTTTGAAGACAGCAATCAATCACCAGACTCCACCGGAAGTACTCTTTTTCACGGATGCAGCCTGCACGAATCCGTTTACGGACAAAGCCGTATATCAATCTTTCCAACTCTACGCTCTTGCTAAAAACATGACCACCGGATGTATCACAGCCACAGAAAATGCTTCGATAATACCGGTAACCGTTTACCCGCGTCCGGAAGCCCCGACGCTGAAAGCGTTCGCCGACACCACCGTTTGCGACGGCGAGTTGGTTAATTTCACTTTCTTGGAAAGCCTTATCAGCAATCCTCACGGAATGACGCTGGAGTTTTTCGTAAACAGCGCTTGCACTATTCCGTTTGGTGATTTTTACGCGGATTATTCTACGGCAACGCTGCATACCATCTACGTCGTTGGAGTAAGCGCAGGGAACTGTACGACTTTACCCGCCGACGCTCTGGAAATCAACATAAAGGTGAAACCGATTGCCGCAGATCCCGCCTTGATAACAGCTAACGACGTCTCTATCTGTGGCGAAATGACTGCGACATTGTCGGCAATCGCCCCGTTGGTGGAAAATCCTGTATTCCACTGGTACGCCAACGCCACCACGACCGACGTCCTCTTCACCGGTAGTATCTATACGACCGCTGTTTTAACAGAAACAACCACCTTCTACGTCTCCGTCGAAGGCGACAACTACTGCGAAGGCGACGCCAACGAAAACGGACGCAAAGCGGTAAAAGTAACAGTGAACCCATCGCTCGACACTCCGGCGCTGACAGCTAACGCTGACACCAACGTGTGCGACGGACAAACGATTGACAACGACTACCTGACCGCCCTAATAACTCCGATTACCAACCTGACCGTAGAATTCTACACCGACGCCGCTTGCACAGAACCGTTTACTACGATTATCGCTGATTACGATGCGAAAACATCACATACCGTTTACGCTATCTACGTAAACACTGCAACCGGCTGCGCTACTGCTGCCGACGATGCTTTGGAAATGACCATCACCGTCAACCCACGTCCGGAAACTCCGGCAATGGTTGCCAATGCTGATACCAGCGTTTGCGACGGCACAATTATTGACAACGACTACCTGACCGATCTGATAACTTCTGTCCCCGGTCTGACCGTGAAATTCTACACCGACGCTGCTTGCACCAACGAAGTTACTACGATTACTGCTAACCACAACACGGCACAATCACATACTTTCTACGCTATCTTCGTAAACAATGTTACCGGCTGCGCCACTGCTGCCAACGACGCTTTGGAAGTAACCATCACTGTAAAACCCCATTCCACCGCCGACATGATAACCGTCTATGGAGACGAGACATGTAGCGGATCAAGCGCCACCTTGGAAGCAAGCATGGATAAGGCAACCGGAACACCTATATACAGATGGTATGCCGATGCCACAACGGACAAAGTTCTCCATACCGGCGCCATCTATGTAATAGACGTTATAACAGACACAACCACTTTCTACGTATCTGTGGAAGATGACAAATACTGCGAAGGCGAAGCCGGCACGAACGGTCGCCAGGCGGTAACAGTAACTGTTACTCCGTTAGTAACACCTTCGGTAACAATATCCGTAGAGTAATTAATTAAAATTAGAAACCATAATAAAAATAATAGTTATGAACACATACAGAAGAATAACTGAGATAACAAAAGGGAGGCTGTGCAGAAACGCTATGCGGATGTTTGCCGTAGCATGTTCGATAGTGATTATGCTAAGCAATGCGCAGGCACAGGCACAGCCTCCCGTTGCTCCTATTGAGATTGAGGTTTGCGAGGGAAAAAGCATTACTCTCGTTGCCACGCCGACTAACGGTGGAGACGCGCCAAAGTATCAATGGTTCAAAAACGACATCATGATAAATGGCGCCACAGAGTCGAAATACACCTATATTCCGGCAGACGGCGACAGGATTAGTTGCGAGATGACACCCAATATTGCTTGTCCTTCCCTCGCCATAGCCTATTCTCCCATGATGATCATAACACTCAACGGACGCCCTGCGCCTCCGTCAGCGACCACGCCCCAGACCTTCTGTGATGGGGCGATGGTGGCTAACCTGCAAACGAAAAACGGCGTCAACGTCGTGTGGTACGCCTCGCCAACAGGTGGCGAGGCTTTACCGCCGGCGACGCCATTACTCCACGGAACCATCTATTATGCCGCTCAAACAAACGCTACCGGTTGCGAAAGCGAACGTACTGCTGTGATGGTCATCATTGACAACAGCGTATTCATTGACGCACCGAATGTGCCATACGAAGTCGAACTGTGCTCCACCGCCACATTAGCCGACGTCCCGACCGACGGGAACACCAACATCGTATGGTTCGACCGGATGACCGGCGGCAACGAACTCCCGCTGACAACCGTATTGAACAACGGCGACACCTATTATGCCGCCATCAAATACGGCAACGGCACCTGCTTCAGCGCACACCGTGCGGAGGTGAACATCATCATCGTTGACGAAATCTCCACTCCGAATGACATAGAATCCCCACAATACTTCTGCGAAGGCGCTGTGGTAGGAAACCTCGCGACGCCCAACAACCAGATTGTATGGTATTCGGCAAACGGCGACCTCCTGAAACCCACCGACAAGTTGACACAAGGCACATACTACGCCGCGCAAAAAGCAGGAAGTTGCGAAAGCGTAGGACGTGTGGCGGTCTATGTACATCTTGACGGCTATCTGCCGCCTATCGCTCCGCCAATACAAACAACCTGCGGTAACGTACTCTATATCTCCGAACTGACGATTACCGGAGCCGGCATCAAATGGTACGACGACAACAATGTCGAAATAACATCGCCCTCCACAACAGTAGCGCAAGCCGGAAAGACCTATTACGCTACGCAGACAGCAGGAAATTGCGAAAGCGAGCCTACGGCTGTTTATATAGAAAGCAGATGTTTTAGCCCGATGGGTACGGTATTCCCCTTTGTGCATACGGGAGATGAAAACTTTGATAAGCAATTTGTTACGACGGCAAAACTCTATGCCATGCCGCCGGAAAAGACGTTGGATAAGATTGGATATATCCGTAAACAAATCGCCATACGCGAAACGAGCGTAACCTATTATGACTGCTCCGTTGACGAACCTATTATAGGCGCACCGAAAAACCCCGGCACGATGGGCTACTTCAATAATCCCGGATTACCGATTAACTGGAACGCCATAGGTGTTGCCAACTCCGGCGATCCGGATAAAGAAACGCTTACAGCCGCAGACAATTGCCCCACTGTACCTATCGGAAAATATATCTTTAAAGATATTGCCCCCGGCGAATATGTGATAGCAATATCCCGCCCAGGCTTCCTCACCCGCTACGGTGTAATTAACGTTACAGGCGACGACTACCTAAAACACCGTGAACTGCTCGGTGGAGACGTCAACGGCGACATGAAAATTGACGAAAAAGACTACTCCGCCATCCGTTCCAAAGAGAGCATGTACGGAAGCGCCATCTATAATGTAATATATGACGTAACCGGCGATAAAGGCATCAACACCCACGACTTCAATATCATCCGCGTCAACTTCGGCGCTCATAATACCATCTACCAAGAAACCGAAAAGTGGGTGAACCCATAATTTTAGAATTTTTTTTCATTTTTTTAAATTTTCCGAACCGTCAAGGACCCCAAAACCTTGGCGGTTTTTTTTAATGAGAAAATAAAAATTGTCTAAAAATTAAATTTTTATCACACCGGCAATCCATTAAAGTCCAACGATTTACAAACATAAAAAAACAATTCGCAAAAAAAATCACTTTTTTGGTGCAAAAAAGTGGTGAAGTGTGTTCAATTGTGCAAAATAATGTGTATCTTTGTCGCCAAAATTTTTTTGTCATGGCAGGTTTCATTGGATCATACGAGTGTACGGTTGACAGCAAAGGCAGGGTAATAGTTCCGGCGCCTTTGAAGCGTCAGTTGTTGCCTTTTTCCGATGGAGGATTTGTGGTGAAGCGGAGTGTTTTTTCGCCGTGTTTGGAACTTTACGTGAGACAAGAGTGGAACAAGCAGCGGATGATGGTAGAACAACTCAGTCCGTTTAAGAAGAAAAACAAAGATTTCACCCGTGCTTTTTTTGCCGGCATCAAGGAAGTGGATATGGATGCGACCGGCAGGATATTATTGGCAAAAGACCTGTTAGCGTATAGTGGAATTTCGAAGGATGTAACCATGGCTTCTGCCGGGAACATCATCGAGATTTGGGACAAGACGGCGTATGAAAATACGGTTGCGGAGACCAATCTCGGCTTTGGAGAACTTGCCGAAGATGTGATGGAGAACGTAAAAATCCCGAACGCAGAGATTCCGTCAAGTTACAGCGAAATAACTTATTCTTGAAATTTTGGACTCATATATAAACATAAAAAAAGTTAAAGCGCGATGTATCATAATCCGGTCATGCTGCACGAATCTATGGAGGGCTTATCCGTTAAGCCCGGCGGCGTCTATGTGGACGTTACCTACGGCGGAGGCGGGCATTCCCGTGCGATACTGCAACGTTTAGACGAAAACGGCAAACTGATAGCCTTCGACCAGGACGAAGACGCTTTAAACAACAAAATTGACGACCCCCGCCTGACGCTGATTCCTCAAAACTTCGCCTACATCACCAACTTCTGCCGCCTGCACGGCTATACGCAGGTTGACGGCATCTTGGCGGACTTGGGCGTCTCGTCGCACCAGTTAGATATGGCTGAAAAGGGATTTTCGACACGTTTCGACGGGACGTTGGATATGCGAATGAGTCAAAAAGGCGAGCGCACCGCCGCCGCCGTCGTCAACACGTACGAAAAGAGCGCATTGGTGCGCATATTCCGGGAATACGGCGAGATTGACAATGCCTCGAAGGTGGCTGACGCCATCATCCGGCGGCGTTCCGAACAGCCGATAACGACGACAGCAGAGTTGATGGATACCATCACATTATATGCACCGCGGACGCGGGAAAATAAATTTGCTGCGCAACTCTTTCAATCTCTGCGTATTGAGGTGAACAGGGAGTTGGATGTTTTGAAGGAGATGCTGAGTCAGACAGTTGGATTGTTGAAACCGGAGGGACGTTTGGTCGTGCTGTCGTATCACTCGTTGGAAGACCGTTTGGTCAAAAATTTCATGCGGTCGGGGAATTTTGAAGGCGTGGTGGAGAAAGATTTTTACGGAAATCCGCTAACGCCGTTCAAGTTGGTTGTCCGCAAGCCCATAACAGCATCCGAAGAGGAGATGGAGGCAAACAGCCGTGCCAGAAGCGCCAAATTGCGTATTGCTGAGAAAAAGTAAGTAATTAAATAGAGAATAGAGATGAAAAAGTTTTTTAATTTTTTGAAAAAATTGCCACGACGCATCTTATCGGGGGAGATCTTTATAGATGAGAAGGTGCGCCGTTTATATCCTTTTCTACTGTTGTTCGCCGGCATCGCATTAGTTTGGATTACAAATACTTACCGTGCCAGAAGCATCCAGATGGAAATTGCGGATACCCAAAAAAAACTCGAAATAGAGAAGGAGGCGTTGAAAAAGGCGAAAGCCGATTATGTCAGGAAATCCCAACCGGCGCAGTTGGTGAAAAAGTTAGCAGCGGACTCTATCAAGATGGCTCATAACGCCACGCAGAAAATAGTCATAGACAAAAAAGAAAGAGGTGATCATGAATAAAAAATCGTTAAAAACGGAAAATAAACAAGGAGAAGGCTCATTGACCATTCGGGTTTTCGTGGTTTATCTATTGATTGTTTTAGCAGGACTTGGCATATTCTATCGTATTGGCAATTTGCAGATTTTCCATAAAGATGATCTGAGAGCCCGTTTGGAAGCACACAAGGCGACAATCAAGCCGATGGATATTCCGGTAGAACGCGGCGTTATCTTATCGCGCCATGATGAAATCTTGGTGGAAAGGCTGCCAATCTACAATATTCATATAGATACGTACCCGACAGAACAATTGTCCGATGGCACTAAAATAATAAATATGTCCGATAGCGTATTTAACATCAACGTAGCTGCCTTGGGCGATTCGCTGACGGCATTGTTTGGCGCTACAACTCCAAGTTGGGAACAACGACTCAGAGCAGCAAGAGCCGAACAAAAACACTTTGTCAAAATAAGCGATAAGGCAAGCATAAAAGATTACGAACGCATCAAGAAATTCCCCATCTTCTATGACGCAAAGAAAGGGCATAACCCGTATAATGCGCTGTGTCGGGTGGCGCCAAATTTGGATAATGTGGTATATCCGTTCGGAAATCTGGCTAAGCGTACGCTCGGAGTGGCTAAAAAGAGCAACGATACGCTTCGAAAACAAAATGACAACGACAGGGAACTTACCGGACTTGTCGGTTATTACGATGAAGAGTTGTCGGGAACGCCCGGACGTTTGTTAAAAAAATATATCGGCGGTATTCCTTTCGACATAGCAAGTCCGGACAACATCTATCCACGCGATGGAGTGGACATCACTACCACGCTGAATATGACCATGCAGTATATCGCAAACGAGGCGTTGCTGAACGCCGTCATTCGAAGTCAGGCGAAAAAAGGATGTGTTATCGTGATGGAAGTGGCAACGGGCGATATTTTGGCAATGGCGAATCTCAGCCACATCGGAAATGGCGATTATAGCGACATCAAAAATCATGCCTTAGACAAATATGAACCCGGTTCCACGTTTAAAGCCGCCAGCCTGATGGTTGCGTTAGAAGATGGAAAAGTAACGACAAACACGGAGATACTTTTAAATTATAAATCCGGGAGTAAAAAATCCAAAGTAGGCGAAAGAGACGTTGAGGACGACCATGCTCTTAAAATAAATAATCCTGCGCTGTGGGAAATATTTGCCCAGTCGTCGAATGTGGGAACGACCAGAGCCATTCGCGATAACTACATTTCCAATCCACAACAGTTTATTGACGGGCTGTATAAGTTGGGATTTGGCGATACATTGCACTTTCCCGTCGTGCTGGGCGATCAGAAACCTTCTTTGGAAGGTCCAAAAGATAAAGGAAAATGGTCAGGTCAAAGCATCAGTTCCATTCCCATGGGTTATGAAGTAGAACTAACGCCTCTGCATCTGCTTACCTTTTACAACGCCATCGCCAATAACGGTTGCATGGTACAACCGCGCCTTATTACGAAAATCGCTTCCAAAGAAGAGACAGAATATGTCAAGGTGGATACCCTAAAAGCCCACATCTGCTCCGAAAAGACGCTTCGCGATATGCGCGGCATGCTCGACAGCGTAGTTACCCGCGGCACAGCCCGTAATGCTTTTGCCAAAGCGCCGTATAGCGTCGCAGGAAAAACCGGAACCGCCGAAGACCTTACCAAAGAAAATAAAGGAAAAGGGCTCTACACCGCCTCCTTTTGCGGATATTTCCCCGCCGACAACCCCAAATACGCCTGTGTCGTGGTTATTAAAGAGATACCCGGAACAATTATCGTTAATGAGAAAACTGTAAAAAACGACCATTATGGCGGCTCGGTAGCAGCGCCCGTCTTCCGCAATATCGCCGACAAAATCTACGCCACTGACTTCGACCTGATGCCGGAAGCAAATTTTGCCCAGACGCCGGAGTGGAAACAAATACAAAGTAACGCTCAACGCCCAAAGACGAAAAACGTGGCTTCTACGGGAAATACCGTACCCGATGTAAAAGGCATGAGCCTCACCGACGCCGTCTATATCTTGGACAAAGCCGGATTAGCAACTGAGATAAAAGGCTACGGACGGGTGAAAAAACAGTCGCCCGAAGCCAACGCACCTCTGAAAAAAGGTGAAAAAGTAATTTTAGAACTTGATATTAAAGGATAAGAAGATGAAACAGTTACGTGATTTACTATTGGGAGTTCCGATGTTTTCCCGTCATTGCGAGGGCGATAGTCCGAAGCAATCCAGTGTTACAAGTTACGGGTTACAAGTTACTGATTCAGCACAGAGACGCAGAGGACACAGAGTTACACAGAGCGTCATTGTAAGCAAGGTTTGTTTCGATTCCAGAGACGTCATCCCCGACGCCCTCTTCGTTGCCACCTCCGGCTCTCAAACCGATGGTCATCGTTTTATTGACAAAGCCATCGAAAATGGCGCTTCTGTTGTCGTTTGCGAAAGATTACCGGAGATACAGCCCGAAAACGTTAATTTCATCGTAGTCGAAGACAGCGCCGCGGCGCTCGGAGAGATAGCGTCCGCCTTCTACGACCATCCGTCCCGCAAACTGAAATTGGTCGGCGTTACCGGCACCAACGGAAAAACGACCATCGCTACCTTATTATATATGTTGCACAGAAAATTGGGCTACGCAACAGGACTCATCTCAACGGTGGAAAATAAAATCAATGACACAACTTTTCCGACAACGCACACCACGCCCGACGCCGTAACCATCAACGCCTTGCTGGCAGAGATGGTGGATGCCGGTTGCAGTTATTGTTTTATGGAGGTCAGTTCGCACGCCGTCGTCCAACAGCGCATCGCGGGATTGCACTTCGCCGGCGGGATTTTTACCAACCTCACGCACGAACACCTTGATTATCACGGCTCTTTCAAAAACTATCTTGACGCCAAAAAAGCCTTCTTCGACGCCCTTCCAAAAGACGCTTTCGCCCTCACCAACGCCGACGACACCAACGGCGGGGTGATGCTCCAAAATACCAAAGCGCACAAATATTACTACGCACTGAAAAACATGGCGGACTTCCGATGCCATATCCTCGAATCGCACTTCGGGAAAACATTGCTCTATCTGAACGACGACGAAATCTGGACGAACCTCACCGGAGAGTTCAACGCCTACAACATCGCCGCCATCTACGGCAGCGCAATCTGTTTGGGACACGACAAGCAAGAGGTGTTGCAGGCTGTCAGCGCCTTATATCCGGTGGCGGGACGTTTTGAAACCATCGTGTCGGAAAACGGAATCTTCGCCATCACCGACTATGCGCACACGCCCGATGCGCTGGAAAATGTATTGACCGCCATCAACAGCATCCGTTTCGATATGCGATGTGCGATATGCGATAAAGAAAATAATATTTTGTCGGATGATTTTCAGCACAGAGGCACAGAGTTTCACAGAGATTCAGCACAGAGACACAGATCTACACAGAGCGAAAACATCGCAAATCCGTGTTCTCACATCCCCCCCTTTGGGGGGGCTTGGGGGGGCTTAATCACTGTTGTCGGCTGCGGCGGCGACCGCGACAAGGAAAAACGTCCAAAGATGGCGGAGATAGCCTGCCGACTGAGCGACCGCGTCATCTTCACCTCCGACAACCCTCGCACCGAAGACCCCGAAACCATCTTAGACGAAATGGAAAAAGGCGTCAACCCTGCCGACTACCGTAAAAAACTGCGCATCACCAACCGCCGCGAAGCCATCAAAACAGCCGTCGCGCTGGCACAAAAAAACGACATCATCCTCATCGCAGGCAAAGGACACGAACAGTATCAGGAAGTTAACGGCATAAGAACCCATTTCGACGATAAGGAAGAGGTGAAAAACGCTTTTTGTATGATGTGCGATATGCGATGGGCGAGGTAATAGAAGAATTGAAAGTTGAAAATTGAAAGTTGAAAATGATGAACACAGATAATAGTTGGAGAATAATGATGACCACAAGAGCGGCGACGATAACAAGTCCCGTTAGGGACGGAATGTTGGTAGAAATAAACCACCATCCTCGCATTCCCGTCATTGCGAGCGTAGCGAAGCAATCCAGTGCTACAAGTGACAAGTTGCATGTTACGAGTCGCTTTTTCAGCACAGAGACACAGAGGGCACAGAGTTTCACAGAGATTTTCCGCTCTACATCCTCCGCTCTGGATTGCTTCACTCCGTTCGCAATGACGAAAAATCACACATCTCATGTCGCAAATCGCAAATCACACATCGCACATCGCATATCGCAAATCGCAAATCGCATATCTCAAAATCTCAAATCTAAAAGAAAATGTTATATTACCTATTTGATTGGTTAGACAAGGTTTATCACCTCCCCGGCGCGGGAGTGTTTCAGTACCTTTCGTTCAGAGGCGCTATGGCGGTCATCACTTCGTTGATTATCACCGCCGTATTCGGGAAATATCTTATTCAGTTTTTGCGAAAACGACAGATTGGAGAGACCATCCGCGAGTTAGGATTGCCCGAAGAAGAGAAGAAAAAAGGCACGCCCACGATGGGCGGACTTATCATTATCGCCGGAATTTTGATTCCCGTACTGCTCTTCAACAAATTGGATAACATCTACATCCTGTTGATGATTTTCACCACGTTATGGCTGGGGCTTATCGGTTTTATGGATGATTACATCAAGGTTTTTAAGAAGAATAAAGCCGGTTTGGCAGGAAAATACAAGGTTGTCGGACAGATTGTTCTGGGGTTGGTGGTTGGATGTACCATCTATTTTTCGGATCAAGTGGTCATTCGGGAGCGCACGCAAGCAAGTTTTCCCCAAGAGACGGAAGCCCAACTTGCCGAACTGCAAAAAGCGGAGATAGAAATCGCAAAAGAGCAAGACACGAAATCTCTGAAAACGACCATCCCATTCATCAAAAACAACGAGTTGGACTACGGCTGGATTATCGAATGGGCGTGCGAGGATTGTTACAAATGGGCGTATTTGCTCTTTATCCCCATCGTCATTTTGATTATCACGGCGGTCTCCAACGGCGCGAACCTGACAGACGGCATGGACGGCTTGGCAACAGGAACGTCGGCGGTCGTCGGCGGAACTTTGGGGATTTTGGCGTGGGTGTCGGGCAACATCATCTTCGCCAACTATCTGAATATCATGTATATACCGAATACCGGAGAACTTACCATCTTCGTCGCCGCCTTTGTGGGAGCGTGCGTCGGATTTTTGTGGTACAACTCGCATCCGGCGCAGGTCTTCATGGGCGACACGGGCAGTCTGACCATCGGCGGAATCATCGCCGTGTTAGCCATTATTCTGCGTAAAGAACTGTTACTCCCCTTGTTATGTGGTGTTTTCCTGATAGAAAGCCTGTCGGTCATCATGCAAAGGTATTACTTCAAATATACGCGGAAAAAACATGGCGAAGGTCGGCGTATCTTCCTGATGGCGCCGCTGCATCACCATTATCAGAAAAAGGGCGTCCCCGAACAAAAAATAGTGCAACGCTTTGTCATTGTGCAGATTGGGTTAGCCATCTTAACCATTGTAACTTTAAAATTAAGGTAAAATATATTTAAACGAGAATAAAAATGAATACAGTAGAAAAATTAGCATTACAGAACGGCGTGGATATGGACAACAGTATCTTGTTGTTTCAGAACCGGTTAGTCAATCTGCGGCATCAGCACATCAGAGAGATCATGTCGGACTATATCCATGTTTCCGGTCGTATGGAACACGTTGTAACGGTTGGCGGAATTGATTTCATCAACGACACAAAAGCCGACAGCCTCAACGCAACATGGTATTCGCTGGAAAATATGACGAAACCGGTTATCTGGATAACAGATTTGCGATATGAGACTTGCGATATGAGATTTGAGACTAACGCTCTTGAGTCTAATGTCGCACATCGCACATCGCACATCGCAAGTCCATCATTTGAGAAAATCATCCCGCTGTTGAAGAAAAAGGTGAAAGCTGTTATTTTGCTGGACGATGACGGGTTACGGGCTACGGATTACAAGGTACCGATTCAGCACAGAGACGCAGAGTACACGGAGTTTCACAGAGCGTCTAACGGTCTTGTGTCTAATGTCGCAAATCGCAAATCGCAAATCGCAAATCATGTCGAACGGGTTTACACAGCGCATCACATAGAACATGCCGTAGAGTTGGCTTATACGATAGGAATACCGGGCGACGCCGTATTGTTCTCACCGGCAGCCCCCCAAAAGGAGGATGTGCGATATGCGATGTGCGATATGCGATGCGAAGATTCGCTTGCAATGACGGGAAGTCGCTCGACTCTCAACCCTCAACTTTCAACTTTCAATCTTCAACTCTCAGTTGGCGACGCATTTGCAGCCGCCGTGAAAAAATTATAATGCCATGACTCAAAAAGATATTGCAAGCAAGTTTAAAGGAGACGTCGTCATTTGGATTACGATTCTCATCCTTTGTGTGTTTTCGGTTTTGGCGGTCTATAGCGGTATCGGGAAAATGGCGATGAGGGCTAACGATGTCTCGAAAGAGTACCTCTACTTGTGGCGGCATGTGTTTATCATGGTCAGCGGATTGATTTTGATGTGGGTGGTGCATTTGGTGAACTGGCATAAATTTTTGCAAAAAACAGGATTTTTGTTTTTGGTAATAGCATGTATATTACTGATAATCACCATGTTTTTTGGAACAGAAAAGAACCATGCCAAACGCTGGATTGATCTTGGCGTGTTTTTAGTGCAGACCTCCGACATTGCCAAATTAGCCCTAGTGGTTTACCTTTCCGGCGTCTTTGCGAACATAAAAGAGTTTGAAAACGACTTTAAACAGATGTTGAAATGGGTCTATGCGCCCGTTTGCATTACCTGTGCGCTGATTGCAAAAGCAGACAACTCAACCGCCATGTTGCTTTTTGCCGTGGTGGTGCTGTTGATGTTTTTTGCCCGTATTCCGATGAAAAAGATATTGACCATGATGGGTATTTGCGTTATAGGAGTGGCATGTGTGTTTTTGACATTAACGGTGTGGAAAAAAATCGCAAGCGACGATAACAAACCCAAAAGCGAAACCCGTGTAGATACCGGAAAAAGCCGTATTGTACATTTTCTCTTTGAAGACCGAATACCGTATGAGCAAGATTATATGGCAACGCTGGCGGTGGCAGAAGGCGGTGCGCTGGGGAAAATGCCGGGAAAAAGCGAACACCGCTTTTATCTCCCCAATATTGAATCGGATTACATCTTTGCCATCATTGTGGAAGAATACGGGAGTTTGCTCGGGATTTTTTTCATCATCGTCCCATTCTTAGTATTGACATATCGGGGAATCAAAATTGCACTGAAAAGCAGCCGACCGTTCTCGGCATATTTAGTACTTGGAATCACGTTTATGTATGTCTTTCAAGCATTTATCAACATTGGCGTCTCTGTGGATGTGTTGCCCATAACAGGACAGCCGATGCCGTTTGTGAGCAGGGGCGGCTCGATGTTTATTATGTGTTGCCTTGCGTTTGGGCTGGTTCTGTCGGAAAGTCGTATGAATGTTGAAGAGAAGATGGCGGCGGAGAAAAACGTTGCGGAAATAGACGAAGAAGTGTCAGAAATAAAAGAGTGATATGCAAGAAAAAATTGACATGATGAATATTCAAACCCAAGATACGGATTTAAAGAGTTTGCCGAAAGCCGAACCTGTGCAGGTTCAGGAAAGGATAGAGGTTCTTGATGTTATACGAGGATTTGCCTTGTTGGGAGTATTAATGGCAAATATGGCTTGGTTTAGCAGTCCTGCTCTCTACTTCGAGATTTTGGGCAAAGATATGTGGACAGGGGCTTGGGACACAACGACCTCTTCGTTTATTAACCTTTTGGTTTCGGGAAAATTTTACTCTATGTTCTCTTTCCTTTTTGGTTTGGGTTTCGCTATATTTTTTGAAAGAGCCATGGAAAGAACCGTAAAGCCAAAACTCCTTTTTTATAGAAGGCTTTTTATCTTGTTGCTTATAGGCTTGGCTCACGCTTTTTTTATTTGGTACGGCGATATACTTGTTACTTATGCGTTACTTGGTTTTCTCTTGCCGCTGTTTTTTAACCGAAAACCTAAAACACTTATCAAATGGGCGATTTCTCTTTTCAGTATCTTGATACTGTTTTTGGCTCTTGTGATGGGTTCATTGGCTTTAGGGAGAATGTTTAATGAGGCTGCTATTACTGATAGCCTGCAACCATTTTATGCCGATATTGAAAGCATGATAGAAAGTTCTTTTCATGCTTATGGTCAAGGAACTTTCGCCGAGATAATGGCTCAACGCACCTCTGATACTCTTTTTTCTTTTAGCCAGATATTTATGGGTATATTTGTGATATTTCCGCTCTTTTTGCTTGGACTTTATGCAGGGAAAAAGAAAATTTTTCAAAACATTGAATCAAACCTGACTTCAATAAGAAAAATTTGGATATGGAGTCTTGTTATTGGGCTTACAATGAGCGTTGTAAAATTTATATTCAAGAATCTGATGGGCGCTGACTTTTATTCTTTTTATACTGTAATTCACACAGGATCTGGATTTTTGGGCGATATTGGACTTTGTCTTTTCTTCATGACCTCCATTGTACTCTTGTATCAAAACAGAAAATGGATGCTGAAACTCAAACCTTTGGCATATATGGGCAGAATGCCGTTAAGCAATTATCTGTTTCAATCAATAGTTTGTACAACAATTTTTTACAGTTATGGTTTTGGGCTTTATGGCAAAGTAGGTTCTGCTTTGGGATTAGTTTTAACAGTCGTCATTTTCACTATACAAATTTTTATCAGCAAATATTGGTTCAAACATTATCGTTTTGGACCAGTGGAATGGGTTTGGCGATGTTTGACTTACGGCAAACTTTTTGGAATGAAATTGACTGAAAAAAACAAAATAATTAAGATTTAATATAAATGTTATGGATAAAAAATATTGTTGTTACTGTGGTCTTTACTGCGAAAATTGCGCGGTAAAGGTAAAAGTTGAACCTGCGTCGAAAATTTTGTACGAGGAGATGAAGAAAGCGGGGTTTGAAGATATAATACAGTTCATCCCCAATGGAGATACATTTTGGTCTTTTCTGAAAAGTATGGCTGTTGAAGGCGCCTGCATTTCGTGTAGAGACGGAAGCGGGAATCCCGGATGTAAGGTCAGGTCATGTGCCAAAGAGAAAGATGTGGAGATGTGCGCATTGTGTGAAAGTTACCCGTGCGAACTCTTTACAAGATATTTTGAAGGATACCCAATACTTCAACATGACAATGCCGTTCTCCGCGAACAAGGTATGGATGCATGGTCAAAACTTCAAGATGAACGTCGGGCGAGAGGATTTACTTATGCTGAAAATAATTAAGATGAACAAAGTTAGAAAACGAAAATAATTAAATTTTGATATGCAACATTCCAAACAAAACAACGATAACAGTTTCCTTGCCAATTTGAAACAGATTATTCAACAGGCAAGGCAAAGGGCGTATTCTGCCATCAACTTTGCGCAGGTTGAGGCGAATTGGCTTTTGGGACAACGTATTGTTGAGCAGGAACAAAATGGTGCAGAGCGTGCCGAGTATGGGAAATATGTTATAAAAATCGCTTCTGAGGAATTGACAAAGGAATTTGGTAGTGGTTTTTCTAAAAGAAATCTTGAGAATTTTAAGCGTTTTTATTTAATGTTCAGTGAGTTACAAATTGCGCAGACAGTGTCTGCGCAATTCAAACCAATTGGGGCGACAGTGTCGCCCCAATTGAAAGAGATTCAGGAGACGGTGTCTCCTGAATTGAAACAGATTCCGCAGACGCTGTCTGCGCAATTGGAAATTTCGTCCGCAAACCCTCAACCGTTGCCCTTATTAAGTTGGTCGCACTACGAGCGACTGATGCGTATTGAAAACCCTGTTGCTCGGCAATGGTATATGACCGAAGCAGCCGAACAAATGTGGGCAGTGCGAACCCTCGACCGAAATATCAGTACACAATATTACGAGCGAATGCTGTTGTCGCAGATGAAAGAACCGGTTATTAAGGAAATGCACGAGAAAACAACTGGTTTTCAGCAAGATAAACTCGCTTTTATCAAAAATCCGACCGTTATGGAATTTTTGGGATTGCCCTCAAACAGCGGTTATGTGGAAAAAGATATTGAAAAGGCGATTATCAACAATTTACAACAGTTTTTGATAGAACTCGGCAAGGGTTTTGCCTTTGTCGGACGGCAGCAACTCATTCGCACAGAGGCGGAAGATTATTTTATTGACCTTGTTTTTTACAATTACATCCTCAAATGTTTTGTGCTTATAGACCTGAAAATGGGCAAAATAACACATCAGGACGTTGGGCAGATGGATATGTATGTCCGTATGTTTGACGAGATGAAACGCATTGAGGGCGACAACCCCACAATCGGTATTGTGCTTTGCTCGGAAACCGACAAGGACATTGCCCGATATTCCATACTCAAAGGCAACGAGCAACTTTTTGCAACAAAATATAAGTTGTTTTTGCCCACAGACGAAGAACTTCGCGCCGAAATCGAAAGACAAAAAGAAATTTTAAGACAACAATTTAATAATGTATAATTATGGAAAATAGAAATTTTATTTTTAGATTAATGAAACAAATTATCATTCACCTGCTTTTTTTATCAACGCCTTTCATATTGTTAGGACAAACGCCGAATTATAACAATCTGGACAATTGGGAAGATCTATGTTATTGCTCATTTAAAAATTATCATCCCTACTCTTATGTTGGCATTGATAATAATTGGCAACTTTTATTAGTTATGCAAAACGGACTTACACCAAAACAGTTGGATTCCCTGAAGATTCCTTATACAAAAAGTCAGTTATTGCTTTTAGAGACGCAGCGGCTATTGAGCGAAACGAGAGGAGTTTATAAAACAGCCGTTCCGATTTTGGATAGTGTACAAATCACTCGCTTGAGAGAACAATCTCAATTTGTTGCAAACGACATTTACCCCGAAATTGAGAAAGAATGTCTCGATTTGGTTGCGCATTTAACAGAATTGGACAGGTCGCGTAATGCCTATTCCATACTGTACTCTTATGTGTTGGACGGGTTAATATGGAAACGATTTGAAAAAGAAGGAGTTACAAATGAATGGGATAGTACAGAAAGTTGGAGTGGAAATTATTGGTTTGTAACGCCTAAACGGCTTGCTGACTGTGGCGGAACGAATTCTTGGACAAGCGGAGAATCAGTATTCAAATGGAATTGGTCGTATTCGGAAAATGTAACGGGCGCATTATGGGGAAAAAATCTTGAGGCGCTTTTCCCTTTAGCACAAGGAAATGAAGTTCCAAACAAAGAAATCATTGATGAATTTTCGGATTTCGGTTTTTTCGATGAAAATTTACATCTGACCATTCCTGTAATTAACGAAAAAGAAAATAGTGCCTTATGTTTACTTTCCAACAACATCATAGACAGGCTATTGCCTGCATTTTTGGCAAAAACAGATATCGAAACACTCAAAACCTCCTATAAATTTAATGACAATAGCGAAACGGTCATCGTTTTTTACCATGAAGTCATGTTCGATTTAATGGATTTGTTGTTAGAAAAACAAGCCATCCAAATGCCAACAACATTTCAATTTCCTGAAAAAGCGACACTCAAAGATGCTGCCGATTTATGTTTTATTGTAATAATGAAAATATAATAATGTATAAAATGAAAAAAATCATCATCAGCGGAGGAGGAACGGGAGGACATATCTTCCCCGCCATCGCCATAGCGCGCGCCTTACAGAGAGCGTTGGATGGCGCAGTGGACATCCTCTTTGTCGGCGCTAAGGGAAAGATGGAGATGGAAAAAGTTCCGGAAGCGGGTTTTCCCATCAAAGGTGTTGATATTGCGGGAATCCAGCGCTCGTTTTCGTTGAAAAACATCCTCAAAAACATGATGCTGCCCTTCAAAATGCTGAAAAGCATGAGACAGACGCGCAAAATCTTCAACGACTTTTCCCCCGACGCTGTCGTCGGAGTGGGCGGATTCGCGAGTTGGACATCCTTGCAGTGTGCCGCCAAAAGAGGCATCCCCTATCTGATACAGGAACAAAACTCCTACGCCGGCGTTACCAACAAACGGCTGGCGCTGAAAGCGTCCGCAATCTGCGTGGCTTACGACAAGATGGAACGCTTTTTTCCGAAAGAGAAAATCATCTTCACCGGCAACCCGGTGCGCCCCGAAGTCATTGACATAGCAGGAAAACGCGAAGAAGCCCTCCGCTTTTTCAACCTGTCGCCGGACAAAAAGACGCTCTTGGTCATCGGAGGCAGTCTGGGGGCGAGTTCCATTAATAAAGCTGTTGAAAAAGGATTGACGCGGTTTTGTCAGGCGGGATTGCAGGTTATTTGGCAGACGGGTAAATTGGATGTGGAATGGGCTATTTCAGCACAGAGACACAGAGAACACGGAGTTACACAGAGTGTCATTGCGGGCGAGGCGATGCAATCCAATAACAGTCCCGTCATTGCGAGCGAAGCGAAGCAATCCAGTGAAAGTCAAGGTTCTGGATTGCTTCACTCCGTTCGCAATGACGAAGAACGAAACGACGTCCAAGTAGTCAGTTTCATCAAAAGGATGGATTTAGCCTACGCCGCCGCCGACGTCATCGTGTCGCGGGCGGGCGCCATCGCCATCTCCGAACTGTGCCACATCGGGAAACCGACAGTCTTTGTCCCATTCCCGTATGCCGCTGAGAATCACCAATATAAAAACGCTCAGGCATTAGTTGAGAAACAAGCGGCGCGCCTGATTCCCGATGCCAAAGTGTCCGACGAACTCACCGATACCATCCTCAGCCTGCTCAATAACGAACCGGAAATGACGACGCTCTCCAAGAATATCAAGGCGCTGGCGGTGGACGATGCGGATGGGAGGATTGCGAAAAAAGTGTCTGAACTATGATTTATTTGATTTTTGTGATTTATATGATATAATTTAGCATCATGACAAAGGAAACGAGCATAAAGATTTTTGAAGAGAAGAAAGTCCGTACTATTTGGAACGAGATTGAGGAAGAATGGTATTTTTCAGTGGTGGATGTGGTAGGAGTATTGACGGATAGCCTAGACCCAAAACGCTATTGGAGTGTGTTAAAAACACGATTAAAACAAGAGGGCGTTGAAAGTACTACAATTTGTAGTACTTTGAAATTACTCGCTCAAGACGGCAAAATGCGCCTTACCGACGTAGCCTCTACCGAGCAACTTTTCCGCCTGATTCAATCCATCCCCTCGCCCAAAGCCGAGCCTTTCAAACAATGGCTAGCGCACGTCGCCAAAGAACGTTTAGACCAGTTGCAAGACCCCGAACTGTCCATTGAACAAGCAATGTCGGACTACAAACGGCTCGGCTACTCCGACAACTGGATCAACCAACGTTTGAAGAGCATCGAAGTGCGAAAGGAACTGACTGACGAATGGAAAAGGCACGGCTTACAGGAAGGCGTACAGTTTGCCTCGCTCACCGACATTATCTACAAAACATGGTCGGGCAAGACGGCGAAAGAATACAAACAGTTTAAAGGCTTGAAAAAAGAAAGTCTTCGCGACAACATGACAAATAAAGAGTTAGTAATCAATATGCTCGCCGAACTTTCGACCAAAGAAATATCCGAAGTGTCCAATCCCGAAACGATGGACGAACATGCAAATATTGCCCGACGTGGCGGCAACATCGCCCGCGACGCCCGCCTGCAACTCGAAGCAGAAACGGGAAAAAAAGTAGTTAGTCCGCTGAATGCAAAAAAGGTTATTAGTATTGAAAATGAATAAATACCAATGTTATGAAATTCACAAGAATTAGAATACAAAAGGAAATAACCCAAGCAAAGGGTATCGAAGAAATAGACATTCAACGACTTTCTGATGTTGTTGCATTTGTTGGTAAAAATGGCTCTGGAAAAACAAGAATACTTGATTTAATAGAAGATAATTTGTTTTATGATGTTACGGCTCAAGATATTATTAATGGAACCATTTCTTGTGCACAAAATCTATCTACATTAATACAGAATCCAGGAGTTGAATTTTTACAAGCTAGAATTAAACAATTAGAAGGACCAGAACATAAATATGAACGGAGGATTGTAAAAAATACCTTGTCTCAAGTTGAATCTGCTAATTCTAAAGAATTGCCTGCTGAAAATATTTTGACACTAAGGTCCAAGTATTTAAAACGAATAAAAGACAGTGATATTCGACAATTACAAGCGGAGGCTTCAAAAGAACAAAAAATTACATTTGAAACATTAATGGAAAAAACGGCAGAAAATTTCGACTATGATGAGTTGGGGTTAATTCGTGAAAATGCGCTCAAATATTTAAAAGATTTAACATATCAATTGGCTTTTGACGAAGATGAATGCAATAAGAACGAAAAGAAGTTAGAAAAAAGAAAGTCTTATAGGAGATATAAATCTCTGAAAAAATTCGTATTCGATTTATTAAAAAAAGATTTAACTTGGGCGCGTAAGACGATAAAATATACAACGACAAGCGAAGGATATTATGCTCCTGTTTATTCCACACAGTGGACATTAGATGGTAGAGATTTTAATTATGTAGAGTTTTCGGAAGGAGAGAAAATGCTTTTTTCTTATGCACTACTATTCTTTCTTCTAGACCAAAATCCAAATTTAAATATTAGAGAAAGTATTATTTTGATTGATGAACCCGAATTACATTTACACCCTGATTCTGAAATTGATTTAATTGAGGGGCTTAGAAATGTAATAAAAGATAAAGGACAACTCATTATTGCCACGCATTCCATAAATATTCTTTCTATGTTGAATTACGATGAGATATTTATGGTTCAAAATGGAGTTATAACACATCCAAGTCAAGAAACTCCGGGAAAATCTTTGTCAGAATTAATGGGAATAGAGCAAAGAGTAAATAAATTAACCGATTTCCTTTCCTCTATTTCTACTTGGTCTTTTGTAAATTTTATAACACAATGTTTTTCTGATCCCGACATAATGGCAGATTCCAAGCAAAATGACCCTCAAATAGAATCTTTCAAAAAAGCAGTTAAAGAAAAAGCAAATAAAAATTCTAATATTCTTTTAGATTTTGGCGCGGGAAAAGGCAGAGTATATAAACAATTAAAATCTGATTCCAAATTTATTAATAGCATAAATTATTGTGCATTAGAACCAGATGGCAATTGTCAGGCTACATTAAAAGAATTAGGTGTAACTAATATTTATTCCACATACACCGAATTACCACAAAACAGTTTTGATTTTATTCTTCTTTGTAATGTTCTTCATGAAATATCTGTGATAGATTGGGAAAAAAATCTTAATACCGTAATGAGATCATTAAAATCTGATGGTTATTTAATAATTATTGAACCAAAAATGCTTACCAAAGGAGAAAAAATCGGCAAGATTGGATATTTGCTTTTAGATTTGGAGGAAATAAAAGAACTTTTTAATTTGACGTCTTTACCCATTTATGATGACAGAGAAGATATTATTTGTGCAGTAATTGATAAAAAAACTAAGTTATACCCAATATCAGATAACAATATAAAGGAAGCTCTCAAAAAGTTAGAAGAAAGAACCTTTGAAGAAATTATAAAAATAAGAGAAAAAGAGTGGAGCAAAGATCAATTATACGCAATTGGAAGAAAAATGGCATTTTTATCACAACAGTACATAAATACAAAAATTGCACAATATCATCTTTTCCCATATATCAAGGAGGGGTCAACACCTTTGTCAATCCTCCTCCCCTCGTCAAATAATCAATTAAAATCAAATAAATCTCTCTTCAAACAAAAATTATGAATCATAAAACCGCACATCGCACATCGCACATCGCACATCGCACATCCCCCCCTTCGGGGGGGCTTGGGGGGGCTATCTTCCTCCTCGGCATCGGCGGCATCGGCATGAGCGCCTTGGCGCGTTATTTCAAGTCGCTGGGGAAGAGTGTGTCGGGCTACGACCTCACGCCGTCGCCTTTGACCGAACAGTTGATGCGGGAGGGGATAAATGTTTTTTACGATGATGACTCAACAAAACTGCCGGCTCACATTGACTTAGCCATCTACACCCCCGCCGTTCCCACCGACCTCGGACTTTTCAAGATGCTGGCGCAACGCGGCGTCCCCATGAAAAAGCGCGCGGTCGTATTAGGAGAAATCGTCGCACCGCACGAGACCATCGCCATCGCCGGAACGCACGGGAAGACCACCACTGCCGCCATCCTGGCGCACATCTTCTATCAGAGCAAGTTCGGATGCACGGCTTTTGTCGGAGGGATTATGAATAATTATGAATCCAATTTCTTTCACAAACGAGTTACTGATTCAGCACAGAGACACAGAGTACACGGAGTTACACAGGGGGAGGTCTATATCCTCGAAGCCGACGAGTACGACCGTTCCCTGCTTCAGTTTAAGCCAACCGTCGCCGCCATCAACGCCATGGATTCCGACCACTTAGACATTTACGGGACGCAGGAGGCGCTGATAGAGACTTATAATCTCTTTGCCAATCAGATAGATAAAAACGGCTTTTTGGTCGTGAAGAAAGGTTTGGAACAACATCTTGAGGTTGATATTGAGGTCATTACCGTTTCCATCGAAGACAAACAGGCGCACTATTACGCCGACAACATCCATATTGTCGGCGGTTACTACCATTTCGATTTACACACGCCGCAAGGGACAATCGGCGATGTCGTTTTTGGCGGCGGCGGCTTCGTCAACATCGGCAATGCGGTAACGGCGGCGGCTATTGCGCTGCGGTATGGCGTTGATACTACGACTGTTACGGCGGCGCTTCAAAGTTTTGCGGGCGTGCAGCGGCGGTTTCAGTTCAGGATTCGTCACGAGAAGATGGTTTTGATTGACGACTACGCCCATCATCCGGAGGAAATCCGCATGTCGTTGCGGTCGGTGCGCGATTTGTATCCCGACAAGAAGATTACGGCGGTCTTTCAGCCGCATCTCTACAGCCGCACCCGTGACTTTGCCGACGGCTTCGCCGAGACGCTCGCCATGGCGGACGAACTGTTGCTGTTGGACATCTATCCCGCCCGCGAGTTGCCGGTAGAAGGCGTGAGCAGCAAGATGATTTTGTCGAAGATGACAAAGAAAAACGGAAAGTTAGTAAACAAGCAGAATTTGATTAACGAAATAATAAATGTTGAACCTCAAGTGGTTGTGATGCTTGGAGCGGGCGATATTGACCGTTTGGTCGCGCCTGTCGAAGAAGCGTTGCGCGCCATGATTTAAAGTTTTAGAAATATGAAAGTAAAGAAAATCGTTCTTTTTATCTTTTGGATGCTGGTTTTTACCGGCGTCATCGTCGTGGTTGGGCGTGCTGGCGCTGCTCGCGACAAGATGGTTTGTGAAAGATACGCCATCCGCGTCGAAATGGCTCATGGTGCCGACACCATGCTCTATCCCACTGACATTGAAAAAGTTATATTGAAGCACGACAGCATCATCGGCAAGCCTTACAGCGAAATTGACATGTACGCCTTAGAAACCATTTTGAAAAAACAACCCTATATCTCGGATGTCGCCATGTTCGGCAATTTGCCGGGGACGTTGCAGGTTTCGGTAACGCAGCGCACGCCCATTGTGCGCATTATCAACAGGTTCGGCGAATCGTTTTATTTGGACGAAACGGCGCACGCCATGCCTGTGCGCCCGGGAAATCCCGCCGACGTCCTCATCGTAAACGGAAATATTGACATGACCCTCGAACAGGCACTTTCCGATACGCTGAAACACGAATGGGACGCCCTTTTAAACTGCGTAAAATATATCAGCAGCGATACTTTTTTAAGAAACCAAATAGGTCAGATTTACGTCGAAAACAAAAACCATTATCTGCTTATCCCTGTTGTAGGAAATCATTTCGTCATTTTGGGAACGCCCGAAGACCCCGGAAAGCGTTTGGAACGCCTGAAGATATTTTACCAAAAAGGAATGAGCGAAGAAGCATGGAGATCGTATAAAAGTATAGATATAAGATATAAAAACCAGATAATTTGTAAAAAATAAAAATATATTAGATTATGGAACAACCAAATGTTTGTGTAGTAAGCCTCGATATAGGCACTACGAAGATAGCCGCGATCGTCGGACGACGCAATGAATACGGAAAAATAGAAGTTTTAGGACACGGAAGAGCCGAATCGGGTGGTGTCATCCGAGGAATTGTCTGTAACATCGAGAACACGATTAAATCCATCAAGGATGCGGTTCAGCAGGCAAAAGAAGAGTCCGGCGTAGAGATAAAATACGTTTACGTTGGTATTGCAGGACAGCATATATGCAGCAGGCAACAGCCCGGGCACCTGATTCGCACCAAAGGCGGCGAAGAGGTCATCACCGAGCAGGAACTGCAAGATATGTGCGACAACATTTACAACATCGGTCTCAAGCCCGGCGAGGAGATCATTGACATCATCCCGCAGGAATATACCATTGACGGGGAGAGCGGCATCACCGACCCTGTTGGCATGATTGGTAACAGCATACAGGCGTCGTATCACGTCATCATCGGGCAGACCGCTGCGGCAAGAAATATCTGCACCTGCGTTACACAGGCGGGATTGGAAACCCTCGATTTGATTTTAGAACCGATAGCGTCGGCGTCGGCGGTGCTCAGCGCCGACGAAAAAGAGATGGGCGTCGCCTTAGTCGATATCGGCGGCGGAACAACCGACCTCGCCATCTTCTACAACGGCATCATACGCCATACAAAGGTGATTCCGTTGGGCGGCGACATCGTTACCAACGATGTCAAAGAGGGGTGCAGCATCCTCAAAAGACAAGCCGAAGAACTGAAAATAAAATTCGGTTCCGCCTTCGCCGACGAGAACAAAAGCAACGAATATGTATCCATCGCAGGATTGCAGGGAAGAGCCCCCAAAGAGATCTCCGTCAAAAATTTGGCGCACATCATCCAAGCCCGCATGGAGGAGATTATGGAATATGTGAAAACCGAAATAAAAATGTCGGGATATGCGCATAAATTGGGAGGCGGAATTGTGCTAACGGGAGGCGGTTCGCTGTTGAAACATGTCGTCCAACTCACCCAATATGTAACCGGAATGGATGTCCGTATCGGCTACCCGAATGAACATCTCTCCAACAATCAGAATGTGAAAGTCATCTCCAACCCCATTTTTTCGACCGGCATCGGATTGATAGTCGAAGGTTTTGCAGAATTGGATAAAGAGATGAAAAAGAATGAGAAAAACCCGAATATTATTGATAATCAAATAGATATAGAGCAGTCCGAAGCAGAAGAACAGGAAGAATTGAAGCCGAAAAAGAAAAAAAGACGTTCTTTTTTTGAAAGCATCATCAACGGTTTTTTCGACGACGAGACCAAATAAATTGATACACAGTAATTAACAATTCGATGTTGAAAAAATATAAAAACACTATTCATTTCATAAACAATTAGATAGTACTTTTACACCTTTAAAAATATATGCTATGTTGAAGATAGAAGATAATGATATTTTAACGATGGAATTACCCCAAGAAGGTAACGATATTTCGACGATTGAATTACCCCAAGAGGGTAAGAGTGATATTTTGGCGTTCGATTTGCCCAAAGGACAGTCGTCCATCATCAAGGTAATCGGCGTTGGCGGCGGCGGGAACAACGCCGTGGATCACATGTACAGGTTAGGCATCATCGGCGTTGATTTTATCAACTGCAATACCGACCGTCAAGTACTGGAAGCCAGCCCTGTTCCGAATGTTATCCGTTTTGGAAAATTGGGAACGGGCGCCGGCAACAATCCCGAAAAAGGACGTCAGTTGGCGGAAGAGAACGCCGACGAGATTCGCTCCCTCCTGAAGAAAAACACCGAGATGGTCTTTATCACCGCCGGCATGGGTGGCGGAACAGGCACCGGAGCAGCGCCCGTCATCGCCGCCATCGCACGGAGTTTAGACATCCTGACGGTCGGAATAGTAACCGAACCATTTGCCATAGAAGGAAAACGCCGTCAGGAACAAGCCCGCCAAGGCATCAAGGAGATGAAAAAGTATGTGGATGTGCTGTTAGTCATCAGCAACGACCGACTGCGCGAACAGTACGGCGACCTGAAACTGACCGAAGCGTTCCAAAGAGCCGACGACGTGCTGGCTAACGCCGCCAAAGGCATCGCCGAAATCATCACCGTAAGAGGATATGTAAATGTTGACCTCGAAGATGTGAAAACCGTGATGCGCAACAGCGGCACCGCCATCATGGGCATGGGCGTCGCCAAAGGAGAAGACCGCGCCACCCAAGTAGTCGAAGAGGCGCTCAACTCCCCGCTGCTCAACAATATTGACATCCGCGGCTCGAAAAACCTCCTGCTCTACATCACCTACGGCAGCAACGAAGTCAGCATGGACGAAATGGGCGAAATCACCGAATTGGTACACGAACGCACCGGCAATAACGCCGACCTGATACTCGGACACGGACACGACGAACGTCTGGGCGAACACATCGCCGTCTCCATCATCGCCACCGGTTTCAAAACACCCGGCGAAAAGGTAGAACCCGTCACCCAAATCCCCGACTATACCCAACAAAAAGAACCAATCCAACAAGAAAAAGTCGTCATGCCGCTCAACGAAGCCGCCCCCTCCTCTGCCTCCCCCATCCCTGAAGCGATGATCCTCCCCGAAGAGAAGAAGATGACGGAAGAAAGCACGGAAATGCACTTGGTGGTAAAGGAAAGCCCCCTCCAACTCCCCCAAAGGGGGAGAGAAGACTGCGGCGAGGAAATGAGTAAAGAGGAAGAAAATCTTACACTCTTACGGTCTTACGATCTTCCAGTCTCCTCAGAAAAAGAGGTTAAAGAGGAAGGAAATCTTACGCTCTTACGCTCTTACGATCTTCCGGTCTCTCAAGAGCCAATGAAGATCATCGTCGTTGAGGATTACGACGAGGAAGATGAAAACACCTACGTCTCCGAAAAACCCATCTTCGCCACTAATTACCAACCCGAAACGTCGCCGGTGGCAACGCGGCAAGCGCCGGAAACCTCCGTCTATCCCCAGCAAGACTACTCCCCAATCAACGACTTGGACAAAAGCAGAAAAGACCAATTCCGCAACTTCTCCGTCCGTGCCAAGACACAAGAACTGTCGAACGACATCGAAGAACCGGCATTCCGCCGCCGAAACGTGCAGTTTGAACCCGCCGACCACTCATCCGAATCACACGTCTCCAAATACCAACTCTTCCCCAGCGAAGACGGAAAGGTGGTGTACCACCAAAATCCCTATTTGCATGATAATGTGGATTGAGGCATCACATCGCTCCTGCTCCTCCTCGTTTCCAACGAGGAGGCAATGTTTTTTCGTCTCCGACGAAAGCGTTGGAAACGCCCCCGCATTCCTAAAAGTACCCCCCCACAACATACAGTGGCACATTGGTCATCCAACTTTCTTGTCTGTAGTCTGATAGTGATGTTCTTACAGCGGTTTTTGGTCGAAATTTTTCGCAGAAAAGTTTAAAACTTCTGGCGCGTAAATTTTCACCGGCTTTCACTTCGACGGGTATGACTTCGTCCTCTGCATTTTGAATTACGAAGTCCACCTCGAACTTGCTGTTGTCGAACGGGAAATAGTGGATTGACAGATCTTCTTGTAACTTTAATTGTTGAAAGACAAACTGTTCGGTGAGCGCTCCTTTAAATTCGGTAAAGACGGCATTGCCGTCAATCAGGGTTTTTGCATTGAGTTTGGACATGGCGCCGAGCAAGCCTGTGTCGTTGTGATACAATTTGAACGCCGATATTTCCTGATAGGCGATGAGCGGCAGGGCGGGTTTTGAGACGCTGTAAACTTTGTGTAACAGTCCCGAATCCACAAGCCACTGAATGGCTAATTCAAAGTCCTTTGCCCGGGCGCCTTCTTTGATTGTGCCATAGATGAATTTTTTATTTTCCTTTGCCAACTGCGTGGGAACCGTTTCCCAAACCATGTTTATACGCGGCAAAATCTCTTTGGGAGCATGTTTCGAAAAGTCATTTTTATAAGAATCAAGGATATCTTTTTGTATTTTGCGTACCTGTTGCCAGTCTCTGTTTTGTGAAAAATGGAGTACTGCCTCGGGCATCCCGCCTACATAAAAATAATACCGAAGATGGTTTATCAGTTTGGAATTGAACGAATTAACCAATTCCCAATCGCGTTTTTCTATCAATTCCACCAAACCGCTTTCGCCCATCGCAAGCAAAAATTCAACAAAACTGAGCGGATACAGCGTTAAAAACTCTACCTTCCCAACCGGAAATGATTCATTGGGGTGCATGCTGATGCCCAAAAGAGAACCCGCTGCAATGATTTGATACTGAGGCGCTTTTTCGTAAAAATATTTCAGCGCGGTGATGCCTTGCGGAGCAGCCTGAATTTCATCGAAAACAATCAACGTGTCTTCGGCAGTGATTTTCAGAGAGGAAAAGGCATTCAGCAGCGTTATGATTCTGTCAATGTTGAAATCCTCCACAAAAAGATCTTTTGGCGCTTCTTTGTCTTCAAAGTTCACATACACCATCTGCCTATATTCCGTTTTTCCGAACTCCTGAACAAGCCAGGTTTTCCCTACCTGTCTTGCCCCCAGAAAAATAAGTGGTTTTTTGTTTTTATTTAACTTCCACTTTATCAATTTTTTAACCTTATTCCTATACATTTTTTCTGACTTTGTTTTTGATGATTACAACACTTTTTCTGACTTTATTTTCGATGATGACCACACTTTTTCTGACAAAAAACCGCTGCAAAGGTACACTTTTTTTGCGATATGCGATATGCGATATGCGATATGCGATATGCGATGTGAGATATGCGATATGAGATATTTTTTTCAAAAAATTTTGTTTGTTTCAAAAAAAGCAGTACCTTTGCACCCGCTTTTTTTGAGAGCGTGAAAAGTACATGATTTTAAAGATAAAGTTCTGACAATCAGAACTTGGTGTAAGGAGCCTGAGAAAGTAACAACATATAGG
This sequence comes from Bacteroidales bacterium, assembly GCA_009777825.1. Taxonomy (GTDB): domain Bacteria; phylum Bacteroidota; class Bacteroidia; order Bacteroidales; family WRLA01; genus WRLA01. The sequence goes on from WRLA01000009.1 coordinate 45,943, forward strand.
TTTCGCCCCTTTTGAAGATTTTTTCAAAAAAAAATCAAAAAAGGTTTTTTGTATTAAAAAAAGTTGTACCTTTGCACCCCCCAAAAAAGGGATAGTTAAACAGAAGATATATAAATAGAATCAACGATGAACGTTATTTTAAGACCGGTAGTAACAGAGAAGATGACCACGGTTACTGAGAAATTCAGCAATCGCGTCGCATTCATAGTTGACAAAAAGGCTAACAAGATACAGATCAAACAGGCTGTAAAAGATCTTTACGGAGTGAAAGTGGACGACGTCAACACCATGAACTACGCCGGAAAGAGCAAATCGCGTTATACCAAAGGAGGCTACATCTCCGGTAGAACTAACGCCGTGAAAAAGGCTGTTATCACATTAGCCAAAGGGGAAGTAATTGATTTTTATAGCAACATTTAGTTAAGAAGAGATGGCTTTAAAGAAATTCAAACCGACAACATCAAGTCAGCGTTTCAAAGTAATAAGCGCTTTCGACGATATCACCACCGCAACGCCGGAGAAGAGCCTTTTGGCGCCGGCGAAGAAGAGCGGCGGTAGGAACAATCAAGGAAAGATGACCATGCGCTACATGGGCGGCGGGCATAAACAGCAATACCGCATCATAGACTTCAAGCGCGACAAAGAAGGCGTTCCCGCCATCGTGAAGAGCATCGAATACGATCCGAACCGCACAGCGCGCATCGCCTTATTGGTCTATGCCGACGGCGAAAAACGCTACATCGTGGCACCGCAAGGGCTGAAAGTCGGACAGGAGATCGCCACCGGCAAAGGCGTCCCACCGGAATTGGGCAACACCTTATATTTAAGCGAGATACCGTTCGGCACCATTATACATAATATAGAGTTACGCCCCGGACAAGGCGCCAAGATGGCACGCAGCGCTGGCTCCTACGCCCAACTCATGTCGAGAGACGGAAAATACGCCATCCTCAAACTGCCGTCGGGCGAGACGCGCATGATACTGCAAGCCTGCAAAGCCACCGTCGGCATCGTTTCCAACGGCGAGCACAGCCTTGAAGTATCCGGCAAAGCCGGCAGAAGCCGCTGGCTCGGACGCCGTCCGCGCGTACGCGGCGTAGTGATGAACCCCGTTGACCACCCCATGGGCGGCGGCGAAGGACGCGCTACGGGAGGACACCCACGTTCACGCAAAGGAATCCCCGCCAAAGGATATCGCACACGCGACAAGAAAAAAGCCTCCGGCAAGTATATCATAGAAAGACGTAAGAAATAATTAAGGAAAATATCGAAGTTATGAGTCGTTCATTAAAAAAAGGACCGTTCATCCATTACAAGTTGGAAAAGAGAGTCTTGGCAAACGCAGAGTCGAACAAAAAGACTGCCATCAAAACATGGTCGCGCGCCTCGATGATCTCCCCCGACTTTGTAGGACAAACCATAGCCGTACACAACGGCAACAAGTTCATTCCGGTTTACGTAACCGAAAACATGGTAGGCCACAAACTTGGTGAGTTCGCACCCACCAGAACGTTCCGTGGTCACGCAGGTAGTAAGAAAGACAAAGGTAAAAAGTAAAAGCGATGGGATCAAGAAAACGTCATACAGCAGAAGCCCGTAAAGAGGCAAACAAGACACAGTACTTTGCCAAGTTGAACAACTGTCCGACCTCGCCGAGAAAAATGCGACTCGTCGCCGGTATGGTCCGCGGCATGGAAGCAGAAAAAGCGTTGTATATCTTAAAACATGCACCGCAAGAAGCATCCATACGCGTCCGAAAACTCCTCCTCTCAGCCATCTCCAACTGGCAACAGAAAAACGAAGGCGTCAGAATGGACAGCGTTACCCTCTACATTAAAGAGATCATGGTGGACAGCGGCAGAACACTCAAAAGAATGCGACCCGCACCAAGAGGCATGGGACACCGCATCCTCAAACGCTCTAACCACGTAACACTTATTCTTGGAAATAAGGTGGACGAAAAAGTTGATGAAAGTAATATAAAATAGCGAAAAAAGATATACATGGGACAGAAAACAAATCCGATAGGTCTTAGATTAGGCATCATTCGTGGCTGGGACTCCAACTGGTACGGAGGCAAGAAGTTCGACGAAAAATTAGTCGAAGACGATAAAATCAGAAAATACATCAATGCCCGTTTAGCAAAATCAGGCATCTCGAAGATTGTGATAGAACGCAATCTGAAACTGATTACGGTAACCATTCACTCCGCCCGTCCGGGACTGATCATCGGCAAAGGCGGACAGGAAGTGGACAAACTCAAAGAAGAGTTAAAAGCAGTCATCGCCAACAAAAAGAGCGAAAAAGAAGTACAGATCAACATCAACGAGGTGAAACGCCCCGATTTGGAAGCCGTCTTAGTCGCTGCCTCGGTAGCGAAACAGATAGAAGGACGTATCGGTTTCCGTCGCGCCGTGAAGACCGCCATCGCCGCCACCATGCGCAGCGGAGGCGAAGGCATCAAAATCATGGTCTCCGGACGCCTCGGCGGAGCCGAAATGGCACGCACCGAACAATATAAAGAAGGACGCATCCCACTACACACCCTCCGCGCCGACATAGACTACGCCACCGCCGAAGCACACACCTCCTACGGACGCATCGGTATCAAGACATGGATCTTCAAAGGCGAAGTTTACGAAAAACGCGAAATCGTCCCTTTCGCCGGCGCAGGCAGCGGTAGTTACTCCGGCGGACAGAAGTACAACAAGCCCATGGGCGAAAGAGGCGACAGACGCAGACGCGACGACCGCCCACGCGGCGACAGAGACCGCGACAGAGGCGACAGACCCCCCCGCAACGACGACCGTCCGCGCGGCGATAGAGACAGAAACCGCCAAGGCGGCGGCGACAGAAACCGCCAGGGCGGTGACAGACGCTCGCAAAAAAAGTAATCCATAAGGAGCGCTTTTAAAAGCAAGAAACATATTTGCATCTTTCCTCTGAAAATTTCCTCAGAATTTTCAGAGGTTTGCATTAAAAAAATGATTACCTTTGCCACAAATCATTAAAAATGGTATTATCATGGAAAAATTTAAAGAAAATCTTTTTTCAGCAACACTAAGCCTTGTGAAAAGAGGTACGGTGGCGGTGCTGTGTTTGATGCTGACCGGCTTGTTTTTGGTTGCCGGGTGTAAAAAAGATACCTCGTCAAGCGCCCCACCCGACCAACCCGAACCGGTAAAAAAATATTTGGCTAAGGTTTCATTAGTCGGAAAAGACTCAACTTTGTATGAAGTAGAACGCTGCACTTGGGATTCGTTGAATAGGTTGAAAACGTTTGAATACAATTTCGGGTCTATACATTCTTTTGATTTTCATTATGATTCAATCGGACGTGTTTCTCGTATAGATGGCTATGACCCATTTTATGGACATTTTCATCTTTTATGTGATTGGAAAAATGATAAAGAATTGAATGGAATGGACTATTATACTCTCGGATCTTCCGGTGATTCTCCCCCCTCACGTTTACACCAATATACCTATCTTTACGATGAATTACACAGGTATGTGGAAATAAAGCGTTTTTACGTTCTGAATGATAATAATAGGCTTGATTATACTTGGAATATAGCATGGGATGAATATAATATTACCAGTGTATATGCAATACCTGAGGTTGGTCCCGAACATGGTATTTTTGGCCATTTAGCATTTGATAATAAACATAATCCATATAATGAATTTCCAAATATGCTTATTCAAACTTTTAACGATAGAGTAATAGCATATAATCCATCGAAGAACAATTTCATAAAATCAAAATATGAATATGACTATGATTACGATAAAGATAACTATCCGCTTAGGCAATATGACATACTGGAAGACGGAACAAGAATATTAAGATATGTATTTGAATATTATGAATAAAAAAAAAATAGCCATACAAGTAATCATCAATAAACTTTTATGGGTACAAAGTTAAGGAAAAAATCGGACAAGCCGATATTCAGTTATTCAAAAAGCCGTATCTTTGCATTCTATTTTAACATCGAAAAAGCCCAGTTTCATCATGTCAAAGAAAAACATAGCAGTCGTCCTCGGAGGCGATTCCGGCGAGTACGAGATCTCGGTAAAAAGCGGACAGGTGGTAGCGCAAGCCCTTGACAAGCAGAAGTATAACGTCTATCCCATCGTCATTCGCGGGAGGGAGTGGTATTATAAGCCGACGCCGAAAGAGCGTATCAACGTGGACAAAAATGACTTCACCATTACCGTCGCAGGCGAAAAAATCGCGTTTCATTGCGTTTTCAACGCCATCCACGGCACGCCCGGCGAAGACGGAAAGTTGCAAGGCTATTTCGACATGTTGAACATTCCTTATACCTCGTGCAACCACGAAGTCTCGGCGCTCACGTTCCACAAAGGTTTCTGTAACATGCTGGTACGCGCTTTGAAGATAGACGACCTGAACGTGTCGGACTCCGTCTTGCTGACGTCGGACGAGTTTATCGAAAAAGACGACATCATCAAAAAAATCGGATTGCCGTGTTTTGTAAAACCTGTCCGGAGTGGCTCCAGCGTAGGCGTGTCGAAGGTGAAGAAGGCGGAGGATTTTCCGGTGGCGATAGAGGCGGCGTTTGAAGTGTGCGACGAGGTTATGGTCGAGCGTTTTGTGAAAGGGCGAGAGTTGACGTGTGCTGTCACCGTCGTCAAAGGAGCCGTCAAAGCTTTCTCCGTAGCCGAAATCGTCAGCAAGAAAGAGTTTTTCGACCTCGAAGCCAAGTACGACAGTCGGCTAAATCAGGAAATCATCCCCGCTCCCATTTCCGAAACGTTGACAAAACGGATACAAGAAAACTCGATGACGCTCTTCCGGCATCTTCGTTGCAAAGGAATCGTGCGGTTCGACTATATCGTTACCGTGCAGGACGAGATTTATTTCCTTGAGGTGAACACCGTCCCCGGCATGACCGCCGAAAGCATCGTACCGAAGATGATGCAAGCCGAAAACATCAGCGCATCGGAGTTATATGGGATGTTGATAGAAGACCGTAAGACCGTAAAACCGTAAGAAGTGGGACTTTACTTTTTCAGCACACGTCATTGCGGACAACGACCCGCAACACAGAGAGCACGGAGTTTCACAGAGTTACATCTTTGCGTCCATTGCGCTTTCTTTGCGACTTTGCGTTTAAAAACAATGGGGAACTGAGGTTGTTTGGTTATAAACATCCGGTAAAATAATGCCCCGTATCCAATCGCAGCCTTTTTTTCAGTAGAGGCAGCAAAATAAACGGCTCCAAGCACCGTCGTTCCTATTCTTTTCGCCATATAAACAGAAGATGGTTTTCTCACATAGCAAATCGCACATCCTCCTCTTCGGGGGGGGCTTGGAGGGGCTTTTACTCAAACGTCATCTCCAACCCCAGCCCGTGCAGTTCGTGCAGCAGCACGTTAAACGACTCCGGGATGCCTGCCTGCGGCATGTTATGTCCTTTGACCATCGCCTCGTAGGCTTTGGCGCGTCCCATGACGTCATCGGATTTCACTGTCAGGATTTCTTGCAGGATGTTGGCGGCGCCGAAAGCTTCCAGCGCCCACACTTCCATCTCACCGAAGCGCTGTCCGCCGAACTGTGCTTTTCCGCCCAGTGGCTGTTGCGTGATGAGCGAGTAAGGACCGATGGAGCGTGCGTGCATCTTGTCGTCAACCATGTGATGAAGTTTCAGCATGTAGATATATCCGACGGTTACCGGTTGGTCGAAGCGCTCGCCCGTGCCACCGTCGTAGAGATAGACGCGTCCGTTTTCGGGCAATCCGGCTTCTTTCATCAGTTCGTTGACTTTTTCGATGGGGATGCCGTTAAAGATGGGCGTGGCGTACTTCTGTCCGAGGATCTTTCCTGCCCAGCCGAGCACGGTTTCGTAAATCTGTCCGAGGTTCATACGCGAAGGCACGCCCAGCGGGTTCAATACAATGTCAACCGGTGTTCCGTCTTCCAAGAACGGCATATCTTCCTCTCTGACGATACGTGCCACGATGCCTTTGTTGCCATGGCGACCTGCCATCTTATCTCCTACTTTCAGTTTACGTTTTCTGGCGATATAGACCTTTGCCATCTGCATGATGCCGCTCGGCAGTTCATCGCCAACGGTAGCCATAAACTTTTTGCGATTGCAAATACCCATCAACTCTTTACATTTAATCTGATAGTTGTTGACGATACATTTAATCACGTCGTTTTTCTCTTTATCCGCTAACCAGCGGCTGTTGTTAACGTTCAGATAGTCAATCTCGGTGAGAGTGCGGGCGGTGAATTTCGACTTTTTAGGCACGATTTCCTGTCCTTGGTTGTTATACAATCCTTGCGTGGATTTTCCGATGAGCAGGTCGTTTAATTTTTCAATCACTTGCGTCCGCAGTCCTTCCAGGTCTTTATTGAGTTGTTGATCCATGGCAATAGTCGGATCTTTCTCTTTGCCTTTTCCTTTGCGTTCTTTTTGGATACGCGAGAAGAGGTATTTCTCAATGACGACGCCTTCCATGGAGGGTGGCGCTTTGAGCGATGCGTCTTTCACGTCGCCGGCTTTATCGCCGAAGATGGCTCTGAGCAGTTTCTCTTCCGGCGTCGGGTCGCTTTCGCCTTTGGGGGTGATTTTCCCTATCAGGATGTCTTCTTCTTTGACTTCGGCGCCGATGCGGATGATGCCGTTGTCGTCCAAGTCTTTGGTGATGTCCGAACTGACGTTGGGGATGTCGTTGGTCAACTCTTCGATGCCGCGTTTGGTGTCGCGCACTTCGAGCGTAAACTCTTCCACGTGAATGGAGGTGAAGATGTCTTCTTTCACCACGCGTTCCGAAATCACGATGGCGTCTTCGAAGTTATACCCTTTCCAGGGCATGAACGCCACTTTCATATTACGTCCCAGCGCCAATTCGCCGTCTTGCGTCGCATAGCCTTCGCACAGCACGTCGCCTTTTTCCACTCTTTGTCCCTTGACGACGGTCGGTTTCAGGGTCATGCTGGTATTTTGGTTGGTTCTTTTAAATTTCGGCAGTTCGTACGTCTTTACGTCTTCGTCGAAACTCACCAATTTTTCACTTTCCGTGCGGTTGTAGCGGATGGTTATAAAACGTGAATCCACTTTTTCAACCACGCCGGGACCATCAGCCGTCAAAAGAATACGGGAGTCGCGTGCCACAGCGCCTTCCAAGCCCGTACCTACGATAGGAGCCTCCGGACACAACAGCGGAACCGCCTGACGCATCATGTTCGACCCCATCAGGGCGCGGTTGGCGTCGTCGTGTTCCAAAAACGGAATCAGCGATGCGGCGATAGACGCTATCTGGTTGGGGGCGCAATCCATCATCGTGATGTTTTCCGGCTGTACAATGGGATAATCCGCCTGATAGCGAACTTTTATCCTTTCATCCGAAAAAGAGCCATCGTTTTCCAACTCGGTAGTGGCTTGCGCGATGGTATGTTCTTCTTCGTCCTCCGCCGTCAAATATACCGGTTCTTCGTCCAACAGCACTTTGCCTTCTACGACACGGCGGTAGGGCGTTTCGATAAAACCAAGTCTGTTGATCTTTGCATAGACGCACAGCGACGAAATCAATCCGATGTTCGGTCCTTCCGGTGTTTCTATCGTACACAGCCGTCCATAGTGCGTATAATGCACGTCGCGCACTTCAAAACCTGCACGCTCGCGGGACAACCCGCCCGGTCCTAACGCCGAGATACGGCGTTTGTGGGTGATTTCTGCCAACGGGTTGGTCTGATCCATAAACTGCGAAAGTTGACTTGTCCCAAAGAACGAGTTGATGACGCTCACCAACGTCTTGGCGTTAATCAGATCCATCGGCGTAAACACCTCATTATCACGGACATTCATCCGCTCGCGAATGGTGCGTGCCATACGTGCCAATCCCACGCCGAACTGAGCATAGAGTTGCTCGCCCACCGTGCGCACACGACGGTTGCTCAAGTGGTCAATGTCGTCAACTTCGGCATTTTTGTTAATTAGCAAAATCAGATGCTTGATGATACATATAATATCCTCTTTGGTCAACACCTTTACATCTATGCCGGTCTCCAACTCCAACTTTTTGTTGATTCTGTATCTGCCGACTTCGCCGAGGTCATAGCGCTTTTCGGAGAAGAACAACTTGTCCATAATGCCGCGTGCGGTCTCTTCGTCGGGCGGCTCGGCATTACGCAACTGGCGGTAGATAAACTCGACCGCTTCTTTTTCCGAGTTCGCCGTATCTTTCTGTAACGTGTTGAAGATAACGCTGTAGTCTATGCTTGCCACTTCTTCTCTGTGAACGAGAATGGTCTTTATGTCGGCGTCAATGATGGCGTCAATGTGATGTGATTCGAGTACCACTTCACGGTCAATGATGACTTCGGTTCTCTCGATGGATACCACCTCGCCCGTGTCTTCGTCAACAAAGTCTTCGAGCCAGGCGCGGAGTACGCGTGCTGCCAACTTTTTCCCGATGAGTTTTTTAGCGCCTGACTTGGTTACTTTCAGTTCTTCTGCCAGGTCGAACAGTTCCAAGATGTCGCGGTCGCTCTCGTAGCCGATAGCACGCAGGAGGGTTGTTACGGGAAGTTTCTTTTTACGGTCAATGTAGGCATACAGCACGTTGTTGATGTCGGTGGTGAATTCCATCCAACTCCCTTTAAACGGGATGATGCGGGCGGAATAGAGCATCGTGCCGTTGGTGTGGCGCGTTTTTCCGAAAAACACGCCCGGCGAGCGGTGCAACTGCGATACTACGACGCGTTCCGCGCCGTTGATGATAAACGTCCCGCGCGGCGTCATGTACGGTATCATGCCGAGATAAACATCCTGGATGATGGTTTCAAAATCCTCATGTTCAACGTCCGTGCAATAGAGTTTCAACTTAGCCTTCAACGGAACGCTATAGGTCAAACCGCGTTCGACGCACTCTGCTATCGTATAGCGGGGCGGGTCTATGTAGTAGTCTAAAAATTCTAATACAAAGTTGTTCCGCGCATCGGTGATGGGAAAGTTTTCGCAAAAAACCTTATATAGCCCCTCGCCTGAACGATTCTCGGAGTTCGTATCCAACTGGAAAAACTCCCGAAACGATTGTAACTGTATATCCAAAAAGTCGGGCATCGCTGATTCTACCCGCGTGGATGTAAAAAAAATTCTGCTGTTTTTATTGCTATTCAAAGTAGTACCTTTTGAAAATTAATAACTTAACACAAATATCACTCGTCACTTTTGAGCGTGCAAAGGTAGTATTTTTTTTTTACATTACGAAATAAAAAATTAAATTTAAAAATTAGGTAAAAAACTCCGTGTAACTCCGTGAACTTTGTGCCTCTGTGCTGAAAATAATTATAATTCAACACAGAGACACAGGGAACACAGAGTTGCACAACTCAGTTATTCAGTTATTCAATTATTCAATTATTAAAAAAAGCGCCTCCACACAGGAAGCGCCCCTCTTTTAATTTTCAACTTTCAATCCGAGACCTCACATCCCCCCCTTCGGGGGGGCTTGGGGGGGCTAATTGACAATAAGTTTCTTCGCATCAGCCTTTTCGCCCTCAACAAAGAGTATGTAGTGGTACATCGCCGACGGAAGACCGACTAAGGAGATTTCTATGCGGTAACTACCCGGCTTTAGCGTTCCCTGCGGGAGGGCTTGCAGCAGTTGTCCAAGTTGGTTATAGAGACGGAGTTCCACCGCACCTTCCTCGACGACGTCATAGACAACCGTCGTGCTACCGGTGGCGGGGTTGGGGATGTTTTGGCGCAGGACGCCTTTTTTACCCGGTTCTGCAAGCGGAGGCTGCTGTCGCGTGTCATCCATTTTGGGCAGGGTGGCTAAGAGTTCGGCTTTGTTCTCTTCGTACTCGCGCCGTGATTTGGGGATGAGGTTGAGATAGCGACCGTAGCCGATGCGTCCCGACTTCAGGTTGGTGCTGTCGGATTCCATGCTCAGGTGGATGTCACCCAAGTCAATGACGGCGAAGATGCTGTCCTGATAACTGGGCGGGTTTTCGATGCGGTTCTCGTACCAGTCTATCGCTGGTTGCCAGTTTTGCAGCGTTACGTTGCAGCGCGTTGACAGGAAGTCGGCGACGTCGAACAAGGTACTGTCGGCAGGGGTGAAGGTGACGTAGTAGTCGCGCAGGGCGGCGTAGTCGTCATCTATAAACTGCTCCAACGCAAAGAGTTCATGGAGGGCGGCGATGGCGAATGGGTCGTCGGGGTAGGTGTTGATGAGTTCGGTGAAAGCGGCATGGGCGGCGAGGTAGTTTTCGGCGGCGAAATAGTCTGTGCCGGCGTCGTAGAGGTCGCGTCCGCCGGAGCCGCCGAGCGAACAAATACCGGCTGCCGGATTCCATGTGGGATAAGCACGAAAATATTGAGGTGGATAAACCGGAGACGCGTTTTGAGGACCGGGGCTAGTAAGGTCCCCCCAATAATTACAACGCACATCAAGAAGCGTATCTTGTTCAGCCGGAGGATCTCCCGGATCTATACCTCTTGTTAGGTCGTAATAGACCATGATGGGATCTTCGCCGTTGTTGTCTGTTATCTGATTGTATTTAAACGGTTTCGGGAAAGCATTTTGAGAGGCGTAGACCCCATACGAAGTGTTGTCGCGGATAAATTGTTCTCCATTGGCAATGTCGTGGTGTCCCATGAAAGAAGCAGAACTGTTGTTGAACAACTTAGCGCCGAATGTATTATCGTGCATGTCATTGTATTGGACTGTGGCTTTGGAACCATAAATATGTAGCCCTGTTACACATTTTGAGATGTCGTTTCCTGAAATCAATCTGTTATTCACGTTGCTCTGTCCGGCGTTGTTCAGATAGATACCTTCGCCGAAAGGAGCCTCTTGAGGTGGAGGATCAGGATACCCAATATCTCTTGGAGGGATTGCATTGGTATTTCTAATGACATTGTTGGTGATTTGGAACTCCTTAATCTGATCCAACATGATGGACGAGGTGGAATAGGTGGGATTGTTCCCCGGCAACTCTTTATCGCGGACATCGAATGTACCCGTCTTGCCAAACGAACAGCCGTTGATCTTTACAAACGGAATAAATGGCTCCGGCAGTGGAATATTCCAGGGAATTCCTGCATAGAAACCCGATTTCCAAAAATCGCAATTATCTATATCTATCACCGAACGGAAAACAACAATATCGCTACGATTGAAAAAATCACAGTTTGTTGCTACCAACTTATGATATTTATGCGTCATGGGTGAAGCGTCAAACTGGGAATTGGTGAACGTTATTACCGTTAAAGGATTAGAATACATATTGCCATTAAGCATTATTTCGCTATCGGTAAAGGTGTTGTTGGTTGACGTCATCTTAAAAGAGTAAGTGGTAAGAGGGGAACGGACAAAGTCCGAATCAGATAATGTTACCATCGCAGAATTGGAACTATTGCCGGTAAGCGCCACTCGGCTATCGGTAAAGGTGCTGCCGGTGGCTGTCAACTTACAATAGTTATTGGTTAAGGAAGAACCGACAAAAGTCAAATTGGTGAGAGTGATTGTCTTAGGATTGGCGCTGTTACTTGTAAGCGTTACTTTGCTATCGGTGAAGGTGCCGTTTTGGGCTGTTAAGTGAAAATGGGTGTTGGAAAGGGAAGAGTTGGAAAAGGTCAAATTGTTGAAAGTTATGGTCTCCGGATTGGCGTTACTGCCGGTAAGTTTCACTTGGCTATCGGTAAAGGTGCAACTTGTTGAGGTCAACTTACAATAGTTATTGGTAAGCGGTGAATCAACAAATTTTACGCTGGTGAAGACTATTGTCGCAGGATTGGAACTGTTACTTGTAAGCGTCATTTCGCTATTGGTGAAGGTGCTGCCGGTGGAGGTCAACTTACAATAGGAATGGGTTACGGGAGAACCAAAAAATTTCACATTGCCGAAAGTGATTGTCGCAGCATTGGCACTATTACATGTAAGCGTCAATTCACTATCGGTAAAGGTGCTACTGCCTGAGAGTGTTAAACTATAATTGGTATTGGTAAGCGGAGAGCGGACAAAGGTAGAATTGCTGAAGGTTATTATCGTAGAAGTGGCACTACTGCTTGTAAGCGTGATGTCGCTATCGGTAAAGGAGCCGCCTGTAACTGCCATCTTATAATTGGTATCGGTAAGAGGGGAACGGACAAAGGGCGAGTTATTGAAAGTTATCGTTGCCGTATGGGCGCTATTACCGGTAAGCGTTACTTGGCTATCGGTGAAGGGACTGTTTTTAACAGTAGCGGTCTTATTGTTACTCTTCAGTTGAACTTTGCTGTTGTTGGTAAACTTACAGTTGGTCATGCTGAATTCCAAATTATCCGCATCGCCGCGGGTGAAAATCACATTTTTGAAGTTCAGGTTCGACAAAGATATTGCCGTCTCAAAATAGACATTCTCAAAGGTAACGTTGTTGCCGATTTCAATAATCCCACTTTTTAAATTGATAATTCTGTCAGGGTGAAGCGATTGTCCGATTATTTTCACATTATCTTCTATGGTAAGGCGTCCGCCTTGAACGGTAATACTCCCGATCTGTTCCAAGGTTACAACTACACCCTCAAGTATTCTTAAGCAATCGCCTTCGTTGAGGACTTTTTGCGTTGAATGATTGGTATTTTGGGCAAATTCCTCACAGACAAAATGCTCTACTTCCACTCGTATGTTCAAAGCAGGGTCGCCTAAAAGGTTGTAGGCATACTTACGTTTCAATACCCATTCATCGGTGGCGGCATCTTTATTTTTGACTGTCAGTAACAATTCACCGGCGATGGAGATGGGCTTTTCATCGTCAAAAAGGTAGGAGGCAAATGACTCTTGATAATTTGGCGGGTAAACAGGATCACTAATATGTCTTGTAGATCCTATATATCCCACAGCACCTTTGGCAGGGTCGTACCGTGTAAGGAATTCTCCCAAACACTCTGTATTATCAAAATGAGCAGCTTGAGAGCCTACGGTATTTATAAATGGAGCCATATAGTTATTAGTTAACGAGCCGGAAAAATAAGATATGTCTAAATTATTTCTCCATGATGAGGGAGTATCGCCAAGTCCAATGTATTGAACGAAAGTTACTCCTGCATTAAAATAATTTACAGTAGGTACTTTGATTTCATCGTTTATCTGCCAACCATCCACTATTGAATAATTCCATCCTATGTTGTTCGTTAAATCAATAATCAAATCAAAATAGGTTGTGGAAATAGGTATCATCCGAACATAAGTAACCCCCACTTTTTTGCGCCACGCGTCTCCGGCATTGTATGTGGTCTCGTGGTAGATGGTCTTTTCCACCATATTAAGTAGTTGCGTGGGCGTTTCTACGCTAAGACGACCTATAAACAGATCGCCATCATGATCATACTTCCCATCTGTTCCTTTAGTGAGGCACGAAAAATAATAATCGGAGGGATATGCCTCTAATGGAGAGTATCCCGTAGTCTGAACCCCATGCTCCGTCGCCGTCGGAATACCCTCGTTATCTCCGTCGTTGTCGCCTATCAAACAAACAAATGCCAAACGGCCATCCCAACTGTGCTGTGCATGACGACCCTCGTACACGCGACGGATGAACGTGCGTAGTTTTTGTTCTTTTATGTACTCCGGGGCGTTGGGTTTTTCAACGTAAAAATTCAATGATAGAATATGGTCAATATTAACGACGGCTACATCGTAAGAATTATACCACGCTCGGTGTGCTGCCAAGCGTTGTATGTCGGCATTATGAGGGTTAAAAAACTTGTTTTCGCAGATAATAAGGTAGTCTGCTACTATTTGACATGCCTGTGCAGTATCGGTAATGGTAACCCACGCTACATTTCCCTGAGTAAAGCTGTTTTTTTCATAAGCCTTATCGTTTATCAAGGCGCTTATTCCATTGTCTTCATAGTTAATTAAAGCGTTGGCTACCACCTTGTTAAATATTCCGGTGTTTTTTCTCAACTCGCCCTGCGGGTTGGTGAAAGTAAGCGTTATTTCCACCTTGTCTATCACCGACAGTTGTCGTGTAACGGGGCAAAATTCTACCGGTTTCGCCATAATCTCCACAAAACGTTGCGCACGAATAGCGCCATCGGAAGTAACTTCTGCCATCGGTTCTACCAAACGGGGTTGCGCATAAGCGGCAGGGTCGAAGGTAAACTGCTCTACAAGCATTTCGTTCCCATCAAGAACCATCTCAGGAACAGGATATACCCAACATGAGGGCATATTTTGTTGTGAAACAACATTATATGATACATCTACTCCGTCGCAATCGGGTATAGCTACCTTATACGACAAAACGGGTAATTCCGGCGAGCCGGCAGGATTGACGGCAGTGCCATTGGGAAGAATTAAACGGGTATAGGCTACACCGTTGACAAGGGTATCCAGCGTGTAGATACCCGGAATGCTCACCTCAAAACTGACGCTTTGCGCCGTAGAGGTTAATAGATTCATCTCGGGAGCGTTTGGCTCCGATTTCGAAAAACTGACCCAGTTTTGGGCTTTAATGGACATGCTCAATAGGCATGTAAGCATTAAAAATGTAATTTTTCTTACCATAAAAAAACAATATTATATTATTAAATTTTCGCGTTTTTTTGGGGAACGGTTACGAATCCGTTTTTATATGTTGTGGCGGCTTACCCGTCGTCTTATTTTCATTTTTTGGACAATCAAAAAAAGCGTGAAAACAACCTATCTGCATTCAGGTTTCCACGCCTATCCATCTGATAAACTGCTCCACGCCGTCTACACGACGTTTCGCTAACTTACTCTTGATGGATAACCCAATAAAGGGTTAAATTGTGGAAAATGAATGCAAAAATATAGTTGCAAACGCTTTTTCAAGCTATCCTATTTTGTGCTACCAGCTTCTACATGCTTCTTAGCACGGTATTTACTTTTCATGTCATGATGCGATAATATTTAATGTTTTACAATCTTTTTGTTTATTATTCCTTTTTCTGTTTGTATTCGCACAAAATACATTCCCGACGGCAGGAATGAAATATCCAATTCTTTCTGCTTTCCGCCTTCTTCTTTCTGCGATAATACTCTTTTCCCCATAATATTCCATATTACGATTTCATCCATTTGTAACTCGTAACTCGTAACTTGTAACTCTCCCCTCGTCGGATTCGGATAAATCCGCACATCTCCTACCTCGTCCGTCTCCGCTATTCCTACCTCATTCCCATAATCCTTGGAAAGCTCATGACAGTAGGTGTCCACCAATGTATCCCCGTAATCTCTGTAATAGTCAATACACAGTTTTATATGATGCCCTTTAAGATTGATACCTTCTCCTTCATATACAGTATATCCCCGTACTATATAAAAAACACCCGGTTCTCTGTCCGACATAAAATTTATGCCGTAATTATTTGCCACCAGTGGATCTGGTTCGCTTACAAATACCTGTCGAAAGTTATACCCCATATCGGTGCTAAACGACACTTTATAAGTCCAATCAGGGAACCATGAACTGATATAAACTTCGCCCGATAATCCGCCACGGTAAACATCAGGGGTATCATAACCAACGGAACCTCCTACAAACTGAGTATCTATCGGAATTGTGTCATACGTAGCAGTACAGTCATAGGTGTAATACAAAGACCATGGATAAGTAGGTTTACTTCCCGATATTCCAAAGAATTCACACTTTTCAAAATATGGTTCTTTAGTCCATCCAGCGGTCTCATATATTTCTGTAAAAGTTGCTCCATAATCATCACTTACCAAAGTGCCATCTACAAAATCTCCCCCTATTCTATAAATCAACCCTTCAAAGTTGGCAGCGTAATAGAATCGTTGTCCAATATTTTCCTCCCTGAACTTCCAATATTTTCCATAGTCAAAACTGACCCAAAGAGAGGTATAGGAATAGCTATCATTTTTCCCATAGTAGTTTTTACAATACACTACTCCGGGCGTAGCGTCGGCAAGGATAACTCCCGATGACATTTCGTCGGGATTGCCAACTAAGGCGTCGTCGTCGTACTGTATGGTTAGTTTTTTGCCGTTTTCGGTCAGCCGGAAAATGGCTGTACGCAGGGTGTCGTAGTATGGCGCCCCATATACTTTGTCATAGG
>WRLA01000010.1 GCA_009777825.1 Bacteroidales bacterium
TCTTTAAACAAAATAATAACCGGACAGGTGCAAAAAGACATGGATAGCCTGTTAACATTGAACTTTCAACTATTTAAATAACTCATTTTATAAACGAGGTTAGTATATAAAATTGCGGCAAGGTCATGCAGGACATGGTTCAGCCTCCTCTGCAATGCCGGTAGTTCGTGGAATTGTTTGTTTTCTTGAGCATATCGGGCTATTTTACATCAAAAAACAGACGGGTTGTGCCCATGCCGTAAAACGCCTGATAACCAGTCTTTTTTTACATGTCCAAAATCCTCAATTTCTTCTCGTGTCTTTCATGCTGCAAAAATACGATAAAATCTTCGGTACCATAATATTTCTAATTTGTTGATTATGAGGCATAAGGTACGAAAAATATCAATGCGAAACCATTATAAACCATTGCTAATCAAATAATTATATCAACAACTGATTGTTAATAACTTAAAGAAAATGTACGAAAATATAAAGGGTTTTTAATGCGTTTGCCCTGGTAACAATATAATTAGTATCATAATTTATCGTATCTTCGCACACTTTTTTATAAACACCATCATCATGAAGAAAAACATCATCTTTTTCCTCGCCTTTCTTCTGGCGACGCTCCGTCTCACCGCAGACGAAGGAATGTGGATTCCGCTCTACTTAGAACAGTTCAACGAACAACAGATGCAGGAGATGGGGATGAAAATCTCCGCCGCCGACATCTACAACGAAAACAACGTCAGCATGAAAGACGCCATCGTGATGTTTGGCGGAGGCTGCACCGGCGAACTCATCTCATCGGAAGGACTGTTGCTGACCAACTACCACTGCGGATACCGTTACGTGCAACAACACTCGGCGCTCGAACACGACTACCTCACCACAGGATTTTGGGCGATGTCGCGCAAAGAGGAGTTGCCCAATCCCGAACTGAAAGTTACGTTTCTCATCCGTATGGAAGATGTTACGGAGCAGGTTTTGAAAAATGTTGCTGACGGAACGCCTCAATCGGCACGCGATTCCATCATCAAGGTCAACATCAAAACCATCAAAGTCGAGGCGACGGAGGGGACGCATTACGAAGCTGCTGTTGTCCCGTTTTACTTTGGTAATCAATATTTTCTCTTCGTCAACGAGATTTTCACCGATGTACGTTTGGTGGGCGCTCCGCCGTCGAACATCGGGAAGTTCGGCGGAGACACCGACAACTGGATGTGGCCCCGTCATACCGGCGACTTCGCCCTCTTCCGCATCTACGCCGACAAGGAGAACAAGCCGGCGGACTACTCCGAAGAGAATGTGCCGTACAAACCCAAAAAATACTTTGAAATATCGTTAGACGGCATTCAGGAAGACGACTTCACCTTTGTCTTCGGCTATCCGGCGCGGACAAACCAGTATTTGCCTTCGTATGCCATCGAAGAGACCGTTGACGTTACAAATCCCATACGTATTGACATCAGAACCAAACGGCTATCCATCATGGAAGAAGCCATGAACAGCGACCCCAAGATACGTATTCAATACTCGGCAAAACATGCCAACGCTGCCAACGGATGGAAAAAATGGCAAGGCGAGAACAAAGGCATCCGGCGCGTCAGCGGTATCGCCCAAAAACGAATCTTTGAAAGCGAATTTCAGGAATGGGCAGACGAAAATCCCGACCGACAAGCAAAATACGGAACGCTACTCTCTGATTTTCAAGACAATTACGAAACACAGAGAGATTATCAAATCGCCTATACTTATTTTACGGAAGCGATAAGCAGCATCGAACTACTGCGTTTCGCAGAGCGCTTTCAGCCTTTGGTGGAACTTTGCAGTAAGGAAACGCCCGATACAGAGAAAATCAACGAAGAACTGAAAGAGTTGAAATGGCAAGTCGCCAACTTTTACAAAGATTACTACCATCCCATTGACAGGAAGATTGCGGAGGCAGGATTGAAAGCCTACCTGACCAATGTTTCCCCCGAATTTACCCCCCTCTGCCTGATGGACGCCGGAAAAAGAGACCTCAACGACTTCGTCAACAACCTCTTTAACCGAACCGTCTTACTGGATCAAAGCAAAATAACCGCGCTGCTCAACACTTTTGACCCCGAACAGAAAAAAACACGAGACAACCTCATCAAAGAAATCGAAAAAGACGCTGCCTATCAACTGATTACAGCAGCAAAAACATTCATAGACGCCTCTGTCGTCGCCCGACTAAAGACTTTGACCGCCAACAACACCCGTTTGCAGCAACTTTACATCAAAGCGCAGATGGAGATGCTGCCGGAACGCCGCTTTTACCCCGACGCCAACTTCACCTTGCGCGTCGCCTACGGTAACGTCAAAGGATTTCAACCCGCCGATGCGGTAACTTACCACTATTTCACCACGCTGGACGGCATCATGGAGAAAGAAAATCCCGAAGTCTATGACTACGTCGTTGAGCCAAAACTCAAACAACTCTACTACGACAAAGATTATGGACGCTACGGCGCCGACGACGGTTCCATGCGCGTTGCTTTTGTGGCGACCAATCACACCACTGGCGGCAATTCGGGAAGTCCCGTCTTAAACGCCGACGGACATTTGATCGGGATAAACTTCGACAGATGCTGGGAAGGAACCATGAGCGACCTGATGTACGACCCCGTCGTCTGCCGCAACATCTCGTTGGATATTCGCTATTGCTTATTTATTATTGACAAGTTTGCCGGAGCCACCCATTTGATTGAAGAGATGACGATTGTGCAATAAATGTGGATGTTACCCGTCGAAGTCAGGCGATTATGCAATAAAACATAAAAAGCGCCGTTATTTCCTGAAACCTTTATTTAATTAACATATATAATAATATGAGTAAAACCATTTTAAGATACGTTAGCGTATTAGTAATTACAATATTGACAGTATCAACCATCTCTGCACAGAGCGGAGAGAAAAAACACGGGTCGGATGTAAATGTCATCAACACAGCAGTACCGTTTTTAACCATTGCGCCTGATGCGCGTGGCGGCGGTATGGGCGATGTGGGCGTTTCCTCGTTTGCCGATGCAACCTCACTTTATTGGAACCCCGCAAAATATGCTTTCATTGACCACCGTTTCGGCATACAAACATCCTACGTGCCTTGGCTCAGAGCCTTGGTGGACGACATCGGACTGTTTTCGCTCTTCGGATACTATAAAATTGACGACAGAAGCGCTGTGGCGGCCTCGTTGCGGTACTTCTCACTGGGAGAAATACACTTTTGGGGTCCTAATCAGGAAGATTTGGGAAATTGGAATCCCAATGAACTTGCACTGGACGCTACCTATTCCAGAAAATTCTCGGACAAAATATCGGGCGCTGTCGCCGGACGCTTTATTTACTCCAACCTCACTCAAGGGCAAGGCGGTATTGACAGTCATGCCGGATGGTCGGTCGCTGCCGACGTAGCATTCTATTACCGTCTGCCTGTTGAACTGATGGCTGCCGACGGGTCAATTTTTGCTGTGGGAGTCAATATCTCCAACATCGGAAGGAAAATATCCTATACCAATAACATTGGTTTTGAGTCGTTTATCCCTACAACATTGCGTTTCGGACCCTCCTATCAGGTTGACGTTGACCGTTATAACACCATTTCCGTTTTCTTGGATGTCAGCAAACTGTTGGTGCCAACGCCCCCGCTGTATGCGTATGATGAAGACGGAAAGATTATTTATAACGACGACGGAACGCCTCAGATAGAAAAAGGCAAAAGAACGAACGTCTCTGTTTTTCAAGGCATGATACAGTCGTTCTACGATGCGCCGGGCGGATTCAGCGAAGAGATGCAAGAACTGATGTGGAGTTTCGGAGCAGAGTATTGGTACAACAAGATGTTTGCCGTGCGCGGCGGCTATTTCTACGAACATAAAAACAAGGGCAATCGCCAATACCTCGGTCTGGGCGCCAGCATCCGATACAGCATGTTCGACCTCGGATTTTCCTACATCGTACCGACTAACCAACAGGTAAGTCCGCAGGATAATACGCTGAGGTTTACGCTGTCTATTAATTTCCAATAGCAGAAATATGAGCATTTTCGAGAACATTATTAGAATCACTCCCGATAAACGTTTCGGGAAGCCATGTGTTAGAGAAACTCGTATCACGGTATATGATGTGCTGGGATGGTTATCGGCAGGGATGACTTACGATGATATCCTTACTGATTTTCCGGAATTGACAAGGCAGGATATTCTCGCTTGCCTTGCTTTTGCCGCTCAACGAGAACGCACTCTACAATATGCTTAGTATGAAACTATTGTTTGACCAAAATATATCGTTCCGCGTTTTACGTTTACTTCCAGACAGTTTTATTGATTGTTGCCATGTTAGGACGGTTGGTTTAAATGATTGTGATGATGCAAAAATATGGCAGTATGCCAAAAAAAACGGTTTTACTGTGGTAACATTTGATGCTGATTTTTTCGATATTTCTATACTTAGAGGATTCCCTCCTAAAATTATTTGGTTTCGTACAGGAAATTTGGCTACTTCAGAAATAGCGGAACTTATCATTCTTCGTTATATAGATATCGTTTCCTTTATTGATCATCCTGACCAAAACTGTTTAGAGATTGACTAATAGAGTAATTCCATGAACAGCAACAAACCACAAAAAACACGTGTCCGAATCGGTTTCGGCATAGATGTACATCGCCTGCAGGAAGGAAGTGCATTGAGGTTAGGCGGCGTTTCGATACCGTTTCATAAAAGCCTCAAAGGACATTCCGATGCGGATGTCTTGCTGCACGCCATCTGCGATGCTTTGCTCGGCGCTGCCAACTTAGGCGATATCGGCACTCACTTTCCCGACACCTCCGATGACTTCAAAGGAATCAACAGTTTGATACTTTTGGAAAAAACAGCGGAACTGATTCGCAATAAAGGATTTAACATCGGAAACATTGACTGCACCCTCGCCCTCCAAGAACCCAAAATAGCCCCCTACATCCCGCAGATGAAAACCGCCATATCCAACGCCTTACAACTCCCCTGCGACGACATCTCCATCAAAGCCACCACCACCGAACACCTCGGCTACGAAGGACGCGGCGAAGGGGTAACGGCGTATGCGACGGTGTTGCTGGGGATGTGAGATTTCCGATGTGCGATGTGCGATGTGCGATGTGCGATTTGCGATTTGCGATTTGCGATTTACTAAAATCCGCCTCCCAGTGTCTTATAAAGTTGAATATAAGCCGCAAGTTGCTGTTGCAGCGTTGTTGAGACTTGCAGTTCGGCGTCAAAGAGGTTGTTTTCCTGCATCATCACTTCCAAATAAGAGGAGTAGCCGTGGTCGTAGAGGGCGTAGGAGAGTTGCAGCGCTTTTCGGGCGGTTTCCGACTGTCTCAGGCGGATTTCGTGTTCCTGTTGGTAGGTGTGATAGGCGGTCAGGGCGTCGTTGACTTCGCGGAAAGCGTTTAAGACGGTTTTCTGATAGTTCTGCATGGCGGCTTCTGTTCGGGAGCGTTCGATGTTCACCCATCTGCGGTTTTGTCCGAACATGAACAGCGGACCGGTCAATCCGCCGATTCCCGAAGCGTAGAATGCGTCGTTTTTGAGGATGGTTTTCAGGTCAGGGCTTGCCAATCCCAACAGTCCGGTCAGGCTCAGGCTGGGATACATGGAGGCTTGCGCTATGCCAATCCGTTCAAACTGAGCGTGTAATGCGGCTTCGCTTGCCCGTATGTCGGGACGGCGTTGTAACAGTTGCGACGGCAATCCCACAGGAATAGCAGGCGCCGAAACATACGCATCGTTATCTTTTCCACGTTCAACGGCGTCCGGAAAAGCGCCGCACAGGATGTTGATGGCATTTTCGGTTTGCGCGATGGCGCGGGTGAAGTTGGGAATCATCACCTCGGCTAAAGCCTCTTGCAACTCGGCTTGCAACTTGTCCACCTCCGAGACGTATCCCTTGTCGAAACGCTCTGCTATGATGGCGGTGCTCTCTTTGCGGTTTTGGTGGGTTTGCTCTGCGATGGCAAGTCGGGCGTCGAAATCCCGCAATTGGAAGTAGAGCGTAGCGACTTGGGCTATCAGGCTGACTTGCAACGCATTTCTGTTTTCCTCCTGTGCTAAAAACTCTGCCAAAGCTGCCTTTTTACTTCTGCGGATTTTCCCCCATAAGTCAATCTCCCAATACATCATGCCGTAGCCTTTAAAGACGTTGCCGTCTATGGAGGCGCCTACCCGCTGAGCGTCTATGCCCACATCGCTCACGGCGGCGTTAACATTATAACTCAACGACGGCAAAAGGCTTGCTTTTGCATTTCCAAGCATCAAACGCGCCTCTTCAATCCGTGAAGCCGCTATCAGCATGTCGGGATTGTTCGATAATGCGTTCCGAATCAAGGCGTTCAAGACGGGGTCGTCGAACAATATCCACCAGTCGGGCAAGGCGGTGGTATCGGGTTGGACTTCGGCAGTGCGGTAACTGTCCGGAACGGCAGGCTGCGGCGGTTGGTACTTTTTACCAACCATGCAACTGCAGAGTAACATCAACGACAGGGCGGATGATAGGAGTAAGATTTTTTTCATGTTTTTCCTATGGTTTAAATTTGAAAGTGCAAAGGTAAACCATTTTTTTAATATAAACAAAAATATACCACATATATTACATTTGACATGATACTAGCATAGTATCGGCGCTGGCAACTTTATTGTTCGGAACCTGTTCCAGCGTCGGACGGAAATGCTGCTGAAGGTCTTCCGCACATTCGCCCCCACTGAGAAAAAAAATGAAAAAGTTGCGAAAAAGATTACTGTAAGAATATCCACAATTCGAAGAACGGATATCTAATTGATTATAAATGAGTTGTCCTAATCAGAAACGGAAAAATTCATCGTTCACCCAAAAAACTCCTGCGAATGGAGTCAGGGCAAACGCATTAAAATTTTCGGATTAAAATCATCCCGGTTAGGGATAAATCATGATAGGTCTAATTCTCTGATTATGAGTAAAATTCACAAAAACACTCATGCAGAACAAATACAAATTACTTATAATCAATGTGTTATATTAACCTTTGATTATTAATACTTTTCCGAAAAAAAGAAGAAAAACAGGAAATTTTTAATGCGTTTGTCCTACATTTTTTATTTGTTTTATAAAAAAAAGTCGTATCTTTGCACCGGAAAAAAAGTAATTAAAAATTTTGAGCCTATAGATTGTATCTTTACCGATTTAGCATTTTTTGTCTAACAATTAAAATTTATGTATTATGAAGGCTACTGCGCTTTCGGATGAGTTGCTGGTTGGTAAATACCTTGATGGGGATCATAACGCCCTCGAAATTTTAATCAGTCGCCACCAAAAGAAAATTTACGCTTACATTTTGATGCTTGTACGCAACAAAAATGAAGCAGACGACATCTTTCAAGACACGTTCATCAAAGTAATCAATACGCTTCGCGGCGGGACTTACAACGAAGAAGGGAAATTTATCCAATGGGTGATGCGTATTGCACATAACTTGGCTATTGACAGTTACCGCAATAACAAACGGATGCCCATCGCCGACGGCGGCGAAGACTTCGACATCTTCAGCACTATCGGTTTGTACGACCCCTGCATCGAAGAACAAATCATCACCCAACAGATCCATAGCGACGTGCGCACGTTGGTCAGCCACCTACCCGAAGACCAACGGGAAGTGCTGCAGATGCGCATGTATCGCGATATGAGTTTCAAAGAGATTGCCGAAATTACCAATGTGAGCATCAATACCGCCTTGGGAAGGATGCGCTACGCGCTGATCAACCTCCGCAAAATGGTGAATGAAACGGGGATGGTGCTTACTGTTTAATCATCATTTCCACTCGTCCGCATTGGAAATCCCAAGTTTTTGAGGGTCGAAAACCGGCTCTTTTATTCCTTGTTTACGTTGACGTTCATAGTCTTTGAACGTTCTGAGGGCAGGTCTTTGTAAAAGTAGGATGGCGATGATGTTCAACCACGCCATGATTCCCACGCCGATGTCGGTCAAGTCCCATGCCAAGGTCATGGCGTTGATGGCGGTATAAAATGTGGCAGCCAGCATCACTATCCGGAGGACGTTTATCATGATGGTCGCGGTTATTTTTTTTCGGAAAAGATAGAAGACGTTGGTTTCGGCTTGGAAGTAATAACTCATCACGGTAGTGAAGGCGAAGAAAAAGAGCGCAATGGCGACAAAAGTGGCGCCGTAGCCCGGCAGATTCACCTCGACGGCTTGCTGGGTATAGAGCGCTCCATACTCGAAGACGGAGTCGGGCAAGCCGTTGCCGTTCATCACGACGCAATCCGCCGAGGCGCACGTTGCTGTGTTAAAGACCTTGTACATGCCGGTAATCAGAATCATAAACGCCGTCGCCGAGCAGACAAGCAGGGTGTCCACGTAGACCGAAAACGCCTGCACAAGCCCTTGTTTTACGGGATGGGAGACGCTGGCGGCGGCGGCGGCATGAGGCGCCGTGCCTTGTCCCGCTTCGTTGGAGAAAATCCCGCGTTTCACACCCATGATGATAGCCGAGCCGACGATGCCCGATGCGACGGGTTTCAGTCCGAAGGCGCAGTTGATAATCAACATAAACATTTCGGGAATATGTTTGATGTTGAGTATCAAAATCACAAGAGCAACCAAGATATACCCTACTGCCATAAACGGCGTGGCGACTTGAGCCACCTTGGCAATCCTTTTGATGCCTCCGAAGATGACAAAGCCGAGCAAGAGGATGACCACGCCGGCGGTAATCATCTTTTCGATACCGAAAGCATTGTCAAAGGCGTCGCAGATGGCGTTGGCTTGCACGCCCGGCAGGAAAATTCCCAGAGAAACGATGGTTACGATGGCAAATAACATGGCAAATCCTTTCATTTTCAATCCTTTGTGGATGTAATAGGCAGGACCTCCGCGATAGTTGCCGGCGATTTTTTCTTTGTAGATTTGTCCTAACGCCGCTTCGATGTAGGCTGTACTTGCGCCCAGAAAGGCTATCGTCCACATCCAGAAGATAGCTCCCGGACCGCCTAAGGCGATGGCAGTAGCCACGCCAACGATATTTCCCGTACCAACACGACCCGAAAGCGCCAAAACGAAAGACTGAAACGATGACAGCCCATCCTTCGACGATTTATCCTGAAACAACATCTTCCACATGGAACGCAAATAGCGCACCTGCAAAAAACGTGTCCGAATGGAAAAGTAAATCCCTGTACCTAAACATATTACGATGAACGGCATCCCCCAAATGGAGGTGCTGACTGTGGCTGCGATTTCCGAAAAACTCATGGTGTGAAATTTTGCGCAAAGGTAGTAATTATTTTATTTCATCCATAATCTCTTTTGCCCGCTGTTTGTTCAGTCCGATTGTTTCGGCGACGGTCATCATGTCGTCAACAGTTGGTTCGCCGCTGTTGTTTACGGTTGTGGTGTGAAAACCGTTGAAGCCGCTGCTGGGCAGGAGGTCATAAGCGGGGGCGAGTTTCCATCCGTTGGCGGTCAGTTGGAAAGAGAAGTTTTTCGCGTGGTCGTCGCGATTTTTGATGGCGACGTTGAACGCCATCAGGCGAAAAAGCGTAGCGACTTCTTCCATGTTTTTAGTCAGAATGTGGCATAATTTCAGTAATTCCAAGTAATCGAGGCTTGGGATACGATAATCAGCATTGAGCAGTCCGGCAGCGCTTACGGTATGGATTTTCCCGGCGGATGTCCGGTCAAACCGCTCTACGCCGAAGTATTTTCCCTCAAACAGTCGCGTTTCCGGCATGTTGATGCCGCATTTTTTGGCTAAAAGGGAGTATTCGTACTCTATTTTTCCGATATCGTCAGGGTCTGTCGCGGCTTTAAACTTGACAAGCCACTCTTTGCCGTCAATGGTTACAAACACTTTTGGTCTCGCTCCGCCCGACGAACCGCCATATCTGTAGAGTGTGTCGAGAGAACTGCCGGCGTAATCGGTGGCAAGTATCTTTTGTGTTTCGGAAGCCAGATGGTCGAAGTCAATGATTTCGTTGGCGGTCGTTTCGCTGTAGTCGGGACGGTATTCCAAGGCGCCTCGTCCCGTACTGCCTACCAATGCCAATCTTTGAAGAATAGTCAATTTGTCGGGATCTATTCCCTTGCTTTTCAGATACCTGTCGAGGATCAGACTTCCCCATCCGTCGGGCAGGCTGTCGGCAAATACGCCAAATCCTCCGTCGAAAGGAGTGCGTTTTGCCACAAACACTCCCGCCCTGAGAGGAAGTGCGAAGGGGGAGATAGATTTTCCTGATATTAAATACGCGGGGTCATACTCAAACGCACAAAGTTTATCGAGCGTCAAAGCAATTCGTCCGACTTTTATGCCATTCATGGAAACTTCTATAACTTTTATCTCATCCATTCTTTGACCCTCGCTTTCTCTTTTTTACTTCCTTGATTTTCAATAACTCGTCTATGCTTTGATAATTCTTTTTCACAAATAGTTCCGCAAAATCCTCTGTTTCATTCAAAATAACAGCGCACAAGACAAGGTTGCGAAGTGTGATGTCGCCTGTATTTTCAAATCTGCGGTACGCATCGTATCCCACTCCGGCACGTCTGGCAAATGCCTTTTGTGTGAGGTTGCGCTCAAGTCTTCTTTCTTTGACTCTTTCGGCAATTTTTCGAAGAATTATGTCAGGGGTTCCGTCTATAATTGTGCTAATATCCATAATTAATAGTGTTAATCAACGTTTATTGTGTGTTTAAACACAGTTGCAAAGATACAAAAAAATCTTTAATCGCCGACATGTTCCTGAAATTTTCAACTCTCAACTCTCAATTTTCAATTCTCAATTATTTCGTACCTTTGCAAAAATTGAACACATGAACGGCATCAAACAGATCAAATCAGCGTTAATATCGGTTTTCGATAAGATGCACATTGCGGATATTGCAATGAAACTCACTGAAAATCACGTCGTTATCTTGTCCACTGGCGGGACTTTTGATTATTTACGGCAATTGGACATTCCTAACATGCAACTACATGCGGTAGAGGATTTAACCGGATATCCCTCCATTCTCGGCGGACGGGTCAAGACGCTGCATCCGAAAGTATTCGGAGGCATACTGGCGCGCAGAGAGGAAGACGGTGATATTCAACAACTTCAACAGTACGACATCTCTGAAATAGATTTGGTCATCGTTGATCTGTATCCTTTCGAGGCAACGCTGGCGGCTACCAACGACGAAGCCGAAATCATCGAAAAAATAGACATCGGCGGCATCTCACTGATTCGGGCGGCTGCCAAAAACTTCAACGCCGTAACAGTTGTGGCGTCGAAACATCAGTATGCACCGCTGTTGGACATTTTGAACGAAAAAGGCGCAGAAACCACGTTGGAAGAGCGAAAATGGTTTGCCAAAGAGGCGTTTGCCGTCTCTTCGGGCTACGACACCGCCATTTTCAACTATTTCGACAAGGGCGAAAATTCCTGTTTCCGTCATGCACAAAACAACGCCAAAATTCTCCGTTATGGAGAGAATCCACACCAACTTGGAGTGTTTTTCGGAAATTTCGGAGAGTTATTCGAGCAAATGCAGGGGAAGGAAATCTCCTACAACAACCTGTTGGACATCGAGGCTGCCGTGTCGCTGATGAACGACTTTTCCGATCCGACCTTTGCCATCCTGAAACACAACAACGCCTGCGGCGTGGCGTCGAGAACGACGGTTCTGGAGGCGTGGAACGATGCCTTAGCCGGCGATCCGGTGTCGGCATTCGGAGGCGTTTTAATCACCAACGAGGTCGTTACCAAAGAAGCGGCGGAAGAGATCAACAAACTCTTCTTTGAAATCATCATCGCCCGCGATTACGACGTCGCCGCGTTGGAAATTCTCTCTCAAAAGAAAAATCGTATCATCCTGATTTACAAACAAAAATACGGACGTCCCGCGAACACCATCCAGTTCCGTTCGTTGCTCAACGGCGTATTGATGCAAGAGAAGGATTTGACGGTCGAAACAGCCAACGATTTGAACGCCGTAACGACAAAACAGCCGGAGCCGGACAAAATCGCCGACCTGATCTTTGCCAATAAATTGGTCAAACACACCAAATCCAACGCCATCGTCTTGGTGAAAAACCGTCAACTGTTGGCTTCCGGAACGGGACAGACAAGTCGTGTGGATGCACTAAGACAGGCTATCGCCAAAGCGCAATCCTTCGGATTCGACTTAAACGGAGCGGTGATGGCGTCCGACGCCTTCTTCCCCTTCTCCGACTGCGTAGAGATAGCCAGCGGCGCGGGAATCAAAACCGTCATACAGCCGGGCGGCTCCATTCGCGACCATGAAGTAACGGAGTTCTGCAATGAACACGGTATCGCAATGGTTTTCACTGGAATACGACATTTTAAACACTAATATTTCCTCCGCCATCGTGAAAAAAAAGTTGAAAGTTACTTTACAAATCCTCTTTCCGCTTGCTTTGGGGATGTTTTTTATTTGGTTTTTTGTTCAACGTCTGTCGGACGAAGAGATTAACGAGGTATGGAACGCCTTTAAACGGGCTGATTATCTGTGGCTTATCGTGGCATTTTTCATCGGAATAGCCAGCCATTGGATGCGTGCCGTCCGTTCCATCTTGCTGTTAGAGCCGATGGGATACAGACCGTCGAAGATGAATGCGTTTTTTGCCACCATCATCGGATATTTAGCCAATTTAGCCGTTCCGCGTCTGGGTGAAGTGTTGAGATGCAGCACTTTAGCACAATATGAGAAAATCCCTGTGAGCAAAAGTCTCGGCACCGTCATCACGGAAAGAGTTATTGACATGGCAATCTATCTGTTGTTTTTTCTGTTGGTGCTGATAACTTTTTCCGCCAAATTGTACGAATACGCCGAGACGACCTTTTTATCTTCTTTTCTGCAAAAAGTGTCGCTTTTGCGTTTAGCAGGAATGGCGGCGGCAGCGGCTGTCGTGCTGATTCTGCTCTATGTCTTTGTTTTACGGAAAAGAATCCTCAAATACGCCATCGTGCAGAAAGTAGAGAACTTCGTCAAAGGCATCTGGACGGGCTTAAAATCCGTTGTTCAGGTGAAGCGCCCCGTTGCATTTATTGTGGAAACGCTTTCTATCTGGATTTTTTATTATGCCGGATTTTACGTATGCTTTTTCAGCCTTCCCGAAACGGCGGTTTTGACGCCTGACTCCGGATTAGCGGCAATGGCATTCGCCACCATCGGCACCATCGTAGTACAGGGCGGCATCGGAGTGTTTCCGTTGCTTGTCGCAGGAACGCTGGCGGTGTACGGCGTTGCCGAGCCGGTGGGCTACGCCTTAGGCTGGTTGGCGTGGGGTGCGCAACAAGTAGCCATCCTCGTCGTTGGAACAATAGCCATAATATGCTTACCTTATTATAATAGAAAAAGAGATGGAAAAAACAGAAATCATCAAGTCGAAAATTCTTGACCGGCACGCATTGGAACGAAACCTCGCCTTTTGGAGGTTTAGAGCCCGCAAAATCGTCTTCACTAACGGATGTTTCGACATATTACATCGCGGACATGTAGAATATCTGTCGCAAGCGCGTGATAAAGGAGATATTCTGATTGTCGGACTGAATACCGACGCCTCAGTACGCCGTCTGAAAGGCGCCAACCGTCCCGTCAACCCGCAGGAGGCGCGGGCGATGGTGTTGGCATCGTTGTTTTTTGTTGACGCCGTCGTCCTCTTCGACGAAGATACGCCCTACGAACTGATTAAAACCGTCCAGCCCGACGTCTTAGTCAAAGGCGCTGATTATCAACCCGAAAGTATCGTCGGCTACGACATCGTTACGGCAAAGGGCGGAACGGTCGAAACAGTAGCGCTGGTGGAAGGGTTTTCTACGACGGGGATATTGTCTGAACCGTGATTTTATTAAGATTAATACGATTACCGTGATTAGGAATAACGGGACATTTCGCCGTTGGATCAACAAATAGCATCTCAGATTTTTTCTTAACCTTTTTTTCAGAAACTTCGGCTTGAATAGATAAAATTCGTACTTTTGCACATTCAATCATAAAGATATATTTACACAAAAAATTAAACTATGTACACAAAATTTCAAAATTTTCTTCAGCAGGAACTGACCGGTATTCGGGAAGCGGGGTTATATAAAAATGAACGCGTCATCGTCTCGCCGCAAGGGGCAGAGATACAGGTTGCGGGCGGTAAGAACGTCCTCAACTTTTGCGCCAACAACTATCTGGGCTTGTCTAACAATGCCGAATTGATAGCAGCAGCAAAGGCAGCCATGGATACGCACGGCTACGGCATGTCGTCGGTACGTTTTATTTGCGGCACGACCGACATCCATAAAAAATTGGAAGCCGACCTCGCCCGCTTCTTCGGGACGGAAGATGCCATTTTATACGCCGCCTGTTTCGACGCTAACGGTGGCGTCTTTGAACCACTGTTGGGCGAAGAAGACGCCATCATCTCCGATGCGCTCAATCACGCCTCCATCATTGACGGCGTCCGTCTCTGCAAGGCGCAGCGTTTTCGTTACGCCAATGCCGATATGAATGAGTTGGAAGCGCATCTGAAGGCGTCGCAAGGTTGCCGTTTCCGGCTGATTGTTACCGACGGCGTCTTCTCTATGGATGGCAACGTGGCATCGTTGGATAAGATTTACGAATTAGCAAACCGCTACGACGCCATGGTCATGGTGGACGAATCCCACTCCGCCGGCGTAGTAGGAAAAACGGGACGCGGCGTTACGGAACTGTACGACCTGAAAGGAAAGATAGAAATCATCACCGGCACCTTGGGCAAAGCCTTCGGCGGCGCCATCGGCGGATTCACGACGGGACGAAAAGAGATCATCGAACTGTTGCGCCAACGCTCACGCCCCTATCTCTTCTCCAACTCCATCCCGCCCCTGGTGGCGGCGGCAGGTATCAAGATGGTCGAGATGATGAGCACGACCAACGTTTTGCAAGATAAACTCCACAGCAACACCGACTACTTCATGGAAAAAATGTCGAAAATCGGCTTCGACATCAAACCTACACGCTCGGCTATCTGCGCCGTGATGCTGTACGACGCCAAACTGTCGCAAGACTTCGCAGCATGCCTCCTCGACGAGGGGATCTACGTTACCGGATTCTATTACCCCGTAGTGCCAAAAGGGCAAGCCCGCATCCGCGTCCAACTCTCAGCAGCACACGAAAAAGAACACTTGGACAAAGCCATCGCAGCGTTTACGAAGATTGGGAAAGAACTGGGGGTGGTGGAGTGAGTTTGGGCTAAAAAAGTTGGTGAAAACATGAAAATAGAGTTTAAAAATTATCAAGAGGCTATTGCTTTTTTTCTCTAATGCGTAATCTGGGTTGAGCGAGAGTGATTTCTTATATCCACCCTTTGAATTTATAATAAGCCAACGCCGTATATTCGCGAAAGCAGTCTATCTCCAATTTCAAATAATTCCAAAAAGTATAACGCAGATTAGTACTTTCAACAAGCGGGATAAGTTCGTTTCCTTCGACTTTTTTCCCTTTTAACGACAAGTCGAAGTCAACGGTAGCCTCGAAAGCGCCTTGTCCGTGTACGGAGGTGAAGCCGAGTTTTCTAAAACATTTAACGCTTCGCCGCACATATTCGGGCGAGGTGATTACCAACAAATCCTGATGCAGCAGTTCGGGGCGTTCGTGCTTCAACTGAAGAATTTGCGAGTGTGTGTTACTCCCTTCGGTTACGAATGTGATTTTGTCAGGATGAATGCCTTTTGAGATCAACTCCTGTGTCATTGCCTGTTGACACAGTGAATCTTCCGGATGCAGGATAATTACCTCTGCCTCGGACTGCGCAAACCCCGCCGTGTAAAACAAACGGATGAGATTCCCTTGTGAGGGCATACCCGCCCCGCCCAACATGACGATATGTTCCGGTGCAAAAGATTTTTCCATCCGATTCGGGTCTGTTCCTAAGTGATAGTACATGTAGAATGGCGCCGAGGTAAACGCCAGCAAAAGCAAAATAAAAAAGATGCAACCGCCTGTGATAGAGGCTATCTTCAGTGTCTTTAGAATAATCCTTACGAGCGTTTTCATTTTAAAATATTAACACCCAACTCTTTACATATCTTCATTACTGTTTTTTCTCTTATGTCAGGATGACGAGGTATTGCTGTCCAATCTCCTGTTTGGATATTCATATAAATAGAATGTTTTTTCCCCTCTCTATCAAGCAGGCACCCATTTTCTTTTAGATATTTCAGTAGAACGTTTCGTTTCATATGGAAGAGTTAAGTTTTTTACAATAGCGGTCTTGGAGTGATAATTTTTTCTAAATTCATCTCTTTTTACTTCTAAGACCAATTCAATGGCGTCTTTCATATTTTCCATTAAATCGTTGATGTCTTTACCTTGACTTATTGCTTGTGGAAGTTGTTCGCATTGCCCTGTAAGCCAACCATCTTCATTTTTTTCAACACAAATTGTATATTCCATAACCACATTAAAAAAATTTTTGCAAATGTACATGAAATTTTTGAATTACACACAACCCCATAAATAATCATCTGCGAAAATCCGTCTCATCTGCGTCATCTGCTTGCCTCCCTTCCGGTCTTCGTTCCTCCGTCCGTCGCACGGCTTTTTCCAATTTCCACTCTTTTATCTGTCGCTCGTTTCCGGAGATGAGGACTTCGGGTACTTTCCATCCGTTGTAGTCGAAGGGGCGGGTATATACGGGCGGACTTACCAATCCATCCTGGAAAGAGTCGGAGAGCGCCGACATTTCGTCGTTCAGCACGCCCGGTATCAGGCGCACGACGCTGTCGGCGATGACCGCTGCCGCCAACTCTCCGCCCGTCAGCACGTAGTTTCCGATGGAAATCTCTTTGGTGATAAAGTGTTCGCGGATACGCTCGTCAACGCCCTTGTAATGTCCGCAGAGGATGATCAGGTTTTTATACGAACTCATTTGATTGCAAAGAGGTTGCGTGAGCAGTTCTCCATCGGGGGCGGTGTAGATGATTTCGTCGTATTCCCGTTCGCTTTTCAGGGCGGTGATGCAGTCAGCTATCGGTTGTATCATCATCACCATGCCGCCGCCGCCGCTGTAGGCGTAGTCGTCAACGCGCTTGTGCTTGTCGGCAGCATAGTCGCGGATGTTGTGAAAATGAAACTCCGCCAACTTTCTATCGCACGCCCGCTTTAAGATGCTGTAGTCAAGAAGCGACGACAGGACTTCGGGAAAGAGGGTTAAGATGTCTATTCGCATGGTGGATGCTGCTTTTCACCATATCCGTTGAGGTGAATTTAATCCTTGCCAAAAAGCATCATTTTCCAAACTTTTGTTAAAATAGGCATCCAATTCAAGGAATGTCATATCTTTTGTTTCTTCATATATTTTCGCCTGAATTTCTTCTTTCATTTTTAAACAATCAAATTCCTTTTCCATAATCTATTAAGTCTTTTGGGTTTCTAATTTCAAGTGTAATATGACCGTTTTTCAGGTTCACAGCATTGTATCCCTTTATACGGCTGAGATTTACAATGTGTTTAAAATTCCAACTTGCCAACACATCTACTTTGTTTATAGTTGCCAGCGCTATATGCCTGCAATCGTCTAAACTTGTTTTTCCCACCACATTTTCAGCAATATATTTATTGGCAAGTTCTTTTGCTTCGTTTGTTAAAGCAACTCTTTCAAAAGAATCTTTGCCATAATTGTTTAATAGGGATTTCACGTTTGGCGGAGCATCTTTTAACTCCTTCCATAATACTGTTGAAAGCACAAAAATAACTTCCTTGTTTTCAAGCCGTTCAAAAAGCATTTTAGTCTCTTTTTCAAACTCTTTGTCGAAAAAGCCACCTACTATTGAGGTGTCAATATATATCCGTTGCTGTTTCATTCTATTACTTTTAATTTATCCCCCGTCTTCTCAATAATCACCCTATAGTAATCATCGCCAAAACGAATATGTTCCACTTTCGGGGCGTAGTATTTATATCCTTCGGGGACGGGTTGGGCGGTTTTTTTGTTTCCGTCCATATATTTTACAAAGAGATAGTGGTAAAAATCTTTCCACTCCTTTACCAAATTGTTGGCGGTGTTCACCGAGAAACCGGTTAGAAACTCTGCTGCTCTTCTGGGTTCTTGGGTGAAGAGTTGTTGTGCTTCTGCGTCTATTCTTTCTACATCTTTGACATATTTGGCTTCGTATCCGGCTTGTTTTTCGGCAATTTCGGGGTGGATGACGTTGTAGCGGGTGTAGGCGAAGTTGGTTACCTGGTTAAATATCCAGAAGCCGGCTGTTTCCGACCATGTCATCATGTCGCCGTTTCCTACGGCGTAACATTCGGGCGTTCTGGTCATGCAGGTGTACATGGGTGCATAGACGGTGCTGGAGGCGTCGTCCACGCCAAACCAAATAATTCCGCCGAGGTTGTTGGGAATCCACGAGCGGGACTGTGTTACAAAAGAGAAACCGGTCTGTTGCGTTGCCGTAACGCGTTCGTGGATGTAATCTCCGCCGTCAATAGACCACGTCATCGGGCGCCAGCGGTACGGACAAGCGAAAGGTCCTGCTCCGATGTCGTTTGCCATGTCTAAGGGTGTTCCTTCCAAATGGTCACGCATAAAAAAGAACATCGCTTCTACGTCAACCTTTTTACTGGGTTGTACCCACAGCGGCATCCTATTGTTGGGGAAATTTTCCGGTTTCAGCGGTTGTCCTTCGACGGCAGGGACGGGACATTTGATGTTTCCAATGGCATAATCCCAATATTTGTCCATGCCGTCGGTTACTTTGTTGAACATCGCCCACACGCGCAATTCGCAAAAACGGGCGGCGCCAAAATCAATCGGTGCGTAAACGTCTGAGAATGAGAATTTTTCGTCTGTTCCTTCGTACAGTTTGGCTTCGCGGGCGAAACTGACTACGTCGTGGGAGTAAACGGTTGTTACCTCTTTGTTATAGATTTTGTCGATATTTTTCGACGAAAGCGCCTCTTTACCTTTCATCGGGAAAGTGGTGATGCGGGCATGGTTGGCATGTGCCGAGACATATCCGTCGGGAATCAGACGTGCCACCCAGACGGCGCCTTTGTTGGCGTTGTAGGTTTTTCCACTTTTGTCGGTTACCATCTTGGTTCCTTTTCCGATGAGATCCATGATCCAGACTTCTTCGGGGTCGGCAATGGAGAAAGATTCTCCGCCACTGGCGTAGCCGTGTTCTTCTAACAGTTTGGCGAAGATGAAGATGGCTTCGCGGGCGGTCTTGGCACGTTGTAATGTGGTATAAATCAAACTGCCGTAGTCCATAATTCCGGTAGAATCCTCTAATTCTTTCCGTCCGCCGTAGGTTGTTTCTCCGATGGCTAACTGGTATTCGTTCATGTTGCCGACGACGTTATAGGTCTGTCGCACTTGCGGGATGCGTCCGAGAAATTTCCCGCTATCCCATTCGTAGATGTCCAACAGAGCGCCTTCGGGGTATGTTCGGGCAGGCCAATGATACAGTTCGCCGTATAACACGTGCGAATCGGCAGAGTAACTAATCATGGTTGACCCATCGGAAGAAGCGCCTTTGGTGATTAAAAAATTGGTACAAGCATCGGCTTGTTTCCAGCCTGTAAACATGACAAACAGGCAAAAAATAATAGCAAAATTGTTTTTCGACATAAATAAAAGTTTTTATTAAAATATATGAATAATTGCACTGTAAATTTTCGGTTTTTATCCGTTTCCTCCCAGAATCACCACCGCTCCTTGATATTTATACTCTTTTCGCGTGGATTTGGCTTTCAAGATGAAATAATAGGTTCCGTTCGGGCAACCGCCGCCGTCCCATCCGTCGTCGGGAAAATCTTTGGTTTCATACACTTTGCGTCCTGTACGGTCTTGAATGATAAGGACATGGCTCACAAAGACGTCGCGTAATTTTTGCGAGCCGTTGGCATGTATTTTAAAGCGGTTGTTTCCGGGTGTTACCAAGTTTTTGAATTCCAACTGGGCGGGTTCGACAACTACGGCTTTTACGACGGTGGTATCGCAACCGTATTGCCTGCCTTGGGCGCTCAGTTGTATTTCGTAGTCGTTGTCAACAAGGAAGATATAGTCGAAGTCGGTTTGGTTTTTTCGCTCGCCCAAGTCCAAAGAGTCGCGAATGCCTGAGTCGGGGTTGGTATAGTACATTTTCCATTCCCAGTTGTAGGCATAGTCGGTCGAATCGGAGCCTTCTTTTGTTACATAAAAACGTATCGGATGCTCTTTTACGGCAAATTCTTCCTCTGCCGTGTATTTTGTTTCGTACGTCCAGTCAAATTCCGGCGCTCTCCACGTCTTTATCATAATTGACGTGTCGTGTCGGCAGCCGTTGCCGTCGGTGATGAGAACGCTCACCTCGCCTTCGGATAATTGTCCTACTCTTTCGGGATAAAACGAATTTTGCATTCCGTCGCTCCACAGGTATTTGTAGGGCGAAACGCCTTCCAAAATCGTTACTTCGGCTTGTCCTTTCTCTTCATACGAACAGCCGATGCCGGTTTGCGCTATCGTCATGGAGATAGAACCCGGATGAATGTTCACATCCGGCAAGTCGTGGTAAAATGCTGCGATGTTTTCCTCTTCCGGCGTCTTAAAATAGCAGGAGTCGGTGATAAAACGGAGGGTGTCCACGCCTTGTTTAAGCCCGTTGAAAGTTATTTTGAAGATAAGAGCGGTTTCTTCGGAAGATGGAACGCGAAAGTTAATGGGATTTGCCAATGTATCCACAATCATACACTGTCCGGAAACGGGATAAGAAAGGTCAAAACTTCCAAAAACGGGGTTTTCGGTGATAACGCTTTCTATTTTCATCAAATCCGCATCAAATTCAAACATCAACCTGAAATGAGAGACATCTTGTGCGCTGGTAGCATCGGATACGTTATCGTACATAGCGAGCCTCACCACGCCTTTTGTCCCTGTGCAAATGCTGTCCATCTGCACAAATTTTGCCGTAATCAACGATTGAGAAAAAACCCGTCCGAAAGCCAAGACGGTGATAATCAATAAGATATATTTTAATTTTTGTTTCATCTGCTTTTTAATTTTAATGGGTGCAAGATACGAAATTTTTGCGTTACAACAACTCCACCGGATTTATGTTCAGAAATTCCTCAATGGGAATACCGCCCGTTCCGACAAACATAGTCTTTGCGGCGGGGTATTGGCTTAAAAATTTACCGATACCTTTGTTTTGTGTCGAAACGCCGCTTTTCACTTCCAAACCCAATATTTTCTCGCCGTATTCGATGACAAAATCTATTTCACAATCGCCTTCCCGCCAATAGTACAGTTTGTAATTTTCGGTGATGGCGTTTCCCAATAAATGCGTTCCGACAGCCGATTCGGCTATTCTTCCCCATAAGTTCGGCTCTTGAAACGTTTGTAGAAAATCGGTTTTCAGGTAGGCGGAGCGTAGCGCATTGTTATAGAGTTGGAATTTGGGAATCGAACCCCGTTTTTTCACAATATTGCCCGAAAACTTTTCCAAACCGCCCAGCAGTCCGCAATTCGAGAGCAACGAGAGATAGTGTGAAAGCGTCGTTGTGTTGCCGGCGTCGAGCAGTTGTCCTAATATTTTTGTGAAAGAGAGAATCTGTCCCGAATAATGAGTGCCGATTTCAAAAAGCCGTTTCAACAGAGCCGGTTTATCCACTCTTGTCAGCATCAGAATATCCTTTGAGATACTTGTTTCTATCAGAGAATCAATGATATACGATTTCCACCGTTTCTCGTCGTCAATCAGCGAGGCAGCGCCCGGATAACCGCCAAAGTAGATGTATTGGTTGATGTCCCATCCGAAAGCCGACTGCATTTCGGCGAAAGACCAATGTCCGATGTATGTCTTCTCAAAGCGTCCGGCAAGCGATTCGGTCAGTCCTTTTTGGATAAGTAAACTCGACGAACCGAGCAAAATCACTTTGATGTTGTTCCCTGTCCGGCTATCTTCGTCCCAAAGTTTTTTTACCGTTTCGCTCCAATTATCAATTTTTTGGATTTCGTCTATCACCAAAAGCAACTCTCCGGCACCGGATAATTTTAACTTAATCCGCGCCGTTTCCCAAACCGTCTGCAACCATCTTGTGTCGGCGGCTGCTACCGTGTCGGCGGTTTCGTAAATGTTTTCGACTGCGATTTTTGAAAGTAATTGCAAAATCATAGTCGTTTTTCCAACTTGCCGAGGTCCATAAAGCACCTGGATGAACTTTCTGCTTTCATTCATCCGCCTTGTAAGTCTCTGTAAATAAACTCTTTCTATCATGGTTTTATATTTTACTCAATATGATGAGTAAAATTACTCAATATCGAGTGCAAAGATACTAATTTTTCCGAAACTTCGCCGCCGTCCAGTTATTTTTTACCGACAGCGTTTCCTGTTGCAGTCCGTATTTTTTTGCTTCCGTTCTAATGGCTTCGACATCTTCGGTGTAGAAGCCGCTGAAGAAGATGATGCCGTTGTTGTTCAGCACGTTGCAGTAGTATTTCATGTCGCGCAGGAGGATGTTGCGGTTGATGTTGGCGAAGATGACGTCGTAATGCTCGACGCCCAATGCGGAGGCATCGCCCAACACGGCTTTGACGGCGGTTGTATTGTTGATTTTCAGGTTGTCGCAGGTGTTGTTGTACGCCCACTCGTCGTTGTCAATGGCGGTTACCGCCGCGGCGCCTTTTTTCTCTGTCAAGATGGCGATGACGCCTGTTCCACATCCCATGTCCAATACTTTTTTTCCGGTAACGTCTTCTTTCAGAAGTAGTTGTAGCATTTGAAGCGTTGTTTCGTGGTGGGCGGTTCCGAATGCCATGCGCGGCTCAATGATAAGGTCAAATTCGATGCCGTTTTGTGGTTCGTGAAACGGAGCGCGCACGAGACAGTTTGCGGCGACGCGAACGGGGTCGAAGTTGCTTTCCCACACGGCGTTCCAGTTTTGGTCGGGGATGAGTTTTTTTTCGTAGCGGAATTTTTGGGGCAGAGAGGAGAGCAGTTTGTCCAGTGCCTCTTCCGAAAAATTTTCGGAGACGATGTATGCGCTGATGCCGTCTTCGTTTTCCATAAAACTTTCAAAGCCAATCTCTCCCAACAGAGCGGGGAGGAGGTCTTCGCCGGGGAAGTTATCCGGGTAATGACATTTTATTTCGATGTATTCCATATTATTATAGTTGTGAGTAACATTATATTATCGTTCTTCTTCAGTATGAATAAACTTTGCCCTACACAAGGGGATTCCGCCCTTTCAGGGGTTTGCGGCATGGGAAAAATCATAGTTCAGACAAGATATTTTCAGTTCTACTTCAATTTTTTAAAAACTTCCACGGGTTTTCCGTTGCTTT
The DNA here is from genome assembly GCA_009777825.1 of Bacteroidales bacterium. Classification (GTDB taxonomy): domain Bacteria; phylum Bacteroidota; class Bacteroidia; order Bacteroidales; family WRLA01; genus WRLA01. Next base: position 23,335 of record WRLA01000010.1, read on the forward strand.
TCGTAAGCGCTTCGTTCAGCAGTTCGGTGATGTCGCCGTGGTGGAAGTCGGAGGTTTTTCCGCAGAGGTACATCTCTGTGAGGGGGTCGGTGTCAATGATGGCGTCGAACAGTTCTGCTATCGGCGGGATGGATTCGAGCGCCATATACTCGTCGTAGGTGTATTTCAAAAACGCTACGTTGGTACTGATGCCGCGCTTGTCCAAGAGAAAACCATGTTCCAACAATACCGGCAACTGTCCTTTGACGTCGGTTTTTCCCGGGTACGAGACGATGGCTGTCTTTTCCTCGTTCAGTCCGACGGGGACATTTTGGGAGTAGTCGGCTTTGGTCTTGTAAATGATGACATTGGGCAACGCAGCAACGCTTCCGGTAAGAACTTCTTGGTTTTGTTCTGTTTCTGTGTCGTTTTTCACAACGGCATCACGGGGTTGCAGCGGCGTCAATTCCGTGTTTTCGGCGGACGACGCCGTTTTCTTTGAACATGTACATCCTGTTGCACCTACGGCAACTATTAATACGGTTATTAACAAATAAAAATGTGGTCTCATATACAATATTTTAAAAATTATTTGAGTGTAAAGATAACAAATATCATGCAATTTGTCGCTTATAAAATTTCAGCACTGCTGCGTTGATAATCAACGCGAATAGCGAGAGGCTGATGAGTTCGTTCCGGACGTTGTAGAGCGTTCCGCCTTTGAGGATGATGAGTTTGATGATGCCCATGAAGTAGGCGACGGGGTTGATGGTGTTGATCGCCTTTGCCCATTCGGGCATGCTGTCAATGGAGGTGAACAAGCCGCTGAGCAGGATGCAGGTGATGAAGATAAAGACGATGACCATCATGGATTGCGCCTGTGTACGCGAAAAGATAGAGATGAAAAATCCCAATCCCAACATGCCGAGCAGATAGATTCCGGTAAGCGACAGCAACAACGGTATCGAGCCGAGAATATGTATTCCGAACCCAAACCGCATGATCATCAGTCCGATACAAAATTCTGCCATTCCGATAATCCAAAACGGCGTCATCTTTCCGATGATGAAATGGTGTTTCAACATCGGAGTGATGTTCAACTGTTCGATGGTTCCTATCTCTTTTTCGCGCACGATGTTGAGTGTGGAGAGCAGGCAGCCTATCATGGTTATCAGGATGGTCAATATTCCCGGCACGAAGATGTTTCGGAAGTTCATCTGTTTGTTGAACCAGTAGGTCGGCGAGATGGTGATGTACGACGGTTGTTCGGCGAGGTTGTGTACAATGCGGATGTCGGAGACATAATCCGCCAGAACGCCGTTGATGTATGAAACGCCCACGCCGGCTTTCATACCGTTGATGGCGTTTGCCGTAACGGAGATGGTAGGCATCAGTCCGTTTTGGATGTCCCGTTCGCAGTGCTGGGGGATTTCGATGATGATGTCAATGGCGTCGTGTCGCAGGTGTTTGTCGGCTTCTTTCCGGTTGGCGACGTCTTGTTTGAGGGAGAAAAAGCCGCTTCCGTTAAGTTTGGAAATCAGTTGGTTGGAAAAAGAGGAACGGTCGCCGTCGAGGACGACGATGTTGAGGTTTTTAATGTCTAAGTCGGCGGCGTAAGGGAAAATTATCAGCATCACAAAGGGAATGAAGATGATAAGCCGCCAAAGAACCGGGTTGCGAAATATCTGGAGAAACTCCTTTTTGATGAGGGCGAGGATGATTTTCATGAATGTACCGGATTAGCATAAATCCCCAGATAGATAGCGCCAACAACATCTTTATCGCCTTCTATCAACTTGAGCGCATGATGAAATCTTTGCAGGAATTGTTCTTTTTCTTCCGGCGTGTAGTGCGTGGCATAGTTGTCGGTTCCGGAAAGGAGATCGTGGGCTATGTAGTTGGTACTCCACAGTTTATAGTTGTTATGGATTCGTTCATCAATCAGATGTGCGATGTGTTTATAAAATTTGTTGGGTTGTTCGTTGGCAAAGGCGGCGTATTCTTCTTTTTCGAGAGGTTTACAAAAACCGAAATGAATGTTGCCTTTTTTCTGTGTGATGCCTGTCAGGATGCTGATAAAATCTTCATCTTTCTGTTTTATATATTTTGCGCCATCGCGCGAGTGGTACAACTCCTTGGCTTTGAACACATCGCAAGGTTCCCACTGATAGGAAACGGCAACGGGAGCGATATTTAACGCATCTATGGATTTCACCAAATCCTGCGTATCGCTCATGCAGAACATTTTGACAATTCCCTGGTCGGTGGCATCTTTGCCGTTTTTGGTACGTCCGTTGCGTTGCGCTATCCAGATGGATTCTCCCTTTTCGGTGATGGTGTAGCGGAGGTATTCTGATAAAAACAGCGAATTTTCGTAAAACTCACGGGCATTCGTACTCCTGACCACTTTGAACATCTTGTTGGATTTTCCAATGTCAATGACCAACTGCGAAGCCATGAGGTTGCTTCCGAAAGTGATTTCCGTCGTGCGGAACCCCTCGAAATGCAGTGCGAATTGCAACAGCGACGAGTCCATGACGATGTCGCGGTGGTTCGACACAAAAAGATAGTTTTTGGCGGGGTCAAGGTGTTCTGTTCCGCTGTAGGTGAAGTTGTCGGCGGTTTGTTTAACAACCTGATAATTAAATGCATACATCGCCTCAAGTTGAAAATCGCGGATGTTGGTATAACCGCGCAATATTTTTTGCACCTCGCTCAGTTCCTTATCGGGGAATACGAACTTGGCAATTGCCGGCAGATATTCACTTTCGGCTATGCGTTGCATTGCCGCCGGTATTTCGGCGTCCACGTATGGACGGATGTCGTCGAATTTTCTATTCATATCGTTTCTTTTTACGTTTGTCTATAAATTTAATCGGTTTACGGCTAATGTCGGGCATGATTGTCGCCCGTATTTGGTCTGCCGGACAGATTTCTACCTCCGGCGCCACGCGGATACGCGCCCTGAAACGGTCTTTTAGGTCTTTAATCACGTCATAGTCAAGATGTTCGCGCAGTCCGATTTTTACGAGGATGTCGTCGGTTCCACATTCGTTGTCGGAGACTTCGACGAGATAGTTTTCGAGATAGGAAACGTTGTCCAACACATCGAAGATGGCAGGCGGGTAAAGCGTTGTACCTTTGTATTTTATCAGATGGTTGAGTCTTCCCACGATGGGACTGATGCGCATGGTGGTGCGTCCGCACCGACACGGCTCGGTGTGAAAGCGTGCCAAATCTCCCGTCCGGAAGCGTAGCAGCGGCATTCCTTCGACGCCTAAGGTGGTAACGGTCAACTCGCCGGTCTCGCCTTCGGGGACGACGTTTCCGCTGTCGTCTATCAACTCGCAGATAATCAGTTCGGGATGGTGATGTCCGCCGCAGCCGTATTGACACTCGGTAAACGTGGTCGCCATCTCGGTGGAGGCGTAGGTTGAGTAGAGTTCGACGTTCCACTTCTCTTTGATGCTCTGTCCGAGCAGGTTTAACGAAAAATCCTGCTCCCGCAGGTTCTCGCCGATGCAGACAAGTTTTTTGATGCTCGACTTTTTGTAGTCAATGCCGTTGTCTTCGGCGTATTTGATGAGCCTCAAGATAAACGACGGGACAACCACCGCCGCATTGGGTTTGAGGCGTTCGATGCTATCCCATTGTAACTCAGCGATTCCGTTGCCCACGCGAATGATGCTCGCGCCCAACTTGCGGATGCCGAGAAAATAAGCCAAGCCCGCCATAAAACGTTTGTCCATGGTGGTCATCAGTTGGAAGACGTCGCCTTTTTTAGCGCCGGCGCATTCAAACGAGATTTTCTCGTTGTAAGCCAGACGTTCTAAGTCGGCGTCGGTCATGGCGAAAGTTACGGGGTCGCTGAGCGTGCCGGAGGTGGTGATGTAGTCAATGACGTTTTCACGGGGGACGCAAAGAAAATCCGCGTTGTGCAGTTGTAAGTCCTGTTTGGTGGTACATGGAACCTGCGCCAAGTCTTCCAACCGTTGAATCTGCCGAATATCAATGCTGTTCTGCAAAAACATCCGCCTGTAAAACGGCGACTTCTCCTGCAAATAACGCAAGGCAAGTGTCAGTTTTTCCTCTTGGAGGCGCTTGATGGCTTCTTTGTTGCTATGTTCTATGTTCATTTTCTATTTTTATTTTCCAATAACTACCTTTACCTATGCCGACACGCTCAATTAAGTCATTGAGTTTGAGTTTAGAGATTATTTTTTCTATTGCTCTTGTTGTTAAACCGGCAAGTTTTGCAAGATCATTAATGGTAATCATCGGATTTTTTTCTATTGCCAATAAAATGATCTCCGAACTTTTCCCCGAACTCTCCGAACTTTTCCCCAAACTCTCCGAACTTTTTCCCAAACTCTCCGAACTTTTTCCCAAACTCAACTTTTGATTATCGGCAAATTCATTAATATCTTTATCTGTAATAGAATTTATTATTTCCCCCCTACTTTTTTCCACAGTTTCCCCCCTACTTTTTCCGTTCCCTATACTTTTTTCCCCGCTTTTTTCCACAGTTTTCTCCACAGTTTTCTCCACAGTTGTTTTGCCATCTTTATCCATGTCTTTATTCATGTCTTTATCCATAGTTTTCTCCGAACTCAATTTTTGATTATTGGTGAATTCATGCACATCTTTGTCGGTAACATTTTCTATTTTTAAATTCCAATAACCGCCCTTAGTTCCGACACGTTCAATTAATCCTTTTGCTTTGAGTTCTTGTATATTCCATTCTATTCCGCGCCTTGATAATCCGGTTAACTCAGCGATTTTTTTTAGTGTAATTTTCGGGTTTTCTATTATCATTGTCATTGTTTTCTCCACAGTTTTTCCCACAGTTTTTCCCACAGTTTTTCCCACAGTTTTTCCCACAGTTTTTCCCACAGTTTTTCCCACAGTTTTTCCCACAGTTTTTCCCACAGTTTTTTCTCCATCTTTTTCCATGTCTTCCTCGGCAATATTTTCCGGCACATCAACTATTTCAGTCTTTTTACTATACAAAATCGCCTGAAATCCATTAAATATCTCATTGAAGTCGGGTTCTTTTACGCCGTAGTCTTTGCAAATTTTACACACGCGCATAATGCCGGAGCCGTAGCGTTCTATCATGCCGGTCTCTTTAAATGCTTTGGCTACCAATTTGTTGCGCGATTTTGACGTGTAGTTTCCTGATAGTAAGTCTGCTACGGTTATTCCGTCATATAATTTTCCGGGGTTGTAAAATTCTATTCTGTCATCAAAAATTTTAATGATGCTTGCGGAACTGTCCCTGTAATCACGGTGAACGACCATGTTTACGACAATTTCGCGAATGGCATCCAACGGATAATCAAACCGTTCCGTGCGTTTCAGTTCTCCGGTAATGATGTATTCGACTTGCAAATGTTTTTTGATAAACGCCATGATGCCATCTACTTCCTGAAACAAATCGGAATTTAACGAGATGGAATCAATAATGGTGATGTCGCTTTTGAAACGTCCGATTTGCACATCGCTAATGGCGCAATAATCGCTTACAAACAGAAGATATGCCCCGAAAGTAACCTTGCCATGACGCAAAATCTCCATTTTATTAAGAATTTCCACATCAGAGAGTCCGACCTGACGAATGTTTTCATTTTGCCTGATTACGTTTACAAATTTCGCTATTTTTTCTTCCGACAAATCGGATACGGAATGATTGGGATCAACGTAAAAATCCCAACTTGAGTTGATGGTTTTCAAATGTTCGTTGGCAATCTCATCCAAACTGAGTAGATGGTTGGAGTTGCCGGTACGTTTATAATATTTCCCTCTTACCGAAACCGGTTTTATGGGATACTCTATGACAGACAACGCTACTATTGTTTTGCCTCCGATCGTGAAGATTTCAGCGTCGGCGATGATTTGCGGGCTGGTTTTATTTTTTATCTCGTTTATCCAATTCTGAACACTTTCTTGCCCGACAGTTACACCCAGCGCTTTTCCCGTATCGGAAACGCCAACATAAACCGTCCCGCCTTTTGCATTGGAAAACGCAACTAATGAGACGATTACCTCGTCGTTAAACGAAGTTTTAAACTCTACGGTTAAATTTTCTATTTTGGGTAAACGCTTCATCTTTTCTTTTGTTTGATATTCTATCAATTAGTGTAAATTCGTGTAATTCGTGGCTATAAATCATTCACCCACTCCACAAATTCATCAATCCACCCTGTTGCTTTGCCGTTGGGTCGGATGCCGAAACCGTGTCCGCCGCGTCCTTTTTCTTCGAGCAGGAGAAATTTGTGTTTCACGTTCTTTTCCGTTAATGCTTCGTCGAAAACAACGCTGTTGCGGTAGTTCACCGTGCTGTCGCCTGTGCAGTGCAGCAGGAACACCGGCGGCATGTCGGGACGGACGTTTTTTTCCAAACTCATCTTCTGTTTCAACTCGTCCGAATAGTTTTTTCCCAGCAAATTGTGGCGCGACCTTTTATGGCAAATGCTGTCTTCCATAGAGACGACAGGGTAGATCATGGCGGCGAAGTAAGGCGAGCCCCCCCAAGCCCCCCCGGAGGGGGGGGTGTGCGATGTGGGATTGTGAGACGTGAGATTGTGAGATGTGGTATTTTCTCTTGTCTCACATCGCATATCGGACAATCGCATATCGGAATAAATCGCCAACGTTCCGGCTAAATGTCCGCCTGCCGAGAATCCCATCACGCCGATTTTGTCGGGGTTGACGCCGTATTCTGCACTGTTTTCTTTTACATGCTGCATGGCGCGTTCCAAGTCTTCTATCATGGCGGGATGATGGTTGCCGCGCAAGGCGGTGCGATAGCGCAATACGAATGCCGTAATTCCCTGTTTATTAAGATATTTCGCAACGGAAAAACCCTCATTGTTCAGGTCTAACCAAAAGTAACTGCCTCCCGGACAAATGATGACGGACACGCCCGACGGATCCGGCTTTTCGGGCAGAAAAACGCTTAATTCACTCCATTTTTGCTTGCGGGTCATCTCGGCTCCATCCCAAAGTTTGATGGTTTTTTGAGCCGAAGCGGAGAGACCCGTAAACGTAATAAAATAAAGCATAAGTTTGAGTTTATTCACTGTATTTTTAATTCAATAAAATTCTTACTTCATCCTTTGATAGTTTCCGATAATTGGCTTTGGATGTATCGTTGAACGTTACCTCGAAGTACTGTTCGTCGTAGAACGACAGCACCGAGTTGGTGTCGGGCGTACATTCCAAATAGACAATTTGCGACAAAGGTAAATCTTTTTTTTCACATATTTGCTTTGCCAAGTTATATCCTGTTGCGGTTACCGACGTGCCGGGGTTGTCCTGATACAGTTCGGTAACAATAACAAACGTTTTGCCGCCTTTTCGGATAATCTTCAAACCGCACTTCGACGGAACTTCCCATTGACCTTTGAAGTCAAAGATTTCGCTGTAGTAATTTTCGGGGACTTTCATTTTTTTAATTCTTTTGCTTTTTTCTTTTCAGGCAAATAATTCTCTTCGGACACAACTCGTTCACCTGTTTTCAATTCTAATGCTTTGCGGGCATCGCCGGCGATTTCTCCGCCTTGTCGGGCTGCTTGCTTGTTTTGTACAAATCCTTTTGGATTTTGTGTGCGAACAATAGCTGTTGTAGAAGCCTCGCCAAGCATCGAAAAAATGAGTTCAAGATCATTAAAATGGTCACGCAAATTTTGACTTTTCAAACCTTTAACATGTTTGTATTCAGAAGGTGTAAGTCCAAAAGTGGCTTTTGAGATTTCGGCAGTAAGGATGGCATACTCTACTTTTTCCTTTACACCGTGATTTTGCCATTCGTCTGTCAACTCCTCTCTAATAGCAATGCTACGCATACGTTTTTCAATCCAATCGTCGGAGTAACCTTTGAGTTTGTACAATTCACGAGTACGTTGTGTAGCAATTTCGGGATTTTCGATTTCCTCAATTCTTTCACTGCCCACTTGTGCCAACCAACGCTTAAAAGGCTCTGCTTTAGGTGATGGGATGGATTGAATAATGCGAAACATGCCTTTTAAATCGGCACAATTCATTCGTTGTTTACCACCTGCTGTTTCCACTGTAAGGGTAGGTACAAATTGTACCCATCCTTTGGAAAGTTCTTCGTCGCGTTGCCGTAAGCGTTTAATATATTGCTTGGGGTCTTTGCTATCAGTCAAAATAGCGACAACATCTTCCACAACAAAATACCATTTTTCTTCCGTTTCGCTCCAAGTAGTACGGACTTTCTTGCTTTCAAAGAGTTTTATATTGCTCATTGTTTTTCGTGTTAATTCGTAACTTTCATGGTTTCCTAATAATCTCTTTCCCAAAACTCTTATTCACCAATTCCCGATTACGCGGGCGATACGTCCCATCTTCCATTTCGCGCATGACTACTTTTGTGAAGAGGCGCATCATTTTCGATTCTTGCGATTCGTCGGCGTAGAATGTTGTCCATGCGTAGTCGTAGAGTTCTTGCAGTTTGTTGGCGGACATTTGTTTGGGATGGAACACTACTTGTCCGGCGTTGTAGTGGTTCCAGTCGTGGTTGAAGATGCGGTTTTCGCGTAGCAGGTCGTCGTAGGCTTTGGTGTGCGGGAAGGGGGTCATCACGGTAAACTCTGCCAAGTCCAGGTCTATTTCGAGCAGGAAGTCTATGAGGCGTTTGATGTCGTCTTCGTTTTGGTTGTCGAGTCCCAGCAGTATGGTGCCTTCCACGCCGATGCCGTAGTCGTGATAGCGTTTGATGCGCTCCTTGATGTAGTCGGAGGTGTCATACACGGCTTGATACACGTACCATGCGCCGGCTTGTGCCGCCAGGTCGAGGATTTTCGGGTCGTCTTCGATGGTGTGGCTGATCCATTTTTTCTTGAAAGGGATCATCTCTTTGAAGAGTTGCGTCTCCCACTCTTTGTCTTGTGCAAGGGAGTTGTCAACCACAAACAGGCGGTTGTTTTCGATGGTCGCCAGATCCTCCACCACCTTCTCCACCGGACGCGGACGGAACACGCGCCCACCCAGATAGGACACAGCGCAGGGATAACAACTAAACCGACATCCGCGCGACGCATGAAACAGATCAACCATCTGCACGCCTTTGTGGTTGTAGAGGTCGCGGTTGTAGAGGTCGCGACGGGCGGGACCTACCGTCTCGATGGCGGGATGTTTGCCCATGAAGTTGTATATCTTCTTGAGCGTATTGTTTTTGAAGTCGTTGATGACCTCTTCCATGCGACCTTCGGCTTCGCCGAGGAAGACGGCATCGGCATATTCTGTGGTCTCTTCGGCGTGCAGCATGGTGGAGATGCCTCCGAAAATCACCTTTTTACCGCGCCGGCGAAACTCGTCGGCGATAGCCCAACCGCGCCGTACCTGCGTGCTGAGCATCATGGAGATGCCGACAAAGTCGCACGCTTCGTCAAAATTGATCGCCTCCACATTCTCATCGGTAAACGATACCTGCACATCTGCCGGCAACGCAGCGGCAAAGACCACCGGACCGTGAGGCGGCAGGTTGAACGTGGTCTGTCCCGGAAGTTTGTTCCATTTAGGATAAATTAGTTTGAATTTCATTCTTAAAAGTCTTGTGTCTAAAAGTCTAAAAATCTCATTTCCCCTCCCCATTTATCTTTCCAAGCAGATATTCCATCCCCAGCAACTCCCCGCAAGTAGCGATAGCAGTAAGCGGCACGCCCAATATTCCGTGCAGGTTGATGTTCTGTCCGGTGAGCAGCAGGTTGTCTATCTTGGTGCGGATGGAGATGTTGGAGGCTATCATGTTGTTACAATCTTTTACGGTGCCGTAGTTGGCGCCCTCTTTGGAGCCGTAGTAGTCGCGGATGGTGAGTGGCGATGCGCAGAATATGTTGTCTATCTTGGAGCGAATGTCGGGAAATGGTTTTTCCAGCATGTTGAGCAGTTTCTCTTCGCACTGTTTTTTAAACGCCAAATAGTCATCTCCGCGCTTGCCGACGGTGGTGTTTTCCCACTGCCTGACGGTGTCGAAGTTCATGATGGTGTTTACAATCATTTTCTGTGCAAAAACGTCGTTTTCCGTTACCGGCGGCGTCAGATACATACATCCGCGGGGCCAAGTTTCGTTGGTATATTCGGCGCATTTCCATACGTCGTCGTAGTCGGGCGCATAGTAGCCGGTGTAGTTGAGGTATGGGAAACTTTGTGGTTTGAATGTGATGAATGCGGCAAAGGTGGAGTAGGAGTTGGGGATATTGTCTATGCGCTGGTAGTACGATTTTTGGATTTTGGAGAGGTCCATCAGTTTAAACATGGCGGAGGTGTGGATGGCTGAGATATACCAGTCGGCGGTAAATTCTTCTCCATCGTCGGCGATTACTTTTTGAATGTGGCGGTCTTGAATATCAATAAAACGTGCGCCGTTGCCTGTAAGCACCTCGCCGTTATTTTGCTCGATGACTGCTACTAACAGGTCGGCAAGTTGTTGAGTACCACCTACAAAGCGGCTCGCCCCTTCGATATAAAACTGTGTGATGAGCGCTCCGACGTAAGCGGGCGTTTTCTCTTTTTCGCCGCCATACAGCACATTGTTCCACGCCAGCAACGCTTGCAGTTTGGGATTGCTTGTGTATGAGGCTATCAACTCGCTTACGCTTTTAGACATGATTTCGGTGTTGGAATAAATATCTGCCGACGGTGCTTGCAGGTTGAACAGCGCGACGCCATCGCAGATTTCATACACCCGGTCAATGTAACGGCGTATGTTCTCTTTCTCTTCGGGAAAGTGTGCGCCGAGCGTTGCTACGAAGTTTTCGCGCCCTACTGCCATTTTGTAGGTTATCCCGTCGGAGGCTACGTGAAAATGGTCGAAACCGTCCGGGTTGGCAGGTTTTATCAATAACCCCTCCAAGCCCTCCTCTGGATGGCTTGAAGAGGTTATTGTAAGATAATTAAACAACCGTCTCAGCACGCCATCCGGTTGAAATCCGCTGATGACGTGTACGCCGGTTTCCCATTCAACGCCGTTGCGTTTAAAGGTATGTAAACCACCGCCGGCGACTGTGTGTTTTTCCAATACGCGGACGCTGTATCCCTCTTTGGACAGAATGGCGCCGCACACCAAGCCGCCTATGCCTCCTCCTATAATCAGTACTGACTGTTTGCCTTTCATCTAATTAGTTGAAAATTTGATGCAAAGGTACGAAAAATTGGGAGATGAGGTTCAAACCTCACTATTTCCGTTTTTTGATACTCAACGAGTATCAACATCCTTTTGTGATTGTTTATGAGGGTTTTGGGTGAACGATTCGGGGATTTCTCCTGCCTTGGTTGATTGGAAAAAACTTGTAAAATTGTTGTTGCCGACGTTCTTAACCCACATTGCAGCCTTTAGCTTGTCTTAGCTTGTATCTATCTTGTTTTGAGTTTTTTGCGATTTGTTTGGTTCAATTTTTCGCACTACGGATTTTTTTCTAACGAAGGGGGCTTCTTTCATTTTCAGAGCGGCATAAATCTGACGGACTTTTGGAGAAGGTTGGGAACAGCAACGTATGGCAAACAGTTCTTGCTTATCGTTTTGCATGGTAGCGGTGACGCATTTTTGGGTGTTCATGATCCGTACAATCTCCCGCCAGTCGGAACGGACTTTCTATCTCTCGAATACAGTTGTATATTTTCCATATCAGGATTTCACGCTTTCCAACCAGCGAGGAACGGATGAAATAAACACCTTGATTTTCCTCTGCAACGGCTACTTTTTGCCGGTAATGGCTTTGGAGATTATTTGCAGTCCTTCTTCAAAACGGTCTATAAAATGCTGATTCATAGAGAGTTCCTGGAGTCACTTACTTTCACTGGTTACTTTCAAGTAATAGGAATGATCGTCTTGGTTTTCTGCCTGAATTTCCAATAATTCTATTTTTTGCTTCTTATTGTCCTCGATATAAACCGTATCTTTTCCTTTTATCTCACTGTATTTCTTTGCAGAATAGAAACAATTTTGAACTCAGACGCAGGATAAACAGCACGGGAAACAATGTGGGACAATGCCAAACGAACTTCATCTTTCGTAAAACCAACACGTTCTAAAAACTGTCAACGCACAGACGATGAAGCGTTTGAAAGCACAGCCATTCCCCGCCAACCTCGCGAACATCCTTGTTGTTGATACAATCCGAATAAAAAACCCCCTACGACAAATGGTTTAAATGGGTTTTAGAGAGTTTTATTATCTTTTAATCACTCCTTTACAATTTTGTCCCTTATAATTCCTTTGTTCGTTACAATCTTTATCGGATATACTCCCGCGGGCAATGTCGCAACATTGACTGAATTTCCAACTATTTTCCCTGTAATATCAAATATTTCGATATTTTCAATTTGCAAGTCTCCATTTCCAATTTGCAATACATCTTTTACCGGATTAGGATAAATTTGTAGTCTCTCATCATCGCAAATATTGATGCCGGTGGCTTCTTCTACCGTTACGGTACCCAATTTGTTTGCTCCGAGTGTGCTATCATATATCTCGCCGTTATTGGCAAAACGGATGCCATTCTCCACTTTGACGTTACTACCGTTACTGCCCGCCAGCCGCAGGTATATATCGTAGTCTCCCACAGGTAGTGAGATTGGCAGCGGCAGTGTTAAATCATATTGAAATGTTGTGCAACTGAGCAGGTCGGAGGCGTCTAATTCCACATCGAAGGTGTGAACGATGTCTCCGTTTTGTGTCATAAGTACTTGTGCGGTTGGATTGTGGAGTATGTTGGAGAAGCCGGTATTTTCTATAAGTCCCGACAGTTCTAATGCTTCCCTCTGTCGCGGAACTTCTGACAATTTGCTCTCGCGTAGCACAAGCCGGTAGCCTAAGTGCGCACGGATAAAATCATAGCAGGTCATGCCGTAAAAGGCGCTGTTATCCGGATACCATGGCTGTTCATATTCGGTGCCGTAAGTATATTGGTCGTAGCCGAATAAGGTGTTGATGTGGTCTCCGCTACCCTGTCCGATATGGTAGATGTCGCTATGCAGGTAACTGAGATGGCTTTGATACATTTCGGGTATTGCATTTTCAGGCATACAGGCGTCATTGGGAAAAATGGAGGTATTTGTCCATGCGCTGCCAAATTCACCGCCGTAAGGAACGTGCGCATTTTGGGTAAAGAGAAATTTAATCTCCTCTGCGCGGTTAATCCAAGTTCCCAAATCGCTATTGGAGTTCATGTAACCGTCGTTAAACATGCCCAGACGGTACGCTTTCGTTCCTTCTTCGGTAACTATATCTTTCAAATCAGCCCTGTCCACTCCGAGATAATTGGCGATATAGCCCGGAGTGCGAACCAAAAGGCGTATGGTCTCGGGCGTATTGTCCAAATAGGCGTCCATGATTGGATTGGCGTATTCGCTGCCCGTGTAAATGGACGAGTGCATTTCGCCAAACACGCCGATGATGCCACATTCGATACCGAGTATAATATCGTCATAATTGCTCATTACTTCGCTCAGTTGCCCGATATGAGTCAGTATCATGTTAAAGTCGGCGGGTTCGCATCCGGGATAGCCGTTCCAATCGTACACGAAACGAAACATCGCCGAACCGCCATTTTGCCGCAGTGTCTCAAGGGCTTGTGCGAATGCTTCCAGCGCAGCCGCAGTGATCGGTTTGTCAACGCCGCCCACTTCCGACATCACGTTGGGATCGTCGGGCTTGTTCCCTGCCGAAAATTTATTCAGGTTGACGTAGTACCAGGCAAAGCCGCTGGTAACATGTACCTGAGACGTTCCTGTTTCCGTAAGCCAAAACGCGCCGTCGGCGGGCCATCCGTTATTGACAAAGCCCATGAAAGGATTTTTAACTAACTCTGTCGCCTCCGTATAATCCAAACCGGAGTCAACCATCGTTCCCTGTGCCAATACACTATTGGCTGAGAACCCTGCTAAGCAGACTACTGTCGCAATCACTTTTCTTAAATTAAATCTGTTTCTTAACATTGCTATTCGTTCTTTATAACACTTTTTCTAACATAAAATCGCTGCAAAGATACACTTTTTCAGATTAAGAAAAAGTTTTGTCAATTCAAAAAAACTCCGTACCTTTGCTCTTGATTTTTTAAATGTAGAATTATAATTTAAAAATATCTCGTTATGAAGAAATTTATTTTTAATGAAAACGCTTAAATATTTTTCTCTGATTGTTCCGGTGTTTTTTGGCGCCTGCTCTTCGATGTACATCCCTTCGCCGAAGAATGTCCCTTTGTTTGAGAAAAAGAACGAAGTGCAGGTAGAAGCCGGTGTAAGTCCTAATAGCATATATATGACCGGTGGTTATGCTTTTTCAGAAAAATATGCGTTCATTGTAAACGGAAGCTTGTCGTACCTTAATTTTTCCAAGAGGTACGATATATGGTGGGTCTCTGATAAGGAGCGTCCTAAAGGATATGGTTCTGATGCTCCTTCTGATCATAGTTCTTTTGCACATCGTTATATAGAAGGCGGCATCGGTAGATATAATTTGTTGTCCTCACCATGGAGATTCGCCCGTATTGATAAAATCGAAGTGTTTGGAGGTGGAGGCTATGGATATGCATTGCAAAGCCCTAAAGTGGCAATTTTGGAAAATAATTTTTACGAAAATAAATATTGGCTTGGATTTGTACAGGCAAATGTAGGTAGGAGGAGTAAATTTTATGAATTTGGATGGTCATTGCGTTTGGCATTTTCCAGATTTAATTTTACTTATATCCCCGAAAAACCCGCATTGGATGACCCTGATTTAAAATTGACTTTTAATAACATTCATCTCGAACCGCTTGCTTTTTTCAGAATAGGAAATGCTTCCATTCGTGGATTTGTGCGTGGAGGCGTTAATCTTACTATTCCATTACAGTCATTTAATGGAATTAAATTGGAGCATGGTATAAATCAAGAATCGTCAAATGATTTACTGGGATTAGATTATACTATTCTTCATCTTTCCGTTGGAGTGAGTTATCGGTTTGGCGGAAAAAACACAAGATAGAACATGAACAGCAACTTTTACCTCTCCGTAAGATGCAGATTCTAAAGAAAAATATTTATGAAAGGGATACGATACCTTATAATATGTATAGCGCTCACACTGCCATTGTTGGGGTTAGGAACGAATAACGACATTGTCCGTCAAACCGATAAAAACTTTGAAGGCTTTAACAATGTTGACTGGGGCGAAGTAGGCATCAGTGCAGCCGCTTCGGGTGTTGGGAGTTTTGCCGCTTACGGAGTCGGGTATGGTGCGGTGCAAGCGCCTCTGATTAATGGAATAAGAAGCCCTTTGCTAAAAAGTACTCTTTTGGCTCCAGTAGGCTCTGCCGCCGGACATATAGCAGGTGGAACCACCGCCGGACTTCTATCGGGCCAAAACCTCGAAATGGCGTTTGGAAATTCCACAAAAGGCTTAGGAACAAGTATAACTTTGGGAATAATACCGACCATTGACATTAACAAAGCTGGAGTAATATACAAGATTAGAATAAAGTAATACAATAAACATGGAATGCATGACAACGTCTGTTTTTAAAATATCAAACACCAAAGAGGGTGCTATATATCCGCCTGAGCAAGTGTTCTGGAAGCAGGATTTTCTATATATGTTCACAATAGGAGGACATCTAGTTGGCAGCGAAGTTAATTATCAAAAATTGATGCATTGTTTGAAAAAATTTAATGAGAAGTGTTTTTTTATATTGGAGAACATGGGAACGGTCATAACAGACAGAGAAGATCCATTTTATGCAAAAATATCGGTATTAAGTAATCTGTCGGATTTCAATAATGTTGTAAATCAATTTGACCCTCCTTTTGGATTTTATATAAATGATTTCTTTATTTATGGGGAAAACGATAATTGGGGTATTTATCTTTGTGAATGTCCAACGATAAATATTATTGGTTGTAGAGAGAATTATGTAAAAGATTTTTCGGAAGTGTTTAATATTAAAGGAAATGGTTTTGATTCTTTAAAGGATTTTATCGGTAAAGAGTATGAAAATCACCCCGAATTACTTCAAAAACTGATTAGTAACTATAATTTATATGCCTCCAAAAATGACAAAATATTCACTTAACGACATAAAGAAACTGCAAGATGTATTATGGCCTTTATTAGCTATATTAGCATTTTTGGGAATATTTCTATTCCCCGGAATCATCAAAGATATTAAAAGAGATAGAAAATTGCGAGAAAATGGAGCTTACGCTACTGCTGTGATAGTTCAGTATAAACCAGGACGTAGAGCATTCTGCTATTATAGATATACCGTGAATGGCAAAAAATATATTGCTAAAGGATGCGGGTATAAAGGCGCTAAAGTAGGTGACTCAACAAAAATAATATATTATGTTCCTGATCCGAATATACGTGTTATACTTGATCCGGGGCAGGATTCATTTTAATTTTCTATTTGGTATTTTATGAAAAAACTATTATTAGCAGCAGTATTAACATTCACCGTAGGGAGCATTTTTGCGCAATCAGGGCTGCAATTGGGCATCAAAGTTGGCGGTAACTTTTCTACTGTTCTCGGAGATGATGCGGATTTCGGGATTGAAATTGGAATAATCGGCGTAAAAATCGGTTACGATTGTGGTTTATGGAATTTGGCAGATCCAAATATGGCTGATTCCAATGACTTTTCTCATACAAAAATAAAACCCCTATTTCACCGTTATACAACAAACCGAATTTAAAAATAGAATATGCTGGTATTACAAATCCCTGTTGCAGACACGATAAACGCTCTTGCGACAACGATTCAAGAACAAGAATTTGATTCTTTGTCAATCATTGATTTAACAATGAAAGGAGGATGGATTATGGCGATTTTAGCCATATTGTCCATCATTGCCGTTTACATCTTTATTGAGCGCTGGCTGACGCTTCGCAAGGCAGACCAGGAGGAGAAGTACTTCATGGACGAAATCAAAGAACACATCCATCAAGGTCGCTTGAAAGAGGCGACGGCGCTGTGCAAACGACAAAACACGCCATCGGCGCGTATGACCGAGAAGGGCATCAGCCGCTTGGGAAAACCGCTGAACGACATCAACGCCGCCATCGAAAACGTCGGAAACTTGGAAATCAGCCGTTTGGAAAAAAATCTCACCGCCTTGGCGACTATCTCCGGCGCAGCCCCCATGCTCGGTTTTTTGGGAACGGTGATGGGCATGGTTACCGCCTTCTACGACATGTCGAAAGCCGGAAACAACATTGACATTCAACTATTGTCATCGGGAATCTACCAAGCGATGATTACTACGGTAGGCGGATTGATAGTCGGCATTGCCGCTTATGTCGGATACAACGTTCTCGTGGGACGTATTGACCGCATCATCTTCAAATTAGAGCGGCGCACGACCGAGTTTTTAGATTTGTTGAACGAGCCGGTGGCTTAAAATAGAAACATCATGGCATTAAAAAAGAGAAACAGAGCCAATCCGAACTTCAGCATGGCGTCCATGTCGGACTTAGTCTTTCTGCTGTTGATTTTCTTTATGATAACCTCAACGCTGATAGCGCCCAACGCCATCAAACTGCTGTTGCCACAAAGCGAAAGCCGTACCATCGCCAAACAAACCGTAACGGTCTATATTGACGAAGACCAGCAATATGCGATGGAAATAGGAAAACGCGCCATGGTCGTCAGCGATTCGACTTTGGTCTATAACATCAAAAACGCACTGTCGGGCGTAGAAGACGGCTCGGTGGTATTGCGCTCCAACCATAACGCGCCCATACAGTTGGTAGTCAACATTTACGACATCGTAGATCGTATCAACAAAGAAAGTAACACCAAACACAAAGTGATTCTGGCAACCAAACCGAAAGAATAAGATGCAAACCACACCGGAACAGAAAAAAGGAGTCGTCGGAACCATCATTTTTCACCTTTTGTTGGTGTTGATGCTGCTTTTCCTTGCGTTGCGGACGCCGTTGCCGCTACCCGGAGAAGAAGGCGTTGAAATCCGCATGGGCAACTCCGACGAAGGAACGTTTTCGGAATATGTTGACCAAATCTCGGCATCCTCTGCGGCATCCACAACGTCATCCTCACAAGCAGAAGAACTTGTAACGCAATCCGACGAGGAGACCGTCGCCATCGAAACCTCACCCAAACCCCAACCCCAACCCACACGCGAAGAACCGGTTATCACCGAAACCAAACCCGAACCGAAGCCCGAACCGAAACCCGAACCGAAACCCGAACCCAAGCCGACAGTAGATCCCCGCGCCATCTATCCGGGAACCAACACCTCCACCTCCGGCGGCGGAACGGGAACAACCGGCGACTACGGTCGTCCCGACGGAACCTCCACCACCGGCGACCTCACCGGCGGCGGACAAGGCGGCGGACAAGGAAGTGGCTCCGGAACAGGACAAGGCAGCGGCTCCGGAACCGGACAGGGACGCGACTACTTCCTAAGCGGACGCGAGGTGAAATCCCTCAAAAAACCCTCCTACAACTCCGGCGAACAGGGTCGCGTCGTCGTCGAAATTCGCGTGGACAGAGACGGAAACGTCGTCAGCGCCCGCGCCGGCGCCAGAGTCCCGGCGCCCCATAACATCGGAAGCACCACCTCCGACCCCAACCTGTTGCAGCAAGCCAAAGACGCCGCAATGCAATCCAAATTTTCAAAAGACGACAAAGCCACCGAACAACAAGTCGGCTACATCGTATATAACTTTGTAAAACAAGGAGAATGACAGAGAATTGTATGAATAAAGGAGACTGTCTCAAAAGTGTTTCTTTACCGCAAAGGCGCAAAGAAAATGCAAAGGACGCAAAGAGTAAGCATCTTATTATCAATCCCTTGCGTACTTTGCGAAAAATCTTTGCGCCTTTGCGTTTAATTTTTTTGGCTTATGAGACATCCCCTCTCCCTGCTAAGCGTAAGGTCATTCCGAACGCAGTGAGGAATCTTGTGCCACACAACACGTCTGTTGCAAAACTGTGGAACTTATCACCCTCCTTCATGATGCAAAAAGCGATATTATTCCTTTTAATATGCTACTGTCAGTTTAACCTAACAGCGCAGTCGCCGCAACGCCCCGCCGCCCCGCCGAGCGAGCCGCCGCGCGTCAACAGCGTCTATCTGGGCGTTGCCGGAGGCACATCCATCCCGTTTTCCAATATTGCCGCCTCGCAAACCATCGGAGGCTTCGGACAAGCAGAGATTTTCGTCTTTGTTACCGAATACATCTCCGTAGGAACAGACTTTGCCTATCACTACTTCCCGAAAAAAAACGCAGACACCGACATCACCGGAAAAAAGAAATTCCATGACGTCGCCATGATGGAAGTGCTGATAAACGGCACTTTCCATCTTAACTCGCCATGGAACCCTCACCTCTCCGTAGGATTGGGATACTACGGCGAAGCCGGCGCCAGCCACTTCGGAATGGTGCCGGGCATAGGAATCATGCCGAGAATAGCGAAAAACATCTATATCAAAGCAAACGCCTCAACCGCATTTTTCGATATGGACGGACATTTTTTCAAAATCGGCGCAGGCGTCGTCTTTATGGTTTACCGGCATAAGCCGATAAAGAGATAAAAAACACCCAACAACAGAAATGCACGAAATTTGCATAGAGAGTCATCACATCTAATTTATAAAGTTATGAGAAAATATGTTTTTTGTTTGATGTTGTTCTCTTTGATTTCCGTTGTCGGACACGCTCAAAGAGTTTATGCCGCTGCTGATGTTATAGCAACGGATGCCACGACGGACGCGGTGGCAATGACAGAAGTAGCGCCGATGACAGACGCCGAAACGATGACAGACGCCGAAACGCTTACCGAAGCCGGAGCGCTTGCAGAAGCCGGAGCGACTGCCGACGGCAAAGTAACCGATTGCAAATGCAAAGGCGTTGCGCTGTACGGAAGGGTGAAAATCGTAAATTCCTTCCCCGACTTCAAAGTGAAGGTGGTGGACTCTTTTCCCGACCTGAGAGTGCGTTTTGTGGATTCTTTCCCCGACGAATGCGGCAAGTGGAAAATCGTGGACTCCTTCCCCGACTTCACCATCCAATATGTGGAATCTTTCCCCGACTTTACCTTTAAAATAGTGGAAAGTTTTCCGGGGATGCCGTAGATTATTGTAAATTATGAACTTATATCCCATGAAATTCCACCCTCTGTTGAAAGAGAAACTCTGGGGTGGCGACAAGTTGCAAAAGATATTCGGCGTCAACGCTAAAAAAGAATCTCGTATTGGCGAGGCGTGGTTGCTTTCGGGCGTGGAAGGCAGCGAAACCGTCGTCAGCAACGGCTGGCTCGCCGACAACGACTTAGCCGAACTGACAGAAGTCTTTATGGGCGACTTGGTCGGCGACAAGGTCTTCGATAACTGCAAAAACCAATTCCCGTTGCTGTTTAAACTGATTGACGCGCACGAAGACCTATCCGTCCAAGTGCATCCCGACGACGCCTTGGCGCAACAGCGAGGATTGGAAAACGGAAAAACCGAGATGTGGTATATCATGCAAGCCGAAAAAGAATCCCAACTGATTGCCGGATTCAACACATCGCTCAACAAAGAATCGTTCACTAAACTGCTGACGCAAAACCGATTAGAAGAAGTTTTGAACTACGAGAAAGTAACTCCGGGCGATGTCTTCTTCACGCCGGCGGGACGTGTTCATTCCATCGGAAAAGGAATCTTGTTGGCTGAAATCCAACAATCGTCCGACACCACCTACCGCATCTACGACTGGAACCGCACCGACGACAACGGGAAACCCCGTCCGCTGCACGTAGCCGAATCGTTGGACGCCATTGACTTTCAACTACACAAAGAGTATAAAACCTGCTATTCCGTCGAAAAAAACAAAACCGCCCCCATCGTCCAATCGCCCTATTTCACAACCAACATCTTACACGCCGGCGCTCCGGTACGGAAAAATTTCGCGGACTTGGACTCGTTTGTCGTCTATCTTTGCGTTGAAGGCTCTTTCTCTGTAAGTTACGACGGCGAGACAACAACGGTACAGGTCGGCGAAACGCTGTTGATTCCCAATGTCATTACCGAAATCCTTATTGTGCCTACTCCTTCGACAAAAGTACTTGAGGTCTTTATTCCCTGAGACGCAATCCATTCCTCTCCCCCCTTTTGCGTTAACAAAGACTTTTGAAACAGCCTCTAAGCCCATCACACCATCCCGTTAGGGATGTAATATTGGTAGAAACCGAGCGCTCCCGTGCTACCGCGTGCCGTAGGTACGTTATATTCAAGCACAGGAAATATTGCACGCGGTGTCGGGAACGTTAAATCTCTGTGAAACTCCGTGAACTAAGAAGTCCAAAAGAAGCGTATCGGGAATATCCATCAACGCTAAATCTCTGTGAAACTCTGTGAACTCTGCGGCTCTGTGCTGAAAATAATCTAATAGGGAGAACATATAGAGATCTGTATCATTAAAATCAGTTACTCAGTTACTCCCCCCTGTCTCTTAATCCCCAAAACCGGAATGCACGCCGTAATCAACCCGATGAGCATGATGGTCAGAAAAACCAAGACAATATCCGTCCATTGCACGATGACGGGGTAGTAGTTGACGGCGAACGAGCCGTTTTCGGCATCCAAGGGAATGAAGCCGAAGATGTTTTGTAATAAACAGATTATCAGTCCGATAACAATACCGATTGCTGCGCCCATCGCCGACTGTAACAATCCTTGCCACAGAAATATCCGGCGCGTCCGGCTCACGGGATTGCCCATGGCGTTGAGGATATACATGTCTTTTTGTTTATCCATGATGAGCATCGCGATGGAACTGATCGTATTGAAGGCGGAAATAAGGATGATAAAGGTCAAAATAAGGAAACCCGCCCATTTTTCCGATTTCATGACTTTGTAGATGGTTTTTTGTTGTTCGTAGCGGTCTAAGACGCGGAAGTCGGCACCCATGATGCTCATCACCTGCGGTTTTATCTTGGCGGCGTCGGCATCGGTCAGCGTCCAGACTTCGTAGAAGGAGCGCAGGGAGTCGTACTCGAACAGCGATTGCGCAAAGCGCAGCGGGACAAAGATGTATTTTTCGTCCAACTCCTGCTGTATGGAAAAGACGCCGCCGGGGATGATGTATTCGTGGTTGAAAGAGTTGACATTCATCGTGTTGCCCGACATGCGGCGGGGCGCTATCAGCGTCAACTGCGTCAAGAAATCACGGATGTTGACGCCCAGCAAATACCAAACCCCGCTTCCCATGACGGCGTAGTTCAAATCGCCCTCTTCCAACAGAAATTTCCCGTCCATCGTCAGCGAGTCAATGGAGGAGAATGTCTGATAATTGCTGCTGACGCCCTTCACCCGCACAATGTGCTGACGACCATTGTATTCCGCCAAAGCGTTCTCTTCGATCACCTCCACGACCTGCACCACGCCCGGCAGGTTTTCCAATCGGGCGATGGTCGTGCTGTCGGTCGGAAAGTGTTTACCTTCAACAGGTTCTATCTTCAACGACGTGTCAAAAGTGTTTAACATCGAGATGACCAACCCCTCCATGCCATTGAAGACGGAGAGCATAACGACCAACGCCATCGTCGCTCCGGCAATGGCAATGACGGAAATTAACGAAATCACGTTGATGATGTTCCGGCGCTTTCTAAACGCGGCGGCGTATCGCTTGGCTATAAAAAGTTCGAGGTTCATGAACTATATATTTGAATGTGAAGGCTTAACGTATTTAGCAGCAATAACCTCCTTATATTTTTCCACATCTACTTTTTTCAACTTAACCGAAAAATGAACGGTCTTGCTATCCTCTTCGGCGTCATAAATACAGTCAACATCGTCTATTCCGGGAATATTAATTCCTACACGGACTTCAATGTTATCAATATTACAATAGTTACAATCGCGTCCTGAATAGACATGTCCCAAAAAACTTCTGACCGAGATAAATACCAAGAGTTCAATTGCTATCGAAGCCATTATAGATAATGATATTCCCGCTATCAAAAAAACTTTTTTCCTTTTTCTGTTCATAATTATGCGGTTTATAATGATTATTCGCTTTCACGTCATATTTTTTATTCAGCACAGAGACACAAAGATCACAGAGTTTCACAGAGATACGTTTATCTTACGACGTATGCTTTCTTGATGTTGTGGAACATTGAAGTTCTAATTTCATATCCGATAATTTAATATTATATTCTAATTCTGACATATTTTCTGTGTAACTTTGTGTCCTCAGTGTCTCTGTGTTGAAAAAAAACGATAATATCGTCATTTTATTTTTTCCGACACAATTCTACTTTCCCCAACTTTCCCTGTCCAAACTCCTGTAATGGATCGCTTCGGAGAGGTGTTCGTTCAGAATATCGGGGCTTTCGTCCAAGTCGGCGATGGTGCGTGCCACCTTTTGGATGCGGTCGTATGCCCGTGCGCTCAGTCCGAGTTTTTCCATTGCGTTTTTTAGGATTGCAAACCCCTGTTCCGAGATTTTACAGTGTTGGCGCAGTAACTTGGTGCTCATCTGAGCGTTGCAATGGACGCCCTCGACCTCTTTAAAACGCTCTTCCTGTATCTTCCGGGCTTTCACCACACGCTGACGCACTGCCTCGCTTCGCTCGCTCAGGCGCACATCCGACAACTCCTTAAACGGAACGGGGACGACTTCCACGTGAATGTCAATACGGTCGAGCAGCGGTCCCGAAATCTTATTCAGATAGCGCTGCACCATGCCGGGGACGCAGGTACACTCCTGGTCGGGATGGTTGTAGTAACCGCACGGACAGGGATTCATCGCCGCCACCAACATAAAGTTGGACGGGTATTCCACCGTCATCTTCGAGCGCGAGATGGTTACCATGCGGTCTTCCATCGGTTGCCGCATCACCTCTAAGACGCTGCGTTTAAATTCGGGCAGTTCGTCTAAGAAGAGTACGCCGTTTTGCGCTAAGGAGATCTCGCCGGGCTGCGGATAACTGCCACCGCCGACCAATCCGGCGTCGGAGATGGTATGGTGGGGAGAGCGAAAAGGTCGCGTGGTTACGATGGAGGCGCCCGAAACCATTTTTCCCGCTACGGAGTGTATCTTGGTGGTTTCCAAGGCTTCGTCCAAGGTGAGCGGCGGCAGGATGGAGGGCAGTCGTTTTGCCAACATCGTCTTGCCCGAACCCGGAGGTCCTATCAGCAGGACGTTGTGTCCGCCGGCAGCAGAGATTTCCAATGCCCGTTTGATGTTTTCCTGTCCTTTGACGTCGGAAAAGTCGAACTCGTAGCAGTCCAACCGCTTGTAAAACTCGGCGGCAGGGTCAACAGACATCGGCGCGATGCTGCTGTGGTCGGCAAAGAAGTTGACCACCTCCGCGATGTTGTTCACGCCAATCACATCCAATCCCGACACGATGGCGGCTTCGGGAGCGTTGTCTATCGGGAGGATGAATCCTTTGTAACCGCTCCTTTTGGCTTCTATCGCCATGGGGAGCGCCCCTTTGACGGACTTGATGGAGCCGTCGAGCGACAGTTCGCCCATGATCACATATTGCTCTAAATCAGCGGCTTGCATCTGTCCCGACGACATCAAGATCGCCATGGCGATGGGCAGGTCGTAACCCGAACCCTCCTTGCGAATGTCCGCCGGAGCCAAATTGACGATGATGCGCTGACGCGGAAACTTGAACTTGCTGTTCGCTAACGCCGCCTCCATCCGCTGCAAACTCTCCTTTACCGCACTGTCGGGCAACCCTACAATGTGCACATTGGCGCCCTGAACAATGTCCACCTCAATGGTGATAATCAAGGCGTTGACCCCTATTATGGTGCTTCCATACGTTTTTACCAGCATCTTATTTCTATTTATACAATGATTCGACAAAAATACATCTTTTTTCGGTAAGTGGCGCTTTTGTTTGTTTTTTCTTTGCCCTGATTCACAACTTTGTTATATATTTGCAAAAGATTTTTTTAAAAAAATATGGTAAAAGAAACGAGCATAAGGTTATTTGAAAAAAGAAGAGTCCGAACTATTTGGGACGAAGAAAAAGAAGAATGGTATTTCTCGGTGAGTACATAGGGACAAATGTCTCCCAAGAGGAAATAACCGGACTTCTGACCGAAATGAAAAACGACATCGAATCCATCACGTCCGAAGGAGTAATAACGGGCGATTTCATCAAATTGGCTGCCGAACAAGCATCAATTCGTGGATGCAGTATTTTCTGTGCTACGACCCGGCGCCTGCGCTCGAAAAAGTGAAATTTCCCAATGGCAGTAAGGATTTTCAGGTTCCTGCAAAGGAAAACCGCGAAGCCATCAGCGCAGCATTGAGAAAAGGAGGTAATAAAGACATTACCACCAAAGAATATCGTAGACTAAACCACCTGTTTCAGGAGTGTACTATCGGATCTCCCGACGAATATGCCACAATAGAACAGACCTTCTCGCCCGAAGTATTGAAAGACTTGGGAGATTGGATATTAACACGTTGAAAGCTCAGTTAGAGGAAACGGACACGAAAGTGGAACACAAAAGGATAAGGGAGAATGCTAAATCAGTCTCACTTCCCCGCCGTAAACGCAATCATATCCAATATTTTACACGAGTAACCCCATTCGTTGTCGTACCATGCTATGAGTTTGACGAAGTTGGGGTTGAGTGCGATGCCGGCTTTTGCGTCGAAGATGGAGGTGCAGGATTCGCCGATGAAGTCGCTGGAGACGACGTCGTCTTCGGTGTAGGCGAGTATGCCTTTGAGTTCGCCTTCGGCGGCGTTTTTCATGGCGGCTTTGATGTCATCGTAGGAGGCGGCTTTTTCGATGCGGCAGGTGAGGTCAACGACCGAGACGTTGAGGGTGGGGACGCGGAACGCCATGCCGGTGAGTTTGCCGTTGAGCGCAGGGATGACTTTGCCGACGGCTTTGGCAGCGCCGGTGCTGGAGGGGATGATGTTGCCTGCGGCGGCGCGTCCGCCGCGCCAGTCTTTGGCGGAGGGGGCGTCCACGGTTTTTTGCGTGGCGGTGGTGGCGTGGACGGTGGTCATCAAGCCTTCGACGATGGTGAAGTTGTCGTGGAGGACTTTTGCAACCGGTGCGAGGCAGTTGGTGGTGCAGGAGGCGTTGGAGAAGATGGTTTGTCCGGCGTAACTTTTGTGGTTCACGCCATAGACAAACATGGGCGTTTCGTCTTTCGACGGCGCCGACATGACGACGCGTTTGGCGCCTGCGGCTAAGTGTGCTTCGGCGGTCTCTTTGGTCAGGAACAATCCTGTGGATTCGACCACGTATTCTGCGCCGACCTCGTTCCATTTCAGGTTTGCCGGACTTTTCTCCGCCGTAACGCGGATGACGTTGCCGTTGACAACCAAATTGCCATCTTTCACCTCAACCGTTCCGTCGAATCTTCCATGAACGGTATCGTAGCGTAGCATGTACGCCATGTAGTCCACGTCTATCAAATCGTTGATAGCGACGATTTCAACGTCGTTACGTTTCATTGCTGCTCTAAATACAAGACGCCCGATGCGTCCAAAACCATTAATTCCAATTTTAATTTTTGACATAGTCTCTAAATTTTTATAATTAATAATACATTTATTGTTGATTTTGTTCAATTTCTTCAAATTTGCTTAAAAGTTCATTTTGTTCTGCCGCTGCTAAATTTTTCACAATATAGACCCATTGCAGGGAGGCGAACATGGTAGAGAGCGCCACCTCGACCTTGTAGTTGGCTCTGCTGGGTTCGATGTGGTAACTTTTCACCGTTCCGATCATCACGCCTTCGGGAAAAATGGACGAAAAGCCGCTGGTAACGATGGTGTCGCCTTTGTTGATGTAGATGTGTGTTGGGAGGTCGCGCATGAGCACGGTACGTGTGTCGGTGCCTTCCCAATAGATGGTTCCGGTGTAGTTGTACGGCATTATTTTGGCGCTGATGAGCGAGGCTTTGTTGAGCAGCGATAGCACGACGGCGTGATTTTCCGATACTTCCGCCACGATGCCCACAACTCCTTCGGGGGCGACGACGCCCATATCTTTTTCTATTCCGTCGCTACGTCCTTTGTTCAAAAGCATGGTGTTTTTGTTGAGGTACATGGCGTTGCCCACTACTTTGGCGGGGATATAATCGTAGTTTATTTTTCGCACCACAGGCAGTATTGAGGTGTCGTGTATAGCCAAAAGAGCGTTCAACTGTTCATATAATTGTTGATTTTCCTGAACAAGGTCGCGGTTTACTTTTTTAAGGTAAAAATAGTCAGTAACCTCTGAGTAGAGGCTTTGCGTCCGTCCGCGAAAGGTGTTGGAGGCGGAAAAATACCATGCAGCAGGCACAGGATTGCTTCGGACAATCATAATCATACACAACGTTTCCAAAAAAAGAAACGTCAGTATGAAGTGATAACGCCGAAGAAATTCTATCAGTCTTTGCATAGTTGCAGTTTTTTCACCTGGTTTTCGATGGCTTCGTCTTCTATTTTCTCGAATAAAAATTCCGCTTCATTGAGATGATGTCCGGTTTTTAGCAAGTTGCAGTCCCCTGCCTGTTTCCATGTTTGCGGTTCCATGTTGAGGATGCGGCACAGTTTTTTCGATGTAAAGGGTAAAAACGGCTCGCATAGAATTGACAGGTTGGCGCAAATCTGTAAAGAGAGATTGAGGATGGTTTTGGTGCGTTCGATGTCGGTTTTGAATTTTTTCCACGGTTCCTGGTCGGTCAGGTATTTGTTGCCGAGTCGGGCGAGGTTCATCATCTCGTTCAAACCTTCTCTAAAACGGTAATTTTCAATGCTTTTGCCGATTTTTTCGGGGAAAAGACGCAACTCTTCTATCACGGCTTTGTCTTCGTCGTTCCATACCGTTGGTTCGGGGACGTTGCCCTCAAAGTATTTGTGTGCTAGCACGACGGTACGGTTGATGAAGTTGCCGAAGATGGCGAGCAGTTCGTTGTTGTTGCGGTCTTGGAAGTCTTTCCATGTGAAGTTGTTATCTTTCGTTTCGGGCGCATTTGCCGAGAGTGCGTAACGTAAAACATCCTGTTTATTGGGAAATTCGTCCAAATATTCGTGTAGCCAGACTGCCCAGTTGCGGCTGGTGGAGATTTTGTCATTTTCGAGGTTCAGAAATTCGTTAGCCGGCACGTTTTCGGGCAGGATGTAACTTCCTTCGGCTTTCAGCATGGCGGGGAAGATGATGCAGTGGAAGACGATGTTGTCTTTTCCGATGAAATGTACCAACTTGCTCTCGTCGTTTTTCCAAAAAATCTCCCAATCTTTTCCTGTTTTCTCCGCCCATTCTTTGGTTGCGGAGATGTATCCTATGGGCGCGTCGAACCAGACATACAACACTTTCCCTTCGGCGTCGGGCAGCGGCACTTTCACGCCCCAGTCCAAGTCGCGGGTTACGGCGCGCGGTTGCAATCCCAAGTCAATCCACGATTTGCACTGTCCATAAACATTTGATTTCCACTCTTTATGACCTTCGATAATCCACTCCGTCAACCATTTTTCGTATTGGTCTAAGGGCAAATACCAATGATTGGTCTCCCGCAAAACGGGAGCATTGCCACTCAAAACGGACTTCGGGTTTATCAAGTCCATGGCGTTCAACGACGTCCCGCAACTTTCGCACTGGTCGCCATAAGCGCCCTCGTTGTGGCAGTGCGGGCACGTTCCGGTGATGTAACGGTCGGCTAAAAACTGTTTTGCCTCCTCGTCGTAGTACTGTTCGGTCGTCTTTTCGATAAATTTCCCGTCGTCGTACAGTTTTTTGAAAAAGCCGGCTGCCGTTTGGTGATGAATCGCCTTTGACGTCCGGGAGTAAACGTCGAACGAGATGCCGAACTCCGCGAACGATTTTTCAATGATGGCGTGATACCGGTCAACGATTTCCTGCGGCGTGATGCCTTCCTGGCGCGCTTTTATAGTAATCGGCACGCCGTGTTCGTCCGAGCCGCCGATGAAGACGACCTCTTCGCCGATAGAGCGCAAATAACGCGCGTAAATGTCGGCAGGAACGTAAACTCCCGCAAGGTGTCCTACGTGAATGGCGCCGTTGGCGTAGGGCAGCGCTGATGTAATCGTATAGCGTTTAAAGTGTTTAGACATTGTTTTTATATGTAATTAAGTTGTTTATTCAATAAGATTTATGTTATTTCAGAATTTCGATAACTTGTTCGACTGTCAGGCTTGTGATGGCAGCGATGGTTTCAATGGGTATTCCGGCGCGATGGGAGTTGATGACTACTTGTTTGGCTTTCTTTGTTTCGCCGATTTTTTCACCTTCATCTAATCCGGCTAAACGACTGGCTTCCATGGCGCTGGTGGCGTAGTTCATGTTTTTCAGATGGTTGTAATAATCTCGCTTTTCTTCTTCCGACAGGTTGTCTATCCTTAATTTTTCCTGCGCCTCTTTTAATCCCGGCGCCGTGATTTTCTCGGGCACCGCTGTGTTTTTCAGAAAATATATCCACTCATCTAAGGGCGTTTTGGCAACATCATCGAAGTTTTCTACCCGCAAAACGTAATATTCGGGATAAATATCGCTCACTTTTTCTCGCTTTATCCGTTTTTGCTGACCCTTGGTGAGTTCAAGTATATCGCCGGTATGAATACCTCGAAATTCGGTATAGCCGTGATAAACATAGTCTTTCCCATCGCCGAATTTGAAATAAACAATGTTGACAGAGTATATTTTCTTTATCTTTTCGTATTTGTCGCCCTCTTTCAGATAGTCGCAAACGACTTTTGAAACGCCATACAGCATTCTTTGATAATAATCTATTTCGTCGTTGTTTTGAATTTCAATGATTATCTTTTCGCCTGTTTCGTCCTCTACTAAAATATCTACCCGATTAATTTTATCCTCTTTACGCCTTTTATTTCCTTCGCTCTCAAGGACTCTCATTATGCGAATCTGTTTTTCGAGCAAACAACTCAAAAAACCATTCACCACATCAAAATCGGCTTTATTTCTTAACAACCGCTTTATTGCCCAATCAAAACGAATGTAATTTTCCATGATAAATTATTGTGATTTATATGGTGCAAAGGTACGATTTTTTTTCATACCTTTGCACCCTTTAAAAATTTAAAAACCAGTAAATCATATTGAACTATGAGTCAAATTGTTGCAATTCATTCAAGACAAATTCTTGATTCGCGGGGGAACCCGACAGTAGAAGTAGATGTATATACCGAAGATGCCGCTTTGGGTCGCGCCGCTGTTCCATCGGGCGCTTCGACAGGCGTTCACGAGGCGGTAGAACTTCGTGATTATCATAAACAACTGTATCTGGGAAAAGGTGTTGTACAGGCAGTTGACAATGTTAACAACACCATCCAAGAGGCTTTGATAGGCATGAGCGTTGAGGATCAGGTGACCATTGACCGCACCCTGTTAGAACTCGACGGCACGTCCAACAAATCCATCTTGGGCGCTAATGCCATCCTGGGCGTCTCTTTGGCGTGCGCTAAGGCGGCGGCGTTGGAGTTCGGGATGCCGTTGTATCGTTACATCGGAGGCGTCAGCGCCAACACGTTGCCCGTTCCCATGATGAACATCATCAACGGTGGTTCGCACGCCGACAATCGCGTTGACTTCCAAGAGTTTATGATCATGCCGTTTGGTGCTCCCTCGTTTGCGGAGGCGTTGCGCATGGGAGCGGAAGTGTTTCATCACCTAAAAGCGGTATTGAAAAAAGAGGGCTTCTCGACCAATGTGGGCGACGAAGGCGGCTTTGCGCCCGACTTGAAATCCAATGAAGACGCGCTGAAATATATCCTGCAAGCCATCGAAAAAGCGGGCTACAGAGCCGGCGAAGATATTTATATTGCCTTAGACCCGGCAGCGTCCGAGTTCTATATCCCCGAAGAGAACATGTACCACCTGAAATGGTCAACCGGTGAGAAACTGACACCTGACCAGATGGTCTCCTACTGGGCTGACTGGGCGAAAAATTACCCCATCGTCTCCATCGAAGACGGCATGGCGGAAGATGACTGGAACGGCTGGAAAACGATGACCGAGCGTCTGGGCAACAAGATACAACTTGTGGGCGACGACCTCTTTGTTACCAACGTGAACCGTCTGGCGGAAGGCATCGAGAAGAAGATTGCCAACTCCATCCTCATCAAGGTCAACCAGATAGGAACGCTCACAGAGACCATCAACGCGGTGAACTTGGCTACCAAAAACAGTTACACCTCCGTCATGAGCCACCGTTCGGGCGAGACCGAAGATACCACCATCGCCGACCTCGCCGTAGCGCTCAACACCGGTCAGATAAAAACCGGCTCCGCCAGTCGCACCGACCGCATCTGCAAATACAACCAACTGCTCCGCATCGAAGAGATGCTCGGGGCGGAGGCTTATTTTCCGGGAAAGAACTTTCGGTTTATTTAGCGTATCAACCCCAATCCCGTCTATAAACCCGACGGAATCAATGTTTTTTGTACCATTACCACATGTTTCAGTGATTAGATAAACAACAATTATAAGGCAAGTTTCGTTATTTAGAACAATAAGATATGAATAACGTTACATTATCAATCGGCGGAAACTTAGGCAACCGCATGGAAAACATCCGGCGAGCGCTTGACTATATCGAAGAACGGATAGGCAAAATCAAACAACGTTCATCCGTTTACGAGAGCGAGCCGTGGGGATTTGAGGCGGAGCATCGCTTTTTAAACGCTGTCGTCGTGGCGGAGACGGCGCTGTCGCCGGAGGTAGTGTTGCGGGAGGCGCAGGAGATAGAAAATATCATGGGGCGCATACGCAGTGGAAGTGGTTATAGTTCACGTACTATGGATATTGACATTCTGTTCTTTAACGACGACATCATCAATACGCCGACGCTCACCGTTCCGCATCCACGGCTTCACGAGCGGCATTTTGTTCTACTACCGCTCGCTGAGATTATGCCGGATAGGGTGCATCCGGTTTTGCGGGAGAGTGTTAAAGATCTATTGGCTATTCCTCTCGATGTCCTTTCCCTATCCATCCCGTAAACAGATTGATGCGCAGGTTCAACTGCAAACTCGGTTTATACTCCTCGTAGCCTTCTAAATGGGCGCTGGAGTAGAAAAACTGCAGTTCCGGGTCAATAGAGAAACGGTTGCTGAACAAAAGCCGTAAGCCGATGCCCGCCGTAGCGCCGAAACCAACGCCGCCCTCCACGTAATCGGTATAAGCCGCGCCGGTTTTGTCGTAATAGACATATTTGATGTTATATTTCAATGGCGGACGCTGCGAATCGCCGAGAACAGGGATGTTGACATAATTCTCTTTCACGACGATATTGTTCAGGTTGAACCCGCCAAAGAGATACCAATTCGTATATTCCCCCGCGCGGAACTCTCTGCTGTACAAAAGGTTGATGTGAAACCGGTTTTCCGTGCCATGCACGCTACTTTTGTCGTAGTAGTTGTCTTTGTTACCGGGCGTCTCCTGTATGTAATAGAATATCAGCGCTCCATTGGTTTTTAGGTGATGGTAGTCGAAAGAGATATAGATACGGTTCATCTTTAAAAAGGTGAATCCGGTATAAAGACCAAAGTTGGCGGCTGCATTATAAGCCATATTTTCCGAAAATCCGATGTTTGTGGTGTCAAAATCATAAGATCCGATGGCCTCTTTGATGTCGTTATAAGCGCTGGTGGTATAGCCCGGATAGGTTTCGAAGATGCGGTTGAAACTGTTTCTGTTTTGGGGACTTCCGTTGTAATAGTTGGCGGGGTAGTTGTTGGGAAAAACCGCTCCGAAACTGAATCCGGCGAACCATCCGTTGTCTTGCGGATCACGTTCCTTTTTCACCTTTACCGGTTTTGTTGATTGGCGGGCAAGGCGTGAGGATGTCTGCATATCCGCTGGCTTTGCCGTTAACGAGGTCAGGGTGATGACGAGGTCGGTCGTTTTATCCGCCTCGACCACCACTTTGTTGTTGACGTAATCTTTATGGTCGGCGGCGCTCAGTCGCACTTTATACTCGCCTGTTGTCAGTCCTGTCAGGAAACGGGGCGACATCCCTTGTGAAACATCGTCGAGGAAAATCTCCGCCGCCGGATTGCATCTGATATAGATGCTCCCTTTGCTTTCAGACGAATCGCCCACGACGACCTCCATCTCATACACCCGCGCCGATTGCAAAAACGACGGCGTCTGATATTTGAGCCTCTCAAACCCCGGCGCCTCAAAAGTGAAATCTATGGTCGTCGGCGAGACATACAGAAAATACGAACCGTCCGGTTGCGCAATACTCGCCGTGATGGCAGGGTCGGCTTTGACCTTGAGATTCGCCACCGACATCTTCAACTTGACCAATGCACACACTTGCCGCTTGTCGTTAAAACGTTTTTGATGCAGAGCCGTCGGATCGTCTTCATTGAGCCTGAAAACGGATACTTCGAGTTTCGCCGCTATGCCGCGTCCGGCGAATAAAAGCAGTATGATAAATAATTTCAGTGATTTCATGCTGCAAAGGTACGAATTTCTACGGAATCACCACTACTTTCCCTTCTTTCCCATTCGCCTGTATCACATAAGTCCCCGGCTGCACGTTGCTAAGTGTGAGCGTGATGGGGTTTTTGGTAGCGATGACGCTGCGCACGCACATGCCATACTGGTTGAAGACCTGCACAGTACACCCTTCTACGACGCCTTCGACGGTGAACGTATTGCCCGAAATCACGGGGTTGGGATAGATGACTAAGTCACCACTGGGCGGGTTGGAGAGTGGGTTGTAGTCGAGTGCCTTATGCGTAGAGCAGAGCGGTCCGTGGCTGCTGGTGAGCAGTTCGAACATGTACCATGTCGGCGCCAATTCAAGGAGGTCGGTGATGGCAGGACCTGCCGAGTAACTGAATTCGTCTATGGTGCGTGTGGTGGGTTCTATGTTGCCGTTTTTGTACCAGATACAGCCGGTTACGATGTAATGTTCTTCCGCTAACTTCCTGAGGTTGAGCATAAAGGTGTTGTTCCAGAGGGTGGGTGCGTAGGTGTCGAAGTCGAGTGCGTAGAAGTTAGCGACGACGGTTACGTCTTTCGTAACGGTGAAGGTGTATATCGGGTCGAGTGAGACGATGTCGTCGTCTATTGTCCAGTGGGCGAAGCGATAGCAACTCGTGGTGGTCGCCACGACGGTTACGCTTTCGTCTTCCCCATAGACGCCGTCGCCTTCGGTAAAGCCATAGTTCGGGTCGTTGACATCGGTGATGACGGTATAGAAGATGCTATCGAAATGTGCTACCAAAGTACGGGATTGCGTTACGGTGAACGTGTAAATGGAATCCGGAGAAACCGGCATACCATTTTCCGTCCAGTTGATAAACATGTAGTGCGGATTGGGAGTTGCTTTTACGGTGGCTTCTTCGTTGTTATCGTAAAATCCGCCGCCGGTAACTGTGCCGCCTATCGGCGGATCTGCTATGACGGTGATATCGAACGATTGTATGGTGAAATTGGCGACCAAAACGCGGGATGATTTTATGTCAAATGAATAGTGATCAAGATTAGAAACCGGAACGCCATTTTCCGTCCAGTTATCGAATTGATAGCCTTCAGCGGGGATTGCTATGACGATGACGGGATCTCCGCAGGGGGCATCGGTGTAGTTTTGGAGGGCTGTGCCACCGGTTGGCGGATTGGCGAAGACGGTAACATTGAAAGTTTTCTGTTCAAAGTTAGCGACGAGGGTGCGCGGTTCGGTTACCAAAAATTCATAATCAGTGGTGTAGCAAACCGGTACACCATCTTCCGTCCAGTTGATGAAAGTAAAACAGTCGTCGGGGATTGCTGTTACCGTGATGATTTCTCCGCAGAGTTGATTGCCGCCGCCCTCGACGTCGCCGCCTGCCGGTGGATTTCTCAACAGGGTGATGGCGAAGGTTTTCTGTGCAAAGTTGGCGACCAAATCGCGGTCTTCGAGTACTACAAAGGTGTATTCGGCGTCGTAGGAGACTATAACGCCGTCTTCTGTCCAGTAGAGGAAGGTGAAGCAGGTGTCGGCGATGGCGGTTACGGTGATGGTTTCGCCGCAGAGGATGCCGGTAGCGCCGCCGGTAGCGTCATTGTCGCCGACTTCCGGATCTACAGATACCGTAATATTGCAATATCTTATCGTAAAGTGCGCCACAATATCGCGGTCTTCTTCAAGTACAAAGGTATAAGGATTTTCGTTGGAGACGAAATTACCGTTTTCCGTCCATTCGACGAAGGTGTAACATTCGTCGGGGATAGCCGTGATGGTGATGCTGTCGCCGCAGGGGAGTCCGGTGCCGTCGCCGGTAACTTCGCCGGTGTTTGGCGAATCTACCGACAGGGCGACGTCGTAGAGTATAATCTCGAAGTTTGCAACCAAAGTACGTGATTTTGTTACGGTGAACGGGTATTGCGGGTTGAGCCAAACCGTATTTCCGTTTTCCGTCCAATCAACAAAGTTGTAGCACGGGTGGGCGATGGCTTCGACGGTGATATTGTCGCCTGCCTCGTAGGTACCTGCGCCGATGAGCATTGTTGCGCCGTCGGGCGGGTTTGCCAAAAGGATGATATCGTAGGTGTCTTTCTCAAAATGTGCTACCAGATGAGTGGATTTTTCTACTATAAATGTGTAAGACGCATTGGTAGAAACTTCATCGCCATCTACTGTCCAATTGATAAAATGGTAGCCGTCGTCGGGGAAAGCATGTACCGTTTTGGATGCTTTGCAGGGGATGTTTGTTGCCGGTATTTCAACGAAGACTTGACCACCATTTGGTGTTGGTTGGTCTGCTTCTACGGTAACGTCGAAATACGACAGTTCGAAATTCGCAATTAAAGTGCAAGATTCTTCTACGTCAAACGCATAGAAAGCGTCCCATGAAACCACAACGCCGTTGAGCGTCCAGTTGACGAAGGTGTAGCAGGGTTCGGGGAATGCCTTCACGATAACGGTTTCTCTGCAATCATAGATACCGCCGCCGGAGACTGTTCCACCGTCTGGCGGATTGGGTAACACGGTGATTTGGAATGTTTTAACCTCAAAGTTAGCAAACAAAATCAGGTTGTCGCCAACGATAAACTTGTACAGCGGGTCGGTAGAGACGATTGTGCCGTCGAGGTCTGTCCAGTTCACAAATTCGT
>WRLA01000011.1 GCA_009777825.1 Bacteroidales bacterium
GAGAGGGGGGGTAGAAGGGCGGCGGCGCCGCCGCCGCCCTTCTACCCCCCCTCTCTCTCCCAAAGCGAACATTGTCATTCCGAGCGAAGCGAGGAATCTCACCCTCAAAGCGCCGTCATTCATTTCGTCTTTCTCCCTATGCAATTTGCCATACACCCTTTTTTTCCCCCTTTTCCCATTCTCAAATATTTTTCTACCTTTGCACTATCATTTGAACTTTTAGTAAATCATTGATTATAAATATAATATTTTTGGATTATGGATAAAAAAAAGAATTTCTTAGTATGTGATGGCAACGAAGCTGCGTCACACATGGCGTATATGTTTAGCGAAGTAGCCGCCATCTATCCCATCACCCCCTCGTCGAACATGGCTGAAAACGTGGACGAATGGGCGGCAAAAGGTCGTAAAAACCTCTTCGGAGAGACGGTGAAAGTCGTTGAGATGCAATCGGAGGCGGGCGCTGCGGGAGCGGTACACGGCTCGCTGCAAGCCGGCGCGCTGACCACCACTTTCACAGCATCACAAGGACTGCTGTTGATGATTCCCAACATGTACAAAATGGCGGGCGAGTTGTTGCCTGCCGTATTTCACGTAAGTGCGCGCACCATAGCAACACAGGCGCTCTCCATCTTCGGCGACCATTCCGACATCTATGCCACCCGTCAGACGGGATTTGCCTTCTTAGCTTCCGGCTCCGTGCAGGAGGTGATGGACTTGGCAGGCGTAGCACACCTCTCCGCGCTGAAAGGACGCATTCCGTTCTGTCACTTCTTCGACGGCTTCCGCACGTCGCACGAAATTCAAAAGATAGAAGCCTTCACCAACGAAGACATCCTGCCGCTACTCGACCAAAAAGCGCTGCAGGCGTTCCGTGAAGACGCCCTCAACCCCGAACATCCCGTAACACGCGGAATGGCGCAAAACCCCGACGTCTTCTTCCAGGCACGCGAAGCTGCCAACAAATTCTACGACGCCATCCCCGACATCGTCAACGACTACATGCAACAAATCAGCAAGTTGACCGGTCGCCAATACAAACCGTTCACCTACTACGGAGCCGCCGATGCCGAAAACATCGTCATCGCCATGGGGTCGATCACCGAAACCTTAAAAGACACTGTTGACCATCTGATAGCAAAAGGTGAAAAAATCGGCGTCCTGACCGTACATCTCTACCGTCCCTTCTCCGCAAAATACTTCTTCGACGTATTGCCGAAGTCGGTGAAGAAAATCACCGTCCTCGACCGCACCAAAGAACCCGGCGCCAACGGCGACCCGCTCTATTTGGACATCGTTGAACTGTTTAACGGTAAAAAGAACGCCCCGGTCATCGTCGGCGGACGTTACGGACTCTCGTCAAAAGACACCACGCCGGCGCACATGGTCGCCGTTTTCGACAACATGAAAACTGCCGAACCGAAAAACCAATTTACCGTCAGCATCGTGGACGACGTAACCTTCAAGTCGTTACCGCTACTGCCGGAAATCAGCATCTTGCCCAAAGGCACCTTCGAAGCCAAGTTTTTCGGCGTAGGAGCCGACGGAACCGTCGGAGCCAACAAAAACTCCATCAAAATCATCGGCGACAACACCGACAAATACAGCCAAGCCTATTTTGCCTACGACAGCAAGAAATCGGGCGGCTTCACCTGCTCGCACCTCCGTTTTGGCGACAGTCCGATCCGTGCGCCTTATTTGGTCAACATGCCCGACTTCGTAGCCTGCCATGTTCCGGCTTATCTGAATAAATACCATCTTATTAAAGGACTGAAAAAGGGCGGATCGTTCCTGCTCAACTCCATCTGGTCGGAAGAAGAGACCAAAAACCAACTGCCCGACCACGTAAAACAATATTTGGCAGCCAACGATATTAAAATGTATATCATCAATGCCACCGGCATCGCCGAAGAACTCGGTTTGGGCAACCGTACTAATACCATTTTACAGTCGGCATTTTTCAAAATTTCCAACGTCATCCCCTACGATACCGCTGTGAAAGAGATGAAAAAAGCCGTCGTTAAGAGTTACGGCAGCAAAGGAAAAAACATTTTGGACATGAACCATGCCGCCATCGACCGCGGAGGCGAAGTGAAACAAATCGCCATCCCGACAGAGTGGAAAGACATTAAAGTAGAGAAAATCCGTTTTATCGCCAATCCCGACGCTCCGGCATTTATCACCGATGTGGTGGACGTCATCAACGCGCAACAAGGCGACGAACTCCCGGTAAGCACTTTCGTCGGACGTGAAGACGGAACGTGGATTCCCGGAACGTCGCAGTTCGAAAAACGCGGCATCGCCACCCATACCCCCTGCTGGATTGCCGAAAACTGCATACAGTGTAATCAGTGCGCTTATGTTTGTCCTCACGCTGTCATTCGTCCGTTCTTGTTGGATGAAAAAGAGTTGGCAAACGCTCCGAAAGGAATTAAGACGCTGAAAGCCAACGGCAGAGAGTTGGAAGGATTGCAATTCCGGATTCAGGTTGATCCTTTGGATTGCACCGGATGCGGCAACTGCGCCGACGTCTGCCCCGCAAAGACAAAAGCATTAGAAATGAAATACTTGGAAAGCCAAATGGGCGAACAAGTCAACTGGGACTATATGACGCAGAACGTCAGTTATAAATCGCACTTGGTAGGACGCGACAAGAACGTGAAAAACAGTCAGTTCGCTCAACCGTTCTTTGAGTTTTCCGGCGCCTGTGCCGGTTGCGGTGAAAC
Source organism: Bacteroidales bacterium (assembly GCA_009777825.1). Lineage (GTDB taxonomy): Bacteria > Bacteroidota > Bacteroidia > Bacteroidales > WRLA01 > WRLA01. Next base: position 2,727 of record WRLA01000011.1, read on the forward strand.
ACCTTACATCAAGTTAATCACCCAACTCTTCGGCGAAAGAATGATGATAGCCAATGCCACCGGATGCTCTTCCATCTACGGAGGCTCTTGTCCTTCAACGCCTTATACGGCGAATAAAGAGGGCAAAGGTCCAATCTGGGCAAATTCGCTCTTTGAAGACAACGCCGAATATGGCTTGGGAATGGCGCTCGGCGTAGGACAAATGCGCAACCGCTTAGAAAAAATCATGACTGAAGCGCAATCGTGCGACAAATGCGGCGACGAACTCAAAGGCTTGTTCAGAGAGTGGATCGCCAACAAAAACGACGGCGCCAAAACACAGGAACTGACCGACAAAATCGTCCCGATGATCGAAAAATGCACCTGCACCTACTGCCAACAGATATATGACCTTCGTCAATATTTGGTGAAAAAGTCGCAGTGGATCTTCGGAGGCGATGGCTGGGCTTACGACATCGGATACGGCGGATTAGACCACGTGCTGGCTACCGGCGAAGACGTCAATATCTTGGTCATGGACACCGAAGTCTATTCCAACACCGGCGGACAAGCGTCGAAAGCAACGCCCGTCGGCGCCATCGCCAAATTCGCCGCCGCCGGCAAACGCATCCGCAAAAAAGACCTCGGCGCTATGGCGATGACCTACGGCTATGTCTATGTGGCACAAGTGGGCATGGGCGCCAACCAGGCGCAATACCTGAAAGCCATCCGCGAAGCGGAAGCCTATCCGGGACCGTCGCTCATCATCGCATACGCGCCTTGCATCAGCCACGGACTGAAAGCCGGCATGGGCAAAACCCAAGACGAAACCAAACGCGCCGTAGAGTGCGGTTACTGGCAACTCTACCGCTACAACCCGCTCTTAGCCGAAGAAGGAAAAAATCCATTCGAACTCGACAGCAAAGAACCCGATTGGAGCAAATTCCCCGAATTTATAGACGGCGAAGTCCGCTATAACTCCCTGAAAACGCTCTTCCCCAAAGAAGCCCAAGAACTCTTCCAAGCCGCACAGGAAAACGCCCAATGGCGCTACAAACAGTATGTGCGGATGCGGGATGTGAACTGGGGTTGATAAAGTGGGATAAACGCCTGCGGCGGTAGGAATTTAGCACGCAGATGACACCGATAACACGGATTTTTCACTGATAATTTTGGTGAAAGTCCGTGTTATAGGATGCTGAAACAAGTTCAGCATGACGCAGGATGGGGGCGTTGCATTTCATTTTTCAAAGTTCACAAAAAAATCCGGCAGAAACCTGCCGGATGGTTTTTTAATTGCCGGATGGGAAATTACCTTTCCACATCTATCGGAACGCGGAGTTACTGCTTCACAACTTTCCGCACTACCGTCCCTGTTTCCGTCGTTATCCGTACAAAATAGATGCCCGATGGCAAATGCGAGAGGTCAATGGATAGGGGATGTGGGATATGCGATGTGAGACGTGAGACATTTCTGCCGAAAACATCAAAAACATCAACACTCTCCACTCTCAACGCTCCACTCTCCACTCTCAACTCCCCTGTGGTGGGATTGGGAGTAACCGAGATTCTGTCGAGCAACTCACTATTATTAATAGGTAGAGGAGTGGTGACGGTCGGCTCTTCGGTTTGATCTTTCGGGTCGGTGGGTATCGGATTTTCGTCTTCGAGGCAGATGTCGTACAAGACGCATAGGATATTTTTCGCAAATACCGTGCCGCGTCCGGTGTTGGTTTCGACGTAGTTGACTAAATACTCTATCTCGTTGTCGGACAGTGAATAGATGGTGTTTTCCTCTGCTTCCAACCGTTGCAGCCAGTTGATATAGGTCGCCATGCCTTGCAATTCGAGGATTTGCTCTTCGGAAATCTCAAATTGGTGATACATCGTTGCTAATGTTGCCAATGCTTCTTCATAGCGGCTTTCAGCAAGGTAGGTTTCGACGATGGAGAGGTGGTCGGTGTAGTTGCCGCGATATGAAAACAGGTAGCGAAGATTTTCTCCTTTTTCGCCATCATTCATGGCTGCAACCACAATCGAGTTGAAATAATTGTCTTTCAGCGCACTGTAGTATGAGACCTCGCCTAATATAATATGGTATTCTTCGCTTCCGACTTCGGTGGCAAGAAGTTTGGTAAGCCAGGATTCATATTCCATATTCCATTCGTCATATTGGGCTAAGGCGTTGTTGAAACCTCTGCCGCCTCTGCCCGAACATTCGGAGGAGATGCTTACCGGAGATTTGATTACCTGTCCGGTAACATAAAACGGATCTTCTTCCGGCGCCAAAGCGTTATAGTAGTAATAGATTCTATAGTTTGAATTATTGGCGATATTTACACTTGGGGGCTGATTTTGAATGAATCGGTTCCCTGCCGGTTGCAGCGCCCCTCCCTGATACATTCTTATGGAATGGTCTTGTATAGATGAATTACCCACACCTATAATAATGCTTCCGAAAGAGCTGTACGAACGTTCAAAGTTAAACAAAAAATATCAGGGCTGTTCCGCTCTGATGAAGGAGCTAAGGCTTTTGCCGTCATCCGGTCTGTTATTGATACAACCATCAAAAATACCAAAAATGTGATGGAAACATTGGCGATCATTCCTTTTGTTAGGACTGAATAGTTACCTTATAATTATTTTAAAGGTTAAACTTTTAATTTGATTAACTACTACATACAATCCTTTGGGCAAGTAAGAGAGATTTAATATTACATGATCGTTTTCAGGCAAAATAAATTTCACATTTTTTCCTAATAAGTCATACATTATAAATGAAATTCCCTTTGCATTAACAATATGCAACATATTGTTTCCATCATTAAAGACATGAACCACATTATTCTGAAAATCATCTATTGAAACTGTAATTTGTTCTGTTACACAGTTTGAAGTCTCTGATATGCAGCCATTTGTATAATATGCAATCACACAATATTCGTAAATCCCATCGGGCAGGTTTTCGTCAACATAGGTGGTAACGGTTAATAATTCTTCGTTTAATGGTTGTTCGTTGCGAAAAACACGATACCCCTCTATCTGCAAATCGCTTTCCGGTTTGCTCCATGTAAGCAAAACGCAATCAGGATTGCAGGTTTCGGCAGTTAAATCATTGACGGCTTCGCAACTTTCTTCGACATTTATCATTTCTGTTACGCAGTTTGAAGTCTCTGATATGCAGCCATTCGTATAATATGCGATAACACAATATTCGTAAATTCCATCGGGCAGGTTGTCGTCAATATAGTTAGTAACGGTTAATAAATCTTCGTTTAATGGTTGCTCGTTGCGAAAAACACGATATCCTTCTATCTGCAAATCGCTTTCCGGTTTGCTCCATGTAAGCAAAACACAATCGGGATTGCAGGTTTCGGCAGTTAAATCATTGACGGCTTCGCAATCCGTAGCCGCAACCCAGCAATATTGGGGTTCTTCGTTTACAAAAATCAATTCACCTGCTTCGTAACAATCTTTTAGTTGGTGCACTTCTGTTAGTTGCTGCGTAACCTGATACGTAATACCTCTCATGCTGCCGATCCCTTCCACCCAAATATCATATTGATCAGAGGGCCACTGATGATCCAATTGCAGCCATTTTCTCTTCACGCCGTCATATTCGATGATTTTTTCTCCGGTGAAAAAATATTTATGGAGATCCAAATCTTCTTCGGTCAATTCGCAAGGATTATCGAGGTTAAAAAGCGAAAACGGATATAGCGGATCTATATAGGAAATATTATAACCGGGCTGACGATTGAAATCATACATCTCATACTCTTTATCGCAACTTTCTACATAAAAATACATTCTTCTATCTTTTTCTCTTACATAAGTTATCACTTCCCATTCCGGATTCGGAGTGTCGGTGAGCAACTCATAATATTCAATTCCATGAAAAGTTGTAATATCGCCTATCTTTATCGTTTGAATACCGGCGAAGCAATGACACCCTATTCCTTCACCTTCGGGACAAGGATAGCCGTATTCAATATGCCATACTTTATCCGGTGCGAGGGTTCGGGGAAAAAGGTCTTCTATATTGTCGTAATAGCATTTCTCATATTCGGTGTTTTTGTAAATTAATTCTTCATCTTGGAAAAAACACAGAAAAGTTCTAACAACGCCGGCTAAAAAATAAGTATAACATGGATACAAGATGCCCCTCATGCTGCCTATTCCTTCTATCCATGTGTCCACTATATAATCATGATAATCATCCAATACTAATTGAATGCACTTCTTCATCTCTCCATTAATTTCTACGTAATCAACAGCGTTAACATATAGCAGAATTGGTGGCGATGGAACCCCCATAAATTTATAATAGTCCTCATATTCAAAACTCGTCCCTTCTTCCAACGAAAAATCATACATTAAACATTCTACATCTGAGTATATAGAAATAAAATATGTTTTTTGATTTTCTTCCCGCATTAATCCGCTATAATACGCGTACTGATGTAATTCGTCGTAGCAGGCATAAACTTGTTTATAAGTTTTTCCATCTACAACTGATTCGCCATCAAAAAAAACATATTCTGTCTCCACATTACAGATGGTACCTTCATAACCAAAGCCATAACGTAACGTTGCCCATGAACTATTGGGATTGACGATGGTATTTTGCGCCCATGATAAAGAGACGATGCCAAATAAGGCAAAAACCGATAATAAACCTTTTCTTTTCATCTTTAAAAAAGATTTTTTGCAAAGGTAAAACATTTTTCAATACAAACAGCAAACTTTTTATTTTTTTGCAAAAAAATTCACATTTGCGATAGAAATCATTATAAAATTTTGATTGTCAACATTTTATATTCAATAGAAAATATTAAAAACACTAAAAAAAGTCACTAATCATTGTCTCACCATTATTTATTTGCATTGTTTGGGTGAGATTAGTTTCTACACAGCCCTCTAACGACGGAAACGGGGGCGGTGGTGCGGAAGATGGTGAAACGATAATTGTCTGAACTGTGATTTGTTTGATTGATGGGATGGGCATAATGAACATATTACGTTGATTATCAATCAACCTTAAAATCTGCGAAAATCGGTGTCATCTGTGTGTTTCGGCTGCGCTCAATAACACATCTGCGTGCTACCATTTATTCGTCAGCCACGCACCGGACGCAGAAGCCGTAGGCTCTGTTGGAGACGCTGCTCGGGTTGACGGTGGTGCCGCCGAAGTTCATGCTGTAGGCGCTGGTTCCGCTGATGGTGCAACTCCAGTAACATCCGGTCGAGCCGACGCCGTAGAGTGTGCCGGCGTTGTAGTAGCGGCTGCCGGCGGCGGGGAGGAAGATGGGGTTTTTGGCGTTGAAGAAGCGACCGCTGACGCCATTCTTTTTGCCCCACGAACTGCTGGTGCTGTCTAAACTGCGCCACTCTTCTTCTGTCGGCACGCGCCATCCGGCGGGACAGGGGTTGGTCTCTTGTATCCAGGTCTCTCCCGGTTCTTCGCCGCCGTTCCATGTGTTGCCGCCGTAGGAGTTGACGCGCGGGGCGTTGTTGCTCCATCCGGCGTAGCGGTTCCATTGGTAAAACATGCCGGCGTCTTCGGGATTTGCCGTAAAGGTGCCGGGCATGTCCACATTGCGCGTCGCCCAACGGATGCCGTTGATGACTATGCCCTCGTCGGTAGTGCCGGAATCCTGTCCGTGCACTGAAAATGCTATGCTCGTAAGGCAGAGCAATAGGCTGAGATTAATGTTAATCAGGTTTTTCATTGTAAAAAAACTATTTCGAACTAATAAATTTCCCAATAATATCTTCCACTGAGACGCCTTCGGCTTCGGCTTTGAAGTTGCGGACGATGCGGTGCCGCAGGACGATGTCGGCGACGGCGTTGATGTTTTCGATGTCGGGTGAGTATTTTCCGTGGATGGCGGCGTGGCACTTGGCGCCGATGATGAGGAACTGCGAAGCACGCGGACCGGCGCCCCAGTTGAGGTAGAGGTTTGCCCAGTCGTGGGCGGCGGCGGTTCCCGGACGGGTCTTCGACGCTAAGCGGACGGCGTATTCGTAGAGGTTGTCGGCGACGGGGATGCGGCGAATCAACTCTTGGTAATACAGAATCTCCTCGCGTGAGACCACGATTCCCGGCTTTTGCTGTCCGGGCGACGTCGTGGATTTCACAATGTCAACCTCCTCCTGAAACGATGGATAGTCCAAAATGATGTTGAACATGAAACGGTCTAACTGCGCTTCGGGGAGCGGGTAGGTTCCTTCCTGTTCTATCGGGTTTTGGGTGGAGAGGACAAAGAACGGGTCGGGTAGGGGATAGGGCTTTCCGGCGACGGTAACGATGCGCTCCTGCATCGCTTCGAGCAACGCCGACTGCGTTTTCGGCGGTGTGCGGTTGATTTCGTCGGCGAGCAGGATGTTGGCGAAAACGGGTCCTTGGATGTATTTGAAAGATTTGTGTTCGTCCAAAATTTCCGAGCCGACGATGTCGGAGGGCATCAGGTCGGGCGTAAACTGTATGCGCGAGAAAGACAAGCCCATCACCTCGCTGATGGTGCTAATGAGCAACGTCTTTGCCAATCCCGGAACGCCTATCAGCAAACCGTGCCCGCGGCTGAAGATGGGAATTAACACATTCTCAACGACTTGGTCTTGTCCGACAATGACTTTCGCAATCTCTTTTTTAATCTCTTGATACTTTTCTAAAAAGCCTGCAATGGCTTCTACATCATCTTTATACTGTTTCATGGGTAGTTAACGGTGAAATAGGTTATTTCGTCTATTATTTATTTAAAACTTTAAAATTACAATTCAAAAATTGGTCGTCAACGTGGATATAGGTGTTTTTATGTTGCTCTTTCACCCATTTTTCCAGCGCTTCCTGTTTCTTTTTATTGAGCGCCCAGTTAAAAATCACGTCGTAGTCGGTATCTAAGGTGGCGCGGTGGGGTTCTGTCTTGGATTTGAGGTAGAGCAGGCGGTAGGCTTGGTAACTTTCCGACGTCTCGAAAGGAACTGCCGCCGACACCTCGCCCTCTTTCAGTTTGTCTATGACGTACAGTTGCTTGGGGTCTAATTGGTTGAGTTGCCATTTGACGGAGTTGGTGTTGGGATTGACCAAATAGCCGCCCGATATTTTGTTGTCGCCGTCCGAAAACTGTTTCACGGCTTCGTCAATGGCGATAGCGCCGCTGTTGATGAGTCCGGCGATGCTGTCCAATGTCTGCGCCGCCTGCGCCAAATCTTCCAACGATACTTTCGGACGCAACAGGATATGGCGGACGTTGAGATAATCACCCCGTCGGTCTATCATTTCTATTATATGGTATCCGGCTTTGGTTTCGACCACGTCCGACACCTGTCCGGGTTCCAATTTAAACGCTGCCGTTTCAAATTCGGGATAGAGTTCCCCGCGTCCGTAAAAGCCCAACTCGCCGCCTTTGTTTGCCGAGCCGGGGTCTTCGGAGTATAAAATCGCCAACGTCGCAAACTTTTCCCCGTTCAGTACTCGCTGACGGAAAGTGCGCAGACGTTCTTTGAGCTCAATGATTTGGTCTAAACCCACTTTCGGCTGTTTGACAATCTCCTGCACGACAACTTCCGAATTCACCATCGGGACGCTGTCGGCGGGAAGTTCTTTGAAAAGCCGTTTCACCTCCGATGGCGTGATGGAGATTCCCTTTGTTATCTCGTTACGCGCCATCTCCACCATGTTTTGCTCTTTGATGGACTGCAGCAGTTCTTCTTTGATTTCGTCGAGCGGCTTGCCGTAAAACTCCTCCAACTTCTCCAAAGAGCCTATCTGGGAGGCGAAATAGCGTAGGCGGTATTCCATCTCGTTTTGCAGTTGGTTGTCGTTGACCGTCAGGCTGTCGAACTCGGCTTTGTCTAACAGCATCTTGCCAAAAACCATATCTTCCAACAACGTACATTTTGCCTCTTGCGGCGAAACCGTCGAGGATTCCATCTTCCGGTATTGAAGATATTGAACCTCCACCTCGGAAAATAAAATGGTTGACCTGCCGACAACAGCCGCCACACCGTCAATCAGCGTCCCCGCCGGCTGAGATTCCTGTGCCGTAGCGAAGTTGATTATTACAGTAAATAATAACGTGATAAAAATTCTATACATAAAAGTATTGTCAATAAAGTGAACAAACGCTTTACCTTGTAAAAAATTGCACTTTCCCTTTGTCGGAATATTTTTTTCAGCACAGGGAAATTGTCTGAACCATGATACTTCGGCTACGCTCAGCAACCTACGCTCAGTAATAAATTTTCATAATTTAAGAATTAGCAGGATATATATTCATCGTGGCAACGCCAGCACCATCGTCCAGTACCCTCCTTTGATAGCGACGCCCATTTCCGTAAAAAGTTCGTTCATAATATTTTCGCAGTGGCTTGGGTTGTTGATCCATGCTTGGACGACGGCGCGTTCGGTTTTGTACCGCATTCCGATATTTTCGGCGCAGATGACCCAGTCGTATTTGACGGTGGTAACTCTGCTGCTGACGGTCGAGCCGTCTTTTCCGATATGGCTGAAAAATGACTTGGAGTACATGTTGTTGCTGTGGTTTTGGGCGGCTTTTTCCAATTTCTCGTTCCACTTCACGGGCGGGGCGGGCGGGTGATAGGTCTTGCCGCACCTGCATCCTTTGCTGCGTGCGTCGTTGACCATCTCCAAAAGCAACTTTTTATTCAGGTTCACCGGATATTGGGTCTGGGCATAACCTGCCGTTATCGTGGTGAACAGAAGAAATGATGCGAAAATAGTTGCTGCCGAAAAACGCGCCATGGATAGGGTTCTATGTTGCCGACTTTACTTTGCTCGTGGGGATGTTTTCCGTTGCGTGGGTTTGGGCGCGGCTGACGTCGTTGCTTTTGACGCTTTCGATGTCGGCGACTTAGGTTGAGGTTTGGGCTTTTTTTCCGTTTTGGTTTCTTCTTTCACGGCGGACTTATCTTCTTGGTTGTCAGCATCTTGTGCTTCCTGTTCTTCGTCGGGTTCGTTGTCAACGAGGTTTTTCTCAAGGAGCAGGTTGTACCAACTGACAAGTCGTTTGATGTCGGAGTCGTAAACTCGTTCTGCGTCGTAGTCGGGGAGCATTTCAGCCATGAAAGTCCGCAGTTCGTTACCCGACGATTTGGGGGAAAGCGCCGGTTTCCCTTCCAACTTCTGGAAGATGATTTTCAAGACATCTTTCAGTTTCACGTCGTCTTCGTGGGTGAAGATGGAGATTTCTTCGAGGGCGCTGATGCGTTCATGGGAAAAGAGCGTTACCTTTTTGCCGTCTAAGAGGCTTTCGGCGACGATTCCTCTCGGCGACTGCCCGATGGATTGATAGAGACCGGGACGTCCCGAAACCGCTAAAATTTTTTTTAAGTCCATAATCTTTTTCTGATTTTATGTTTAAAAAATGAATAAATCTCTGTTATAACGGTGAAATCCCCGTATAATTATGTGGAGATATGTTTTTTAGCGTTTGTTTTAGATGTGGGTCTATGTTTAGGGTGTCAATGAAGTCGGAGATGGCTTTTTGGGTGATTTTTTCATTTTTGCGAGTTAGCGCTTTCAGCGCCTCGTAGGGTTGCGGATAGTTTTCGCGCCGCAGGATGGTTTGGATGGCTTCGGCGACGACAGCCCAGTTATCGTTCAGCTCGTCCGACATTTTTATTTCGTTGACGGACAGTTTGTTAACGCCTTTTTCGAGTGACTTCAACGCAATCAAGGTATGCGCCATGGGAACGCCGATGATGCGTGTTACAGTGCTGTCGGTCAAGTCGCGTTGCAGGCGCGACAGCGGCAGTTTCTCGGAAAGATGGCTGAACAGAGCGTTTGCGACGCCGATATTGCCTTCGGCGTTTTCAAAATCAATGGGATTCACCTTGTGCGGCATCGCCGACGATCCGACTTCGCCCTCTTTGATGGTTTGGTTAAAATAGTTCATCGAGATGTAACTCCACATATCGCGGCAGAAATCCAGCAGTATGGTGTTGATACGCCGCCAGTTATCGAAACGGGCAGCCATGTTGTCGTAATGTTCTATCTGGGTGGTTGTTTGCGAGCGCGACAGTCCTAAAACATTGTTAACGAAATCGTTACTGAAACGTATCCAGTCAATTTCGGGATAGGCGACGTGGTGTGCATTGAAATTTCCGGTTGCGCCTCCAAACTTTGCCGAGTAGGGAATGGTCTCGAAGTAAGCGATTTGTGTTTTCAGACGCTCCACAAAGACATACATCTCTTTTCCGAGATTGGTGGGCGAGGCAGGCTGTCCGTGCGTGTGCGCCGGCATGGGGATGGATTTCCACATCTTGGCTCGCTCTTCCAGCAGCGCAACGACGTGAAGCAGTGCGGGCAACATTACTTTTTCGTGTGCATCCCGCAGCATCATCGGCAGGGCGGTGTTGTTGACGTCTTGCGACGTCAGTCCGAAGTGGATAAATTCTTTATAATCAGAAAGTTGTAGCGCATCAAACTTTTCTTTCAGCAGGTATTCGACGGCTTTCACGTCGTGGTTGGTCGTTTTTTCAATCTCTTTGATGCGTTCTGCGTCGGAAAGTTGAAAATGTTCGTACAGTCGGCGCAGTGCGGCATATTTTGTTTTATCGAACGCCTGCAACTGCGGCAACGGAAGTTCGCGAAGAGCAATAAAGTATTCTATTTCAACGGTTAAACGGTATCGTATCAGAGCGCTTTCCGAGAAGAAAGCGGACAATGCATCGCACTTTTCCCGATAGCGTCCGTCGCACGGCGCGATGGCGGATAAGGTGTTATAATTATTTATCATAACGTTTTGGGTGAAAAACGGGGCTCGAACCCGCGACCTCCAGAGCCACAATCTGGCGCTCTAACCAACTGAGCTACAATCACCATGTAAATCGGGTGCAAAGGTACGAAAAATAATTGAGAATGGAGACAAATTTTTTTCTATATTGTAATTCAAAAATTTTATTGTACCTTTGCACCCCTTTTTCGATAGAAGAAAAGGAAGTATTTAATAATTAACGAAAGGAAGTATTTTTATGATCATTGTACCTGTAAAAGAGGGCGAAACCGTTGACAGAGCTTTAAAGAAGTTGAAACGTAAATTTGAAAAAACCGGCGTTGTGCGCGAATTGCGTGCAAGGCAAAAGTTCACAAAGCCGTCGATCATCCGTCGCGAGCAACTTATTAAAGCCCGTTACGTTCAAAAACTGCGCTCGGAAGAGCAAGACTAAGTCTTTGAAAGTAAAAGAGATAATAACCAATAAAAATATTTTATCATGGCTTTACAAATAACAGATACGAATTTCGACGAAGTGGTTATGCAGTCAACCCTTCCGGTAGTGTTGGATTTTTGGGCAGAATGGTGCGGTCCGTGCAGAAAGATTGCTCCTTCCATTGACGCGCTGGCGACGGAATATGAAGGGAAAGCGATTGTCGGAAAAATTGACGTGGACAGCAATCCGGGCATCACGGCGCAATTCAGAGTGCGCAACATCCCGACTATCCTCTACATCAAATCCGGCGAAACAGTGCAAAAACTCGTCGGCGACCAGCCGAAGCAAACGTTGGTTGACGAATTAGAAAAGTTGCTGTAAGAACACTCTTTTTTCGCTGCTTATGCCGATAAACCGTACCGTCATACAGCCATATACCTCGTTAGAGTTTTTGGCTCGGCAAATCGTTGAAGGATTTATCACCGGACTTCACAAAAGTCCGTTTCACGGTTTCTCCGTAGAATTTGCCGAACACCGCCTTTACAACACCGGCGAATCCACCCGTAACATTGACTGGAAACTCTACGCCCGTACCGAAAAACTCTTCGTCAAACGCTTTGAGGAAGAGACCAACCTGCGCTGTCATCTGATTATAGACAACTCATCGTCAATGTATTACCCGCTCAGAGAGCAGATTGACCCGTACAATCCCTCCAAGATTGTCTTTTCGGTCTATGCGGCAGCGGCGCTGATGGTGATGCTGAACAAACAGCGCGACGCCACGCAGTTGAGCCTCTTTTCGAACGTCATCGAATTTACCACGCACGCCCGCTCCAACAGCACCCACCAGCATTTTCTCTACATGCAGTTGGAAAAACTGTTGGCACAAAGTCGTCCCGACGGCGCACGCACCACCGCCACCGCAGCAGCCCTGCACCAACTCGCCGAACAGTCGCACCGTCGCTCTTTGGTGATCATCTTTACCGACATGTTCGAAACATCCGAGTCGCCCGACGAGGTCTTCTCAGCCTTGCAGCACCTCTGCCACAACAAACACGAAGTGATTCTCTTTCACGTCATTGACCGCTCCAAGGAGATTGACTTCGACTTCAAAAACGTCCCCACCCGCTTTATTGACGTCGAAACCACCCAAGAACTGAAACTCACCCCCTACGAAGTACGCGAAGCCTACCGCCAACAACAGCGCGACTTCGTCAACGAACTGAAAATCCGCTGCGGACAGTACCAGATTGACTTCGCAGAAGCGGATATCAATCAAGGGTTTGACCAGATTCTGATGCAGTTTCTGATTAAGAGACGGAATATGATGTAATGGGTAATGTGGTTTCTCCTTACTTAGAAAATCCCAAAAATATTCCCTTGCGACAATTTGAAATGCATCAGGTAGTTCATATTACTACTTGAGGGTGTATCCGCTGATACTGTGTGACTTAGTAATAAAAGAAGAGAGAAAAGTTCGGTTTCAAACAAAGTCTGGAGTCCGTTTTTATGTCAGATATCACAAGTTGGAAAAAAAGAAAAACTGATTGAAAATCAAGTTAATATGAGAAATAAAAAACTTAAAGCCGCATGATGTTTTTTCAAATTTTGTACACCTTACCCTAATCGGGATATTTTTGCAACAATTTGAAATTCTGAATTTTCAATTTTCAATTTTCAATTAAATCCGTACCTTTGCCGCACTATGAACATAAAGACGATATCATCAGCAGAAGCGGCGGCTTTCATCAACGACGGCGACGTCGTGGGCTGTAGCGGTTTCACGGCGGCGGGCTGCCCGAAAGCGGTAACGCAGGCTTTGGCGCAACGAGCGGAGGCGGAACATGCGCACGGTCGCACGTTTAAAATAGGACTTTTCGCCGGCGCCTCGACGGGCGACACCATTGACGGAGCGCTGACACGCGCACACGCCATCGCGTTTCGATCGCCCTACCAGTCATCCAAGGAGATACGTAACGCCATCAACGAGCGCGACATCCACTATTTCGACCTTCACCTGTCGGAACTGCCGCGTTTGCTGCGACAGGGATTTTTGCCAAAGCCGAAATTCACCATCATAGAGGCGTGCGACGTAACCAATGACGGAAAAATAACGCTCACCTCCGCCGTAGGCATCGCTCCGACTATTGCGCAGTTGGCTGACCACATCATCGTTGAGCGCAATGCCTACCACCCGAAGGCGCTGTCGGGAATACACGACATTTACGAGTGCAAAAATCCACCCTTTTCGACGGAAATACCCATTTACCGCGTCTCCGACCGTATCGGATTGCCGTATATTCAGGTTGACCCAAAAAAAATCATCGGCATCGTCGAGACAAACCTGCCCAACGAAATAGGCGACTTCGTCCCTGCCGACGCGTTGACAGACAAAATCGGCAACAATGTAGCCAACTTCCTCTCTTCCGAGATGAAAAAAGGACGCTTTCCGGCATCGTTTCTCCCTGTACAGTCGGGCGTTGGAAACATCGCTAACGCCGTCTTAAAAGCGATGGGGTCGCATCCCGATATTCCTGATTTTGAGGTATATACGGAGGTCATCCAAGACTCCGTCATCGGGTTGATGGAACAGGGACGGGTCAAATTTGCCAGCGGATGTTCGCTCACCCTCAGCCGCAGTGCGTTGGAAAAAGTCTATGCCGACGTGGAACATTATAAAAACAAAATCATTCTCCGTCCGCAAGAGATTTCCAACAGTTCTGAGATAGCACGCCGACTTGGTCTGATATCCGTCAACACCGCTTTGGAGGCAGATATCTTCGGCAACGTCAACTCCACTCACGTCATGGGAACCACGATGATGAACGGCATCGGCGGATCGGCTGACTTTTGCCGCAACTCCTGTCTCTCCATCTTCACCGCGCCCTCCACGGCGAAAGGCGGAAAAATAAGCGCCATCGTCCCCGCCGTAACGCATACCGACCACAGCGAACACTCGGTGAAAGTCATCGTTACCGAACACGGCGTCGCCGACCTGAGAGGACTGTCGCCCATACAACGCGCACAATCCATCATCGAAAACTGCGCACACCCCGACTACAAAAAACTGCTGCACGACTATCTCAACTTGGACGTAAAAGGACACACACCGCACCACTTAGAGCAATGTTTCGCCTTCCACCGGACGTTTTGCAGGTGCGGGGATATGCGGGAAACGGAGTGGTGATTTTTTCGTACCTTTGCCGAAATTAAAACGAATACGAATCATCATGACAGAGACCCCATTACCTTTTTCGACGGAAGAACTTCGGTTTTTAGACCTTTTGGCGCAGCGCTTTCCTACCGCGCAGGCGGCGAGTACCGAAATTATCAACTTGGAAGCCATCCTGCGCCTGCCCAAGGGCACGGAACACTTCCTGACCGACATTCATGGCGAGTATGAGACTTTCAGCCACATTCTACGAAACGCTTCGGGCGTCGTGCGCCGTAAGATTGACGACGTCTTTGGAAAAAAAATCGCAGAACGGGAAAAAACACAGTTGGCAACGCTGATTTACTACCCCGAAGAGAAGTTGGACGCGCTCAACAAGAAAAAGATTAACACCGACGAATGGTACTATGTAACGCTGCTGCGGTTGGTGGAAGTTGCCCGCGAGGCGGCTCAGAAATACACCCGATCGAAGGTCAGAAAAGCCATGCCAAGCAACTTCGCCTATATCATTGACGAACTCATCAACGAGACCAACAGCAAAAAGAGCGACTATATTGACGGCATCATCCAGTCCATCGTAACCATCCGGCGGGCGTCTCACTTTATCATTGCCATCTGCGCATTTATCCAACGGCTGCTCATTGACCGTTTGCACATCATCGGCGACATCTTCGACCGCGGTCCCGACGCCTCCAAAGTGATGCAAACCATCTTAAACCATCATGCCTTTGATATTCAATGGGGTAATCACGACATCATCTGGATTGGCGCCGCCTCCGGCATAGACGCCCACATCGCCGAAGTCATCCGTTTCTCTGCCCGTTACGAAAACTTGGACACCCTGGAAGACGCCTACGGAATCAACCTAAAACCGCTGCTGACTTTCGCCCTCACGCAATACAACGACGACCCCTGCACATGTTTTATCCCAAAATCGAGCAGCGACGAAACAAACCGCGACACCAGCGTCCGCATCACCACCATGATGCACAAGGCAATCAGCGTCATCGGTTGGAAGTTGGAAGGACAGGTCATCCAACGAAATCCGCAGTTCAAAATGGAAAACCGCATGTTCTTAGACAAAATTGACTTTCAAAACGAAACCGTCCATATTGAAGGAAAAGATTATCCGCTGAAAGACTCATATTTTCCCACCGTTGACCCTCAAAATCCTTACAAACTCTCTAACGAAGAACAGGAAGTCATTGACAAACTTCGTTTTACATTCCTAAATTGCGAAAAGTTACAAATGCACATCAGCGCCCTTATCGGCAAAGGCGGCATGTATTTGGTTTACAACAGCAACCTGCTGTTTCACGGCTGTATCCCCATGAAAGACGCCACCACTTTCGACGAGTTTCCTTTCAAAGACGGATTGGTATCGGGAAAAGCGCTGTGCGACAAGTTCGATCGCGCTGTGCGCCGCTGCTGGGTCAACAGAAAGTCAACGGACGCCGACCTACAACCCGACTACGACTATTGCTGGTACCTCTGGTGCGGACCCGCGTCCCCCCTATTCGGAAAAAAGAAAATGGCGACCTTTGAACGCTACCTGACCGACGACGAAGGACTGCACAAAGAGGCGCAAAACCCCTACTTCAAACTCCGCGACAACGAAGATAGTTGTAAACTCATCTTAAAAGAGTTCGGATTAGACCCCGAAAAATCACATATCATCAACGGACACGTCCCCGTAAAACTCCTCAAAGGCGAAAAACCGGTGAAAGCAAACGGCAAACTCTTCGCCATAGACGGCGGCATGTCCAAACCCTATCGCAAAGAGACAGGAATATCGGGATACACGCTCATCTACAACTCCAGCAGTTTGGTGTTGGTTTCACACGAACCTTTCTGCTCAAAATCGCAAGCCATCGAAGAAGAAAAAGATATTATTTCATCGCGCGACGTCGTTGAAATATCCCCCGACCCCATCTGCGTGGGCGACACTGACATCGGCGTCGAACTGCGAAAACAAGCCGACGACCTGAAAAGATTGCTACAAGCCTATACGGTGGGGGTGATAAAAGAACGATGAGGTCGCTACTGACTTCGACGCTTTTATTTTTGTGTTTTTGAAACTCACTGTATATCAATGTAATACAAAATTAAGAACGCCGATTGGGGGGGCGGCATTGAAATCGGAACAAACTTCATTTTCGCCTCATTCAAACAAGAAAACAACCTCAGTAGATGATAATGAGTCAATTAACCATAAACCTCATTACCTCTAATTGAAAAATTTCATGTACATCTGCAAAAAAAAATTAAGACGATGGTAATCACAATAAAAGAGTTTAAAAACGTAGCAGACTTAAAGTTGTTGATGTGGGATCATTAGCAGCGAAGTAAGTTGCCGTATTGACGGGCTGAGGCGTTCAGTTTGAGGATAAGCACACTGGAAAATACAGCGTGATGCGCAGTTTTGGCACAGGTCGTACTGAAGCGGATCTGTTTTCCCCGATAAAAATGGCATTTTTAGTACAAAAGAGTCGATTTTTTCGGGTAATTTTTTCATAAAGATTCATTAATTAACTTGAAAATGAGAAAGATACGAAATAATATCTGCAATGTGAGTTAATCGGAAACGGGCAAATGACAAATAAAATCATGTTTTTCACGTTTATCGAATAAAAGAGTGTCGTTTATGGAAAATAAAAAGAAGAAAAAGACGGCAAAATTGAGCAAAAAGTTTTTCATTCGGTTTTGGAGCGCTTTTGCTATATTTTTGTTGTGTGTGGTGTTGTTTTTTGCGTGTATCGAGTGGGAAGTATTTGGCGAGATGCCTACTTTCGAGGAGTTGGAAAATCCGAAGAGCATGTTGGCTTCGGAGGTCTATTCGGCTGACGGCGTTTTACTGGGGAAGTACTATTTTGAGAACCGCTCCAACATTCATTACAGCGAACTGTCGCCCTATTTGGTTTTGGCGTTGGTAGCGACGGAGGACGTCCGGTTTTACGACCACAGCGGCGTTGACATCCGTGCGCTCGGCAGAGCGTTGAAGGGCGTGGCTGTCGGCGATAAGAAAGGCGGCGCCTCGACCGTTACCCAGCAGTTGGTGAAAAACCTCTTCCCGCGCGGAAAACTGAGCAAGACGCAGTTGGTCATCCGTAAGTTTCAGGAGTGGGTAACGGCGGTGAAAGTCGAACGGAGTTACACCAAAGAGGAGATCATCGCCATGTATTTCAACACGATGGACTTCGGCAGTCAGGCATTCGGCATCAAATCGGCGGCGCAGACCTTTTTCCGGAAAGAACCTTGCGAGTTGAACATGGAAGAGTCGGCGCTGTTAGTGGGCGTTTTAAACGCTCCCACGCGCTACAGCCCCGTGCAAAACCCCGACAGGTCGCTCCAACGACGCAATGTGGTGCTTTCGCAGATGAAAAAATATGGTTTCATCACCGGAGAGGTATGCGACTCCGTGATGTTGCTCCCCTTGGACGTCTCGTCCTACTCCATACAAGACCAAAACGCCGGCTTGGCGCCCTATTTCCGGGAATATCTGCGGATGGAGTTGAAAAAATGGTGCGAAAACCACACCAAAGCCGACGGCGAAAACTACAACATCTACAAAGACGGCTTGAAGATCTACACCACCATAGATTCGCGAATGCAGCGCTACGCCGAAGAAGCCGTCAGAGAATGGCTGAGCGAGGAGTTGCAACCGACTTTTTTCAACCATTGGAAAGATACAAAAAATGCCCCTTTTTCGAATATCAGCGACGCAGATCGGGAAAATCTGTACGAGCGTTCCAAGAAAAATTCCGACCGTTACCGCGAGATGCTGGCAGCAGGCGCTACCGAAACGGAGATTGATACCGCTTTCAACACCCCTGTGCGGATGCGGGTCTTCTCGTGGAACAACCCCATAGATACTGTCATGTCGCCCATGGATTCCATCAAATACTACTATTGGTTTTTGAGGTCGGGATTGATGGCGATGGAGCCGCATACCGGTTATGTAAAAGCATACGTCGGCGGTCCCGATTACCGATATTTCAAATATGACCAGGTGAAGTATGCGGCGCGGCAAGTCGGCTCCACCTTTAAGCCGTTTGTCTATACAATGGCGATGCAGGAAAAAGGTTACACGCCCTGTTCCGAAATCCCCAAAATACAGCCGAGCATAGAACTCTACGACGGAACCATCTGGGCGCCGTCCAACTCCAACAAAGACAGAATCGGCGAGATGGTAACCCTGAAATGGGCTTTGGCAAACTCCGACAACTGGATTTCCGCCCACCTGATGAAAGAGATCTCCCCGCAGTCGGTCATCAACCTGACACGGAAAATGGGCATCACCAGCCCCATAGACCCGGTCGTCTCCATCTGCTTGGGAACGCCGGATATCACACTGTGCGAGATGGTCGGCGCCTTCAACACCTATCCTAGCCAAGGCGTTTACGTGGAACCGATTTTTATCAAACGCATCGAAGACAAATACGGTAACGTCATAGAAAACTTTGTCCCGCAACGCACCGAAGCCATGAGCGAAGAGATAGCCTATACCATGTTGCGCACCATGCAAGGCGTTGTCGAAGGCGGTACTTCCGTCCGGTTGCAATACCGTTATAATCTGAGAAATCCGATAGCCGGAAAAACAGGAACCACCCAAAACCACTCCGACGGCTGGTTTATCGGCATGACGCCCTACCTCACCACCGGCGTCTGGACGGGCGCCGAGTTTAGAAGCATCCACTTCCGCTCCATCACCTACGGACAGGGTGCGCACATGGCGCTACCTATCTGGGCGCGTTTTATGATAAAAGTGTATGACGACCCCACCATCAACATGCCCAAAGACGACTTCCCCAGACCGGCATCAGGTTACGACGTCGAATTTGACTGTGCCAAGGTGAACCTCAACCAGATCATGGAGGAGTTTTAGCCGATGCTAGTAAAAGTGATACTATGTAAAAGTGTTGTATAAGGTCAAAATACCCGTTCCAACCAGCGCATCAAGAAGACGTTATACACCCGATAAGCCGTTTTTTCCATGGTTTCGATGGAGAAAACCATCTCCTTGTCTAACAGCGCCGTCAACGCCTTTTGCGCCGACGATGCCGCCCCGATTTTATATTTTCGCAGGAACGCCTGTGCCTGCGGCTCCGTTACCAATCCCTCCTTGGCGATGGCAACAAGCAACTGCCACTGAATCGGACTCAGCAGGCTGCGATACTGCATGTAATTTACCTGATTCAGGGTTAACTGCTCGTCGCACGCCTGTTTTACATGTTCGACGGTTACCTTTTTCTTCCCTCTCGCAAAGACGGAGTTGCAAATGACTTGCGTATAGTACGTGTGCGAGAGCGTCCACGACAGGATAAAGTCAATGGCTTCGTCGTCAATGCTGCGTTTGCGTTCTTCAAACTTTTGCCGGATAAACGCTTTGTATCTATCTTCTTGAAGTTCAACCAATCCTATCGTTTGCGTACTTGAAAAAAACGGACGGCTGGCGGTGTTAAACATTTCGAGCATCAGGTGTTTCTTACTTCCGCTGAAGATAAATTGCGTGTTTTTCAGTGTTTGGATAATCGTTCGCAGGAGCGCTTCGACATTTTTTTCGGGGAACTCGGCTATTTGCTGAAACTCGTCTATTGCCAATACGACTTGCGTTTGTTGGTTGTCCAAGAAATGTAACAGATTGCGCACAGTGTGTTCATACTCTTTGGGTTGCGCAAAATCGAAAGTTATTTCGGGCTGTCCGGTCAGCCTGTCGTAACTGATGACAGGGCGTAAATTCTTCAGAAAATCAAAAAAACGCCGACCAATACCGCGCTTTTGAGGAAACTTAGTGAAAATGGACAGTGCCAAGGCTTCCGTAAAATCTTTCAACTTGGCACAATCGTAAATATCCACATAGACACAAGCATGATTTTCTTCTTCCAAATCTTCAAAAACACGGTAAATTAAGGCTGATTTGCCTAGCCTTCTGGCTGAAATTAGAGTTGTATTTATGCCATTTTTCACACTTCTTTTCAAAATTTCTAACTCATATTCTCTATCGCAGAAATACTCTTTAGATATGTATTTCATTGACGGAAAAGGATTTACATTATTACCCATAACTTATAATCTTTAAAATTCGTGCTGCAAAGATACAACTTTTTTTTGATTTTCATCACGCTAAAGGTGTAACACCTTTTGTGTGATGAAAATCGCATACGCGGCAATTATAGAAAAACAGTAACTTCGTTGAAGAAGTTCGATTTTGAATTTTATAGACAAGCAGCAGGAAGTCACGAGATTATTAATGCCAACACGGATAGTTATTCACTCCAATTACGCGCTGGACTGCCGCCCAATAAATCCTACACTCAAAATCAAGAATTAAGGTTTCTTCAGGTTCCACGCCCGGTTTATTATTCGGAATAAGTAAAAAGTACAAATCTAATCCGCCATCCAAATAGCCGGGGGTAGCATACCACCAGTATGATGGATAGATATTTCCTGCATCAAATGAAAGGCGCAATATATCCCAAGCGCCTATAACATGACTCATACCGCAAGTAAATTGCTTTGCGTGTATAGCGCCACAATTCATTCTTGATATTCCACTAACGTACAGAGACTCATATTGATCTCTTACGAAACCTTTTGCGTCTTCCATGAAATCGTCAACACTTTGCATTTTCAATTTATACGGAATAGCATCTGCCTCCGTTTTTCCTTCCATGTGAAGCATATACAATCCATCTTCATCAAAAGCAAACGTAACCTGCTTTGACGAATGGATGACGTAATCTGTCAAAAAATCGGCTAACGGGTGTATGCCGTCCAAATCCGCACCTTTGAAAACGATGGTGCTGTCTGTCTTCTCTGAAGGAACATAACCGTTTGCAGTTAAATTTTCCAACACTTCCGAATAACTTAATCCCTTTTCCACATTGATAAGCGGCGGAACGTCAGGGTTGGACGGATTGGTTGACTCTTTCTCTTTCTTACAGCCTGATAATGCTGTAATTGTTAAAAATCCTGCGAGGCAGATTGCTATCGCAACCACATTCCTCAAGTTTAATCTTCTTTTTGTCATTTCTTACTCATCTGTCATTATTTCTTTATTTTTTTCTTTCAGTTTTTTTATTGCTTCCCGTTCGAGTTCAATAATTCCTTTTTGTGGGGTTGGCAAATCTTCGGGCATTACGCCGCCAAGCCGCATTATTGCCTCGCGGACTTCTTTTCCAACCGTGAAATGTGCATAACTTGCAAGTTCTTTGCTCTGTATATTTTCTCTTGTTATTTTGCTTTGCGTTTGGGATATTCTGAACAAATTGGCTATCATTTCTTCGCTGCCCATAAAATCCAAGATTTTTTCTTTTTCGGCAAGTTGTTTTCTGTAATGAATGTCGGCAACCGAAAGTCCGCCGTATAAACCCTGATAGCCGCGATTTTGAAACAGGGCGTATTCTTCGTTTGAAATAATTCCTGCGCCTTTAGCGGCTTCGACAAGAAGTTGGTTCATCTGTTTTATGTCACCCCGCAAAAGCAATCGTTTTTTGTCTTCGGCAAGTTGATTGTATTTGTCGTTCAATTCCTGTCGGTAGGTTTGAATGGCAAAATAGGTTTGTCCAAGGGCAATTTGTTCTTTGCGCGGGTCGCCGTTTTGAACTATCAAATAGCAGGCATAGCGAGAAAGTTTGTAGTCGATAATAGCCTTGGTTTGTGGGGTTTTCCTGACGTCAGGAAAACCCCGTGAACCAAACTGTTCCCCGACAGGCATTTCTATCGTTTTCTTTACGCAAGGAAAATGCTCTTTTACATCAAAACCTGCCGTATCGCAAGCAAGCATTGCTTTGTCTATGACCTTTGAAAAATTTTCCCATTTTTCGTAGCCAAGCGGCTTTTGCAAATCACGAGCCGACCAATATTCCATTCCGTAGTCGGTCAGTTGTTTTATTTCTTCAAATGATTTTAATTCGGTGTTCATAATTCATTATTAAAAAATCACAAACGCAAAGGTACTATTTTTATTTGACTTTTATGTCCATGAAATTATAATCCAGATATTCCGCCGTTGAGCCGCCCGAAGTTATTTTTGCTATCCAGCCCAATATACCGCCATAGCCTGCCTTACTGTCGGAAGGGAGCGGGGAGGCTTCGCGGGTGAGTGAAAAATGACGCGACTTGAAAGGCGGAAAGAAAAAGACGATGGACGACTTAAAATTATTCCCTGTCTGCTCCCATTTCCACGTCGGCTTGTAGTCGGCTTGCAAAAGCGGGTATTTTTCGCCTGTTTCGAGGTCTGTTACCGTGAGCGATTTTTTCCATGCCGTTGTGTTGAACGTTCCGTACAGGTCTCTCACTTTTGTGTCGGTTACGGTAAGATAGACCAGCGTACAGTCGTCGGCATACAAAATGTTTTCGAGCGTTAATATAGCGCCGCTTTCTGTTGGTTTCGCGCCGTCTCTGTACGCTTCGTGTCCGACTGCCATAAGCGGTGTTTGTGCATTTACCCGAATGGAGCGATTTAAGGTGTTTTGTGAAATGGTGTACTGTTTATTTACAACGTATGCACCACCACCGGTTTTTTTCACATCCATATAGCGTTCTATCAGTCGTTCGGCTTCGCGGTCAATGGCTATGTCTTCGCTGTCGAAGCCGTCAACGTTGATATTGATGGAAAGCATCTCGGCAGCCTCTTCGGGGAAAGCGGCGCGGTCAACCCAGCCGGTTACACTGTCGGCTGTGGTAATATTGAACTGCGCAAGTCCGACGGTGATACCGTTTACCGTTACTTTTTCACCAATAGAAGGTTCTGCAAGGATTTTTCCTTTTTGGAATCGCTTCTCATAAACCACAGGGGCTTTTCCATCGGGAAGGGCTTGTATGTAATCAACAGAATACAAGGAAGCGAAGTGCATATCGCTTCTGCAATAGTATTTATACGAAAGCCAAAAGAATGGAATAGATACCACTACGCCTATTAGAAAAGAGACCGCGACACGGGAAAGAAAAGAAAAAACGGGACCGATGACACCCTTTCGTAAAATCCCTTTGAATCCGCCGACACTTTTCCAAAACCCGTGAATAGCCCCCAGATACACAACAAAAGCGATTATTAATGCACATACATCAAATAGCCAAAATGTCTTTGCCAAGATGATAAAACCGCGCAAACCGGCAAAAATCGTCATAAAAAGACATGCAAGGGCGCCTAAAACCGGAATAATAATTAGAGCCTTCCCCGCAAAATCCAAGAAATTTCCCAATATTTTGTCTCTTTCCGCTGCGCCTGCCGCACCTGCCGCCGCATGCCTTAAAGACGCTTCTGCCGCGCTCTCGGTGTCATACGACGTAGCATTTGCTCCTAAGTACGTACCGTCTGAATTTTGATATATTCTTCCTGACATAATTCTCTATTTTCCCATTTGTGCCAAAGCCTCTTCGTATTCGCTTTTAGTGATGAACTCGACACCTGCGAACTCCACAAATGTTTCCGGTTTGTCTCCGGTAAACAGATAGCAAATTATATCTTCTGCTTCCGACCACGGCTTATATACCAACGGCGTTCCTGCTGTGATGGACTTGGGTTTAAAATCCCGTTCAATCAGACCGGACACGGTACTCGGATATCCTACCATTGAGCCGTCTGACGCAATGAGCCTGTAATAAACGGCGTACATCTCGTCTCTTTCTCCGACTTTTCTGGCAGGCACTTCCACGTCGTGTTTTGTTGTAAAAGAAAAGTTAACACAGGGCATGTTCGAATACTGTTTGTTGATATACAGCGGTGTTGCAGAAACATCATAGAACAATGCATCCGAATTGAGCAGTTCCTTGCTGAAAGAAAGAGGGATATCCTTACCCGTAATCTTCTTAAACTCCTCCTCACAGTCGGCGTTAAATTTCCCTTTTAATTCCTTTTCCTCTTTGTCGTACTCCGCTGCCAACTTGGCAAACTGATTCATGTTTTTCGCATTTGCCTCTTTTTTCTCCCACTTTTCTTTAAAAGCCTTGGTTTTTGCCTTGTAGTCGGCGTAAATTCCCGGTAGCGAGCCAAGGTATTCGTTTTTCTTGAGTTTGCTTCCACCGTTTCCTCCGCATCCCGCGAAGATTGCTGCGCACATCATGGCGCAAATCATCCATCTGAATTTGTTATTTGTCATAAAACTGAAAATTAAATAAAGTTAATAAATTTGACGGCAAAAGTAGCAACTTCGGATGGAAAAAACATAGACAAAAGTATATTTTTTTGCGCTATATCATATTTATCCTGACTTCGACACTTTTATTTCTGTATTCTTGAAATACCATGTATATCAATGTAATACAAAATTAAGAACGCCGATTTGGGTGTCTCGGCATTGAAATCGGAACAAACCTCATTTTTACCTTATTCAAACAAGAAAACAACCTCAGTAGCGGATAATGAGTCCATTAACCATAAACCTCATTACCTCATTCTTTGTGTTTGAAATGAGGTAATGAGGTTGGTGTTTGTTTGTAATTCATTGCTACTGAGGTTGTTCCGTTATAAAAATTAGGTATAAATGAGGTTATTGCAATAACGATATAGTGTTTTACTATTCCGCATGAAAAGGATTAGGTGTCGCATTGTCGAAGTCAGGAAAAAAATAATTTTCGGATTTCAATTAATTGTTGTATCTTTGCACCCGCAAAAAAGGATGGGCTTATAGCTCAGTAGGTTAGAGCAACTGACTCATAATCAGTAGGTCCTTGGTTCGAGTCCAAGTTGGCCCACTTCAAAAAGAAGAAACATCCGAACACGTATTATTATATGTGGCACGTTTCACATTCCAAAACCGCCAATCCACTCATAGCCGTCATTCCGGTCTCCAAAGCATCTTCGTCGGGGTTGAAAGACGCCTGATGCAGCAGTGCGCCGGTTGGCGTATTTTTCGGACGCACGCCCAAGCGCAGGTAGGTAGCGGGGACTTCCTGAGCGAAAAAAGCGAAATCGTCGGCGCCCATTCTCATGGCGCTCTCTTCTATGTTTTCTTTTCCGAAAAACGTTTCTAAGGTTTTGACGGTGCGTTGGGTGAGTGCGGCGTCGTTGACTACGGGCGGGTAGCCTTTTTTAATCTCGACGGTGGCGTCTCCGCCGAAAGCGTGGGCGGTGTGGAGTATGAGTTCCGTGATGCGGCGGTGTATGGTTTCGCGCCATGCGTTGTTGAAGGTGCGGATGGTGCCGCGCATTGTTACCTCGTCGGGGATGATGTTGGTGTTGCCCAAACCTTCGATGCGTCCGATGCTGACGACGGCGGGATGGAGCGGGTCAACACTGCGGCTGACGACGGTTTGGAGCGACAGGATGGTCTGAGCGGCGATGACGACGGGGTCAACGCACTTGTAAGGATACGCCCCGTGTCCGCCTTTGCCGTGAATGGTGATGAAAAGTTCATCGGCAGCAGCCAGGAAAGCGCCGCTGCGGACGCCGATTCTTCCTGTGTCAATGCCGGGGTCAACATGGAGGGCAAAGATGGCTTGCGGACGGCTGTCCTCGAAAATTCCCGCCTCCAACATTTGCAGTGCGCCGCTCGGGATTTTCTCTTCGGAAGGTTGGAAAATCAACATCACAGTGCCTTCAAACTGCGTTTTCAGTTGGTTTAGGATGAATGCTGTCCCCATCAGGTTGGCGGTGTGGAAGTCATGTCCGCAGGCGTGCATCACGCCGTGATTTTGCGATGAGAAAGGCAATCCCGTCGCTTCGGTAATGTTCAGGGCGTCCATGTCGGCACGCAGGGCGACAGTGGACTTTTCCGGATTTTTCCCTTCGATACGCGCCACAACGCCGTAGCCGCCCACATTTTCCCGAAACGGAATGTGATGCTCTTTCAAATGTTGCACGATGTACGCCGCCGTCTGTTTTTCATCTCCCGACAACTCCGGATGTGTATGCAAATGACGCCGGATGGCGACAACGCGCGGCTGGTACTGCCGGGCAAGAGTGCGAATGGCGTTTTTTAACGATTCCATGAATAATTGATTTTATGTTTATGCTAATTGCGACAAATACATTTGCACCGTGTTTTCCAATCCGAAGTAAAGCGCGTCGCTGATTAAGGCATGACCGATAGAGACTTCGTCGAGATAGGGGAGGTGTTGCGCAAAATATTTCAGGTTTTCCAAACTCAAATCGTGTCCGGCATTGATTCCCAACCCGCACCGGTGCGCCGTTTTCGACGCGGCGATGTAAGGCGCGATGGCTGATGTTGGGTCTGCGGGGTACTTTTTGGCGTAGTCCTCGGTATAGAGTTCGACGCGGTCGGTTCCGGTTTCGACGGCATTTTCAATGACACGCGCCTCCGGTTCAACGAAGATGCTTGTCCGAATGTTCGAGGCGTGAAACGTCGCGATGACATCTTTTAAGAACGACACGTGTTTGACGGTATCCCAGCCCGCATTGGAGGTGAGCGCCTCGGGCGGGTCGGGAACCAACGTAACCTGCGCCGGCTGAACTGCGCACACCAAACGGATAAAATCATCGGAAGGATAACCTTCGATGTTAAACTCGGTGGTCAACACCTTCTTCAAATCGTAAACGTCGGTATAACGAATATGACGCTCATCCGGACGCGGATGTACCGTAATCCCCTCTGCGCCAAACCGTTCAATGTCAAGAGCCGTCTTCACCAAGTCGGGAACGTTGCCGCCGCGTGCATTGCGCAAAGTCGCTATTTTGTTGATGTTGATACTGAGGGTTGCTTTATTGCTTACTACTGCCATGGATATTAATTATTTTGCAAAGATACGGGTTTTTTGAAATAAATTTTGCAAATCCCCGAATTACTTCCAAATAAGCCGGTCAACGGAATAACTGCCCGGTCCGGTAATGAGAATAGCAGTAAAGCACGTGAGGTAGAGCAACGCCAACTCCATCGCCGCAACGCCTTGTCCGGCGTGAACCGACAGGGCAACGCTCATGGCGACGATTAACGGAATGGCGGCTAACCGCGTAAACAATCCCAAGATGACGGCAATGGAGCAAAATACCTCAGCGAAAATCACCAGCGACAACGATAGCGTCCCGCCCATGCCGAGGGGATCGAAATGTTTGCTCATCGTCGCAAAGTTCGACATCTTCGCCAACCCGTGCGTGAGCATCATCGCGCAAACAGCCACGCGAAACACCAGCAACCCAAACGAGGCTAACGCCCCACTAACACTCTTTGTTGAAAAAAATCCTTGTATTGACATGATTGAAAATTTTTACAAATTTATAATTTCCTCATACAATATAGAATATAAAAATTTTGCAGAAATTTTTGCAGCATAATCTTTATATCTATCTGTTTTATTTGCAGTTAAATCCATGACTGTTTTTATAACGGTGGCATCTATTTTTAATAATTCGGCAATTCGGTAAATGGAATAACTTTCCATATCAACAGCGCATAATTTGGGCTTTGCTGTTTGTTTTGCAATTTCATCTAATGCCTCCTTTTTATTAATAACAACATCTCCACATGCCATTTCATCGGTTTCAACAGAATTTAATAATTCTGCGTCAATTCCTTTACTTGTTTCGGTTCTTATTTCATTTTGCGCTTCCGTATAAATAGAATTTAAAATACTCTTATTCTCTTGTGTTAGTATTTGTTTTCCAAAAGATTTGTCGCATTTGGCAATTTTAACATTAGGAATAAGTCCTTGTTCTGTAATTTTACCATTTTGATACGCAACTATTTCAATAGGCATTACTATTGAGCCAATTTTTACATTGTCATCTTTTCCTCCACAAACACCAATCATAAAAAGATGCTTTATTTCAAAACGCGAAGTTAAAATAGTGCCAAGAATTGCAGCATCTACCATTCCCATATTGGTTTGAGTAACTGCTATGAATTTTAATTCTTTTCCTGTTTTTGTTGTAAGTTTTGCTTTTTTTGATACACTAATACCTTCGATTGGTAAATTTTCTGTATTTGAAAATTTCTGTATAAACGGTTTCATTTCTTCCGGTAAAGCACAAATAACGGCAAAATCAAATTCTTGTTTTTTTTGCAATCCACAATGAAAATTTATTTTGCTTAATATTGCTTGTTTTGCATTTTCATCCTCGGTAGCATTAAAGAAATCACTCCAGAGTAGAAATGATTTCACATTAAACTCTTTATCTATAATTTCATTCATTAACCTTGTCAACTTTTCACCTTTGACAAGTTGTTCATATTGGCTACTTATCAATAGAATAGGCTTGTGTTTGGGGATTTTACCTAAAATATGAATTACAGGGGTTTCGTCGGTTTTAAAATCCCAACCCTCAAGAACAATATCAACAATATACATATTTATATCACTGTCTTGTAACCGGTTCATTGCTTCAGTTGGTATTCCCGCACCAACAATTTCTATGTTTGTTTCTGAAAGGACTGTAGAATATATTTCTTTTCGTCTTTCCCAAGCATCGTCAATAATTACTATTTTATTCATATTCAAAAAAATTAAATGTATGGAAATATTATGATCGTTTTCAAAAATCTATTTGTGCCTTGTTGTGTATAATCATTTGCCGGCTTTTCATTCATATTTTCAATAATGACAGATTGATAGTCCACTTTTATTCCGATATCAGTTAAATGATTTTTTCCGTATCTCATTTTTTTATTTGTTTCTTCTTTTACTTGCTCACTTGTATTGTTACTTTTATTGTAAATAAGTAAAAAAAGTTGCTTATTTTTCTCGTCATATTCTATTGATACCCATGCATTTTTAATAATGTCATTGTTTTCGGAAAAAGGGTCGTTTGTTTCACTTCCTTCTTTAATTGCATTATCAAATAAAAAAGATATTTCTTGGTAAACATACGAGTCCCAAATAATCCAACGCTCAATTTGAGTATTACTTAAGATAAGTTTTTTAAATGCAGAAGAAATTCCGATATTAGAGAATTTTTTGTCAGTAATCAATTCCTGTATAAGTTCTTTCAAAGGGATTTTTTCTTCTTCTTTTGCACCAACACAGCCAAATAATAGACTATGAATATATTGCAATTCACATAATAAATTTTCTGCTAACGGCGATAATGTGATAAAATCATTCGGATGTGCTTTCGACTGTGTTTCATAATTTTTTAATAGTTTCACTATTTGGTCTTTTTGGGTTTTAATATCACTTCGATATAACCAAAATGGTATTCCATCTTCCAATAAATGCAGTATTTTTTTACAAGAATCTGCTGCCATTTGAAAATTATTTTTGTTTGCATCTTTCGTCGAAATTAGAAATAATGGAACACTATGTGAAATCCCATTATCATTGTAAATTTCTGAATGAAACAACCCGTAAATATCTTTCAAATCTTTTGTGCGGTATTTTTTTAATGATTTTGATTTTGAAAAATCCGACTGATTGTCTAAACTTAACAAAAAACTTAAAATAATCATATCTTGATTTTTAACTTCTATATCTGTATCTACTTCCTTTTTGCAAACATTATACAGCAAATTTAATCTTTTTGCATTCACATTTAACAGCGCAATTAGTACATAGGAGGTATAATTGTTCGTCTCTTTATCTTTACACAATCTAAATAATTCTTTGATTATTTTTTCAAGGGTTAGATTTGATAATTCTTTTTTAAACAACAATAGATATGTGGCTAACATTTCTATTTTAACATAATCTTCAATAATAGGTTCTCCTTGTTCAGTATCTTTTAGAAAATCCAAAACAATATCATCTCTTGAAGTCATTGTATGCAGTTCTGAAACATAAATAGATAGTCCCAAAGAATTTATAATTTCAATCTTATTGTTGTCGCCACCACATTGAAGAGAAGAATATTTTTCGCCTTCGTCGTTAATATATATCCCAAATTTTTTTTCTAAAATGCCATCCTTTATTGCAATGGGAGTCAATAATTGTTTATTATTATTTGCTTCCCATATTTTTTCTATCTCTTGAATTCTATCTAATATGCTTTCAGAAGCAATATTATGTCTAATCTCTTTTAATTTCTGCAAAGCATTGCATATGGGGCAGGTATCAGCACCGCCCAAATTTGGCATGTCCAAACGCCAAAAAGCCCTATTATTATTTGGTTCTGAAGGACTGAATGGGAGTCGTCTTCTTTCAAGTAATGTCAGAGTTTTTACAGAATCAACTCCTAAACTAATTAATGTGTGTTTTATTTCTTTTCTTGTTTTACCTCCTATTATTGCATCGTCAAATAATAACACTTCAATAGATTCATCTTTCTTTCGGTTTTTATTTATTTCATCTTTCAGTGTTTCAATAGTAAGCGGAGAAATTAAATATGTGGCATTGGCTCTTTCTCTATTTACAGGAAATAATGCTATAATTTTATTGTGATATTCTTGTTTGATATATGTTTTAATTTTGGCAACAATGTAGTCTGAATTATAATGAAACGGATATACAATTAGTATTGATTTGTTTTTTGTTGTTTTGTTGTTTGTTGTTTTATTCTTTAAATATTGTTTTACACCGTTAGCGATTACCGGATTATCTGTGTTCAACCCTCTTGCATCCGTTCCCAAAGCGTATAAAAATTCTGCTAATAAAAATTGGGATAATTTATCCCCCATCATAAAACTTTCATTAATTACAAAAGGAAAATCAATATTTAAAATATCGTGGCTTGATTCATAATCTATGTGTCCGATATTTAACACCTGTCCGCGCCTGCCTTGCCAGTATCGGTATGTATCGGATGGGGAGCATTCATAAACAGATTTAAATTCATATTGCACTGTATTTTGTATTTGTTCTTTGGTAGGAGGTATATCCAGAAAACACTTGTTTTCTTTGTCGAATAACTTGTAGCGAGGAATGGGAAAATATTTCCAGCCATAGGGAGCGATTACATAAGATGTTCCAATTCTTTTACACTGAGAAAGTTTTAAATTACCGCTTTTCAGATTTTTTGTTATCCATTCTTCGCGAGGCCAAAGTAAAAATTGTGCAATAGGATTTGTTGGCATTTCTGCTACACTCACATTTTGATTGTGAAAAAAATGAATGGTAATCGCATTATCTTCGTTTTCTTTATTTCCTGCTTGCGAGGCTCTGGCTGTATATCCTGTAACATAAACACTGCCTAATAAAATCTTCTGAGCGTTATCTTTTTGTGCATTATGAAACAACACATTATTTTGCATTGCTAATTTATTTGTCAATAAGTCTATGCTCTCGTAATTACAACCAGCCTCATTTGAAAGACATAGAGAACGTTCTAATGCTAATTCATATATTTTTTTACAAAACTCATCTGTTAGTGTTTTTGCAAAATTCAAATATCCTTTTAATCCTATGTCTCTTCCATCTTGATACCAAACAATGTCTTTACTCAAAAAAAACTCATACGACCGATTTTTATTATCAATATACCGCCAATAAAGTAAAGAATCATGTGTTCTGATTAGTTCTACGCAATGTTTTAATGATAAGTGAGGGGAAAATGCCGTGTCGAATGTAGATAATAAAAAGGATTCTGTTAATCCCCTATCGTAATCGTATGTGTCATACTGTTCATTTGCTTTCTGACCGTTAATTTTGCGTTTGGATAATGCAGATACGGTTAAATTTCTCGTAATCAGTATGATTTTGTCTATTTTACTTATAAATTCCGTTGTATAACTAGCCTTACATAAAGCATATTGATATATATTTGCCTCTCCGACAGGAATATCTGCTATAATTATAGCCCGTTGTTTAATATTATTGATTTTTTGTAATAATTCATTATTTATAATCTTAAAAATTTGGTTTTTAGGCAATCTTTCTGACGGGAAAAATAAACATAATTCGGATTCAGATTCATCAAGCATTTTAGCATTACCAAATCGTTCGTCTCGTACATAAAATTCTTTGACTTTTTTGAAATATTTTGTATAAATATCTTTTGGCTCTTGTATAGCTTTGATAAATGGACTTTCGTTTTTTTCGCCTGTATAAACTTCGTAAAGATTTAACCATTTTTCATTTTTCGCTTTTAATGTTAATGCTTCTATTCTTCCTATCAAAGCAAATCCTTCTATTTGGCGTGGGCTGGTAATACTTAAATACGATTGATTCGCATCCGTTTCCGGATTAGTTCCTTTTACAGGCAACATATCACCAAGCCATTCGGAATCATCTCGTGCGGTCAGACAATCTCCTCGACAAAGTTGGCTAATGGTATAAAGCCCTCCAAATTCTGTGTCTTTTTTTCCGCTGTTGATTCCCCTTTTTCCTAATCCTATTGTTAGTCTCCACACTTCTCTAAATAATGGATGAGGCGTGGCGCCTCCATAGAAATTGTTAGTCAATCCAATGCCGGCATCAATAATAAATACTTCGAAGAATCCTGAAGATTGTTCAGAGAAAGTTGTTCGTGAATTAGGGTAATAATTGCGTAAACGAGGACATTTACGATGTTCTTCCTCTATATAATTTTGTAGATTTTTTCGAGAGTTTTCGTCAAGTGAGCCATTTGCAAGTCCTTTTCTATATCTAATATAGCAACCAACTAATTTTTTATCATATTTGTTGTCAGGATATGCGTGTTCATATACATTTCCAATAGTTTCTTTTAAAAAACGATCTATTTTATTTAGGAGTTCTTTTTCTAATACAGAGGCAACGTTTGAGGAGAAACGATGTTTTGTTTTTTCAAGCCATATTTCTACTTCACTTTCTATTTTTGCGATATAATTTTTTTCGTCTCCAACCATGTCTAATAAATTAACAATTTTGGCAGGAAGAATGGTACAATCTGTGTAGGATAAATATTTTTCGTAGTTATTTATTATTTGCTCTTTTTCTTTCTCTGAAAATTCATTGCTTGTGGAATGCAACACTCTTATGTTAAATTGCGAACAATTTTCTACAAACCCCTCTTTAAAGACAAAAGCCAAAAAGCGTTTTTGTTCAAACGAATACACGTTTGGTGTGGGCAAATGTATTGTTTTTGAGATGTTATTTGGAATTTCAGATAATGCGATAAGTAATGACAACAGGGGTAATGGGTCTGCCCAATTACATTTGGTAAAATTAACTTTAATTTCGTCGAAGTTTTCAGAAAGGTTCCTTAATTCTTCTTGGATGTTTCCAAAAGATTCTGCCCAACCTTTATTTCTCAATTTTTCCGGAATGGTTACTGTATATGTAGTTCCGATAGTGCTTGAAGATATGTGTTCTGTTCCCATTTTTTTGTTTTCTATAAAATAAATATGGATTAATACTCGTCTTTTTTTTAACCGCTGCAAAGGTAATATAAAAAATAACATAAACGACAAAAAATATGATTCGGGTGTACGAAAAATCACACAGTTTTGCAACAGATTTCTCGCTTCGCTCGAAATGACGGCAATCATGGGGCTGTCTCAAAAGTCAAAATTCTTTACCACAAAGGTTCTCAAAGGGTTTTCACAAAGAACACAATGTGTTGACGACGTTGTCCTTTGTGTGTCCTTTGTGCTCTTTGTGGTTAAAAATTCATCTCCAAAAACTCCGCCAACGCCACATTTACCGCCTCCTCATCCTCCCCGTCAATAACAAACGAGGCGACATCGCCGCATTTTATCCCTGTTTTCATCATTGCCAGCAGGCTTTTGGCGTCAATTTGGTTGTTGCCGCAGAGGAGGGTAACTTTGCTTTTGTAGGGTTTGAGCAGTGTTACCAATTTTCCGGCGGGGCGGGCGTGGATGCCGACCGGGTCTTTAATCGTGTGGTCTGAAATTTTTATCATGTTTATCTATTTTATCACATTTAACTATTTTACCTCTAACATTTTATCGCCTGCACGTATTGTTTCGTTGCTATTGACTACGCAGATTTCGTTGTATTCTTCGGTGTTGACGACTACTATCGGGGTGATTGGGTTGTAGGTATGTTCTTTAATCAGGTCGAGGTTCGCTTTGATGAGTAGGTCGCCGCGTTTTACCCTATCGCCATCTTTCACAAAGGCTTCGAAGCCTTTGCCTTTCATGTTCACGGTGTCTAACCCTGTGTGTATGAGAATGGTAACGTTATTTTCGCCGTTGAGGATGAGGGCGTGTTTTGTCTCAAAAAGCAGATCTACGACTGCATCGAACGGGGCATAGACCTCGCCGGAAGTCGGCTGGATGGCGATGCCGTTGCCGAGTATCTTTTCGGAAAAAGCCATGTCGGGAACATCTTTAAGATCAACCAAATAGCCCGACATCGGGGCTGTGATGGATACTACTTTCTCTTTATTGACGACACACGTCTCTTTATTAACAACACACGTCTCTTTACTGATAATGTCGTGCATCGCCTCGGCGACAAACTGAGCGTTAAGACCGATGACGATTTGCAGCGAATTTTCACCAATTTTGATGACGCCTTTTGAGCCGTGTTTCTTCAAAATGGTTTTATTAACTTTCTCCATATCAACCACTTTCAGGCGGAGACGGGTGATGCAGTTATCGAGTTCCGAGATGTTGTCATTTCCGCCGAGACCGTCAATGATTCCCTGTGCTTGCTCGGCGAAACTGTTGGGGTTTGTTGTGGTTGCGGTTTCGATTTCGTTGTCATCTTCGCGTCCCGGCGTTTTCAAGTTGAACTTCACGATGACACACCGGAACACGATGTAATAGACTGCAAACCAGAATATTCCCATCACGAAAATCATCCATGGATTTTGAGCCATCGGGTTGTTCCAGTTCAAAAACAGGTCAATAAAACCTGCTGAGAATCCGAATCCCATGCGTGTCGGTAAGATGGCGGCGATGGCTAACGAAATGCCGGTGAACAGTGCGTGGATGAGGTACAAAACGGGCGCTAAGAACATGAACGCGAACTCTATCGGCTCGGTAACGCCAACCAGAAACGAAGCCAAACCCGCCGACAAGAGCAATCCGGCGACGACTTTTTTGTTTTTCGTCTTTGCCGTGTGATACATCGCCAGCGATGCGCCGAGCAGTCCGAACATCATTATCGGGAAAAACCCCGTCATGTATTGACCGGTAACGCCGAACTCTCCGTTGCCGCCCAAGAAGTTGTTCAGGTCGTTGATGCCTGCCACGTCGAACCAGAACACGGAATTGAGCGCGTGATGCAAGCCGAGCGGGATGAGCAATCTGTTCAGAAATCCGTAAATGGCTGCTCCCCACGGACCTAAGTCGGAGATAAACATTCCAAAGGCGGTCAATCCGTTGTATATCGGGGACCAGATAAAGAGCAAAATCAGCGCCATCACGAGCGACATGCCGCCTGAGACGATGGCGACACAGCGTCGTCCGCTGAAAAACGACAGGAAGTCGGGCAGTTTGGTATCTTTGAACTTGTTGTAGGCAAAAGCGCCGATCAATCCGCAAAGGATGCCGATGAAGACGTTTTGGATTTTGGCGAAGGCGGGGTCAACCAAGTCGGGCGAGGCGAGTCCTTTCAGTTTCATGATGCTGTTCGTTGATAATAAGACTGTTACAATCAGCCATGAGACCAATCCGGCGAGCGCCGACGTTCCGTCGGTTTTCTTCGCCATGCCAATCGAAACGCCGACGGCAAAGAGCAACGGAATGGCTTCGAGCAAGGCGCTACCCGCCATTGTCAGGAAATTGGCAATCACGTTGCCGCTTGTGGGCGAAATCCAATAGCCGACGCCGCACAGAATTGCTGCGATGGGCAACACCGCAACCGGCAGCATCAATGACTTTCCAAGTCTTTGGAAAAAATTTACCATAACTCTTCCCTTTTCATTTTTTTCAAGTTTCTTCTTAACGGTAATATCTTGTTGGAGTTGACCGAAAACTTCGTATATCCGTAGTCAACAAGTGTTTGGGTTAAATAGAGATCCATGGCGAGTTCGCCGCAAATTCCGGCTTCGATATTATTTTTGACTGCGGACTTTCCTACCATTTTCAATGCCTTCAATATGGCTTTGTCGTGCGGATCGAAATATCCGATCACATGATCATTCCCCTGTCTATCAATGGCTAACAGATACTGCGACAGGTCGTTCGTCCCCACAGAGAAGAAATCCAGATTTTCGGCGAGTTTGTCGGCAATAAGGACGGCGGCTGGCGTTTCAATCATCGCCCCAAGCGGCACTTTGAAATCAATTTCCAACTCTTTTTCAACCATTCGACACACTTTTAAGCAGTCGTAAATTTCCCCAAACGAGGCAATCATCGGAAACAGGATCGAAATGGAAGAATGACCGGTTTCGTTTTTTACACGCTTTGCAACGCTGTAAATCGCTCGCAGTTGGGTCTTGAAAAACACCGGATTATCTAAACAAATACGAATGCCTCTGTAACCGAGCGCCGGATTTTTCTCTTTCTTCAAATTCAGGAACGGAACTTTTTTGTCGGAGCCGAAGTCGAATGTTCTGATAGTCAACGGTTTATGGTTGATTGCTTGTGAGATTTCGGAATAAAAAGCAATCTGTTCTTCCTCGCTTGGGTATGACCGGTGATTCATGAAAAAGCACTCTGTACGCAATAAACCTACGCCTTCGGCGTCGTTTTTGATGGCGGTTTTGGCGTCTTCCACGGTGGCGATGTTGGCGTAAAGATGAATTT
This sequence comes from Bacteroidales bacterium, assembly GCA_009777825.1. Classification (GTDB taxonomy): domain Bacteria; phylum Bacteroidota; class Bacteroidia; order Bacteroidales; family WRLA01; genus WRLA01. The sequence continues at coordinate 39,501 of WRLA01000011.1, forward strand.
GTTTTCCACTTTTTGTAACTGATGGTTTTCCGCGATATTTTTCGCAATCTGCCTTTTCTTCGGCAATTTCGGCTAACCGCTCCATTACTTCTTCAAGGATATCTTCATCCGGATGGCAGGAAATTTCTCCCCAACAGGCGTCAGCCACGGTCGGCGTTCCGTTTTTTATTTTCAAAATACTCTTCGCAACGCCATAGAGGTAAGGGATGTCCAACATGCGTGCAAGTATCGCAGAATGAGCATGTTCCGAGCCGATGACGCTAACCAATGCGGCAATTTTCTCTCTGTCGAACGACAAAATCTGATTGGGCGTGATCTCTTTCGCCACGATGATGGCGTTATCGGGGAGCGCTGTTGCGGTTTCGTCGTCATCGTACAAGATGAGATGTACCAAGTCGTCGGCAAGATGCAAAACATCTTTGCCGCGCTGACTTAAATAGTCGTCGTCAATGGATAAAAATTCGTCATTGAGACTGTTTGCAACCGCTGTAATCGCCTCAACGACAGTACATCCCTCCGCAATCTTACTCCGTATAGCGCCGTCAAACTCGTCATCATCCAAAAACATCAGTTGGATTTGCAGAAATTCGGCGTATTCCTTACCCAACTTTTCGGAAACGTTTTCGGCATCATGTAATAGTTTCTCTTTCAACCGTTTACAGACGTCTTCGTACAATTTGAGTTGATCGAAATCGCTCAAATTTTCTTTTTTTTCTTGCGTGTTTTTGGTGTCTAATCTAAAAACAACTCCGTAACCAAGCCCTTCTGAGGCTATTCTTCCTTTAAAAGATTTCATTTTATTTTTTATGCAAAGGTACTACAAATTATTAAAACTTGTGGAATTTTAATGCGTTTGCCCTAGAAAATCCCGTTTAAGAAAAAGTTGTACCTTTGCAACGGATTATTTATCTATTGTTTTATGCTCATAAGCCACATTATAATAAATATGAAATCATTATTGTTTAAAACCTTTCTTTTTTCCATCGCAATGGTAGCCGTAACCGCCATCCTGAAATACGCCGCCATCCTCCCTGCCATCCACGACCAATGGCATTTCATGCTCGTTTTCTATTTTGTGCTGACGACTTTTATCTTGTATCAACTGCTCAAAGTAATCCGAAAGACCATGCGGAAGTTTATCGCTATCTTTTTGAGTATGACCGCCTTGCGCATGATATTGTTTACTGCCGCCATCCTGCTGTACGCTTTTCTCATTCAACACGACGACAGCCGTAATATTGTCGGCTTTACCCTTACTTTTTCCGTGTATTACCTCGTTTTTACGACTTGGGAAATCATCCTAATTGTTTCCTTTTTACGCTCTCCACCAACAGGGTAGCCTCATTATCTCCCACCTTCAGCGCTCCGCCTTCGATGTCGAAGAAGAGTTCTTTCCCGTCGGGTTCCTGCACTTTCACTTTTCCTTTTCCGAGCAGTGCGACCATCGGTGCGTGGCGGTCTAATATTTCGAACAATCCGTCGGTTCCGGGCATCTGCACCAATTTACATGCTCCTTGAAAGAGCGTACCGGCTGGGGTGATGATGGACAGTTGCATGATTTTACGGTTTTTCGGTCATTTTTTTCCCTTTGGCGATTACCTCGTCAATGGTTCCGACGTAGTTGAACGCTGCTTCGGGGATGTGGTCCACCTCGCCGTTGAGGATGGCGTTGAAACTGCGGATGATATCTTCGATGGCGACCATGACGCCGGGCGTGCCGGTGAACTGTTCCGCCACGTGGAAGGGCTGGCTGAAAAAGCGTTGTACGCGTCGGGCGCGGTTGACCACGAGTTTATCCTCTTCCGACAGTTCTTCTATTCCAAGGATGGCGATGATGTCTTGCAGGTCGTTGTAGCGTTGTAGTATCTGGATGACGCGTTGCGCACATTCGTAGTGTTCTGCTCCGACGATGTCGGGACTGAGGATGCGGCTGGTGGATTCCAACGGGTCAATGGCGGGATAGATGCCCAGCGAGGCGATTTTCCGGCTTAAGACGGTTTGGGCGTCAAGGTGTGCGAAAGTCGTCGCCGGCGCAGGGTCGGTGAGGTCATCGGCAGGGACATAGACGGCTTGGACGGAAGTGATGGATCCGCGTTTGGTGGAGGTGATCCGCTCCTGCAGCAGTCCCATCTCGGATGCCAACGTGGGTTGGTATCCCACTGCCGACGGCATCCGTCCCAGCAGCGCCGACACTTCGGAGCCGGCTTGGGTGAAACGGAAGATGTTGTCAATGAAAAACAGGATGTCTCGTCCGCCCGACTTCTCGTCACCGTCGCGAAAGTATTCTGCCACCGTCAATCCTGACAGTGCCACTCTGGCACGTGCGCCGGGAGGCTCGTTCATTTGTCCGAAGACGAGCGCGATTTGCGATTTCGGGAGTTCGTCCATATCCACTTTATTCAAATCCCATCCTCCTTTTTCCATATCTTCGAGGAACTTTTCGCCATATTTGATAACGCCCGATTCGAGCATCTCGCGCAACAGGTCGTTGCCCTCGCGCGTGCGCTCTCCTACGCCGCTGAATACCGACATGCCTTGATAGCGCTTGGCAATGTTGTTGATTAACTCCATGATAATGACCGTCTTACCAACGCCTGCGCCTCCGAACAATCCTATCTTTCCGCCTTTGGCGTAGGGTTCTATCAGGTCAATGGCTTTGATTCCTGTAAAAAGCACTTCTTGAGTGGTTGTGAGTTGGTCGAAAGTGGGGGCGGGACGGTGGATGTAGTAGTCGGGGTTTTTCGGTAACGCCGGCAATCCGTCAATGGGGTCGCCGATGACGTTGAAGAGGCGTCCGCGGATATGTTCGCCGGTGGGCATCGCGATAGGTCCGCCCGTAGAAACCGCCTCCATGCCGCGCCGCAAGCCGTCGGTGCTGTCCATGGCGACGGTACGCAAAGTCCCCTCGCCGATATCTTGTTGACATTCGAGAACGACTTTCTCGCCATTGTCCTTGGTTACTTCCAAGGCGTCGTGGATGTCAGGCATGGATTCTTCATCGCGAAAACTGACATCCACAATCGGTCCTATGATCTGTAAAATATGTCCGGTAACTTTTGTCATACTATATTAAAATTTAAAGATTTAAGCTATTAACCAATGTTTTATACCTTTTTCTGTTTGTGAAAATTCTACGCCGATTTTCACGAGTTTGCGGTGGTCGGCGGTGTAGGGGATGGCGTAATCCTTGCTGTTGATTTGCGCAAGGGCGGCTTCGGCGGTTGTATTATCATCCATTTTGAACTCAAAAACGAAGATACTGTCAGCAGTTTTCACGACTGCATCGGCTCTGCCTTTGCTGCTTTTGACTTCGGTTTGCACGAATTGTCCCATCAGCGTGAAAAGTAGATAAAAAACGTGCTGATAATATTGTTCGTCGCGGTGTTTTTGCTCTATGGCATCGTAGGGGATGGCGGCGAAGAATGCTTTTAGCGAGGTCATAAAGCCTTCGATATCACCATTTCTGATTTGCCGCATAAACTCTACAACGGAAAAATTGCCGGTTTGGATTGGCGTCAGCGCAAATGCAGGTAAAAGTTCTTTGAGAAAACCATATTTTACCTCCTCGTTGGGAAATCCCAAAGTATATAAGCCGGATTCATACGACTTTATCGTTAAATACCCTGTTTGATAGAGCAACGGTATGAGATCTTGGTTTTCGACGCGATAGTCCATGATTGATGGTTCATCAATTAAAACATCGTCCTCAAACTTGCGAATATCGTAATTCTGATTTCGTAACGCTTTTGCCAAAAACGTTGGCGTGCCGGTGGCGAACCAATAATGGCGAAAAGTAAAATCGTTCAGTGTATTCAAAACACTGAATGGATTATATAGCCCCTCCGTCTTGGTAGAAAAATGGTAGCCGTCATAACGTTTTTTCATTTCTGCCAATATCTGCTCGTAAGAGAGATTTTGTTTTTCCGCAACCTGTTGTAGTTCTATTTCAAAATTATCTTTCAGCTCTTGCTGTGTTATACCGCAAATTTCAGCATATCTTTCACTTAAACTAATATCTATAAGCTGGTTCAAATCGCTGAAAACGCTGACTTTGGAAAATTTTGTTACACCTGTGAGAAAGACAAACTTCAGATAAGCGTCAGCGCTTTTTAATACGCCGTAAAATGATTTCAGTAACGTTCTGATTTCTTCGTTTGCGATTGGGTCGTCCATTGTGTTTATCAATGGCTTATCGTACTCGTCAATCAAAACAACTACTTGTTTCCCCGTCTGTTCGCAGGCGCTTTTAATGACCGCCTCAAAGCGGCTTGCCAAATCTTCGGTATCCGTTGTTTGTCCCCACAATCGTTCAAGTTCTTTGAGTTTAACGTTTAGACGTTCTGCCACATTTGCGGCATTTATCAGCAATCCCACGTTAAAATCCAAATAAAAAACAGGATACTGTTTCCATTCTTTTTCCAATTCGGCAATTTTCAATCCTTCAAAAAGCTCTTTTTTGCCTTCAAAGTATGCCTTCAAGGTGGAAAGAAACAAACTCTTGCCAAACCGGCGCGGACGACCAAGGAAATAGGGCTTTCCGTGTTGCAGCAATTGATGCACATACAGGGTTTTATCAACGTACAAATAATTATTGGTACGCAAATACTCAAAATCCTGTATGCCGATGGGCAGTTTTCTTATCGTGTTCATTATAGCATAATTTTACGACTGCAAAAGTAGTAAAATATCCGGACTATCCCCTGCTACGCTCCTAAAGTTGCCACCATCACCGCCTTAATGGTATGCAGGCGGTTTTCGGCTTCGTCGAAGACAATGGATCTATGCGATTCGAAGACCTCTTCGGTTACTTCCATCGCTTCTAATCCGAATTTTTGGTATATTTCTTCTCCTACCGTTGTTTCGCGGTTGTGGAATGCGGGCAGACAGTGTAAAAATTTCACGTTCGGGTTTCCGGTAGCTTTCACTACGTTCATGTTCACCTGATAGGGCGTCAACAGTTTGATGCGCTCTTCCCACACGGCATCGGGTTCTCCCATGGATACCCAGACGTCGGTATAGAGGAAATCAACGCCTTTCACGCCTTCTTCGACATTGTCGGTCAGGGTGATTTTCGCGTCGGTCTGTTTGGCTATTTCGCGACATTTCGCTACCAACTCGTCGGCGGGTTGGCACTGTTTCGGCGCTACGGCGCGGAAGTCCATGCCCATTTTTGCTGCTCCGACCATCAGGCTGTTGCCCATGTTGTTGCGGGCGTCGCCGAGGTATGCAAACGAAACTTGATGCAACGGCTTGTCGCTGTGTTCCATCATGGTGAGGAAGTCGGCAAGGATCTGCGTCGGGTGGAACTCGGTCGTCAGTCCGTTCCAAACGGGGACGCCGGAATATTCTGCCAACGCTTCCACAATCTCCTGCGAGTAACCGCGATACTCAATGCCGTCGTACATACGTCCGAGTACGCGTGCCGTATCTTTCATTGATTCTTTCTTGCCCATCTGCGAGCCTGAGGGTCCGAGGTAGGTTACGCCGGCGCCTTGGTCCATCGCTGCTACTTCAAAGGCGCAACGTGTTCTCGTTGAATCTTTCTCAAACAAAAGAACGACATTTTTTCCTTTCAGGGTCTGTTGTTCTGTTCCGGCGTATTTCGCCTTTTTCAAATCAGCCGAAAGTTGCAATAAAAACTTGATCTCTTCCGGAGTAAAATCCAATAACTTCAAAAAACTTCTGTTCCTTAAATTAAATGCCATGATAATGTGTATTTTATGTGATTAAATATATTTATTTCGCTACTATTTGCGTTCCGCCGCCGGGGATGTGCAACTGCGCCGCTTCGGTGATGATGCAGCGTTTGCCGCCGTTTTTGATGAACTGGATGGCTGCACGCATCTTCGGCGCCATGCTGCCTTCGGCAAAGTGTCCTTCGGCAAGGTAACGCTCGGCGTCTTCCACCGTAACTACGTCTAACTCTTTCTGTTGCGGCGTGTTGAAATGGATGCACACCTTCGCAATGTCGGTCAGGATGTAGAACTCGTCGGCTTTGATTTCGGAAGCCAACTTCGACGATGCCGAATCTTTATCTATCACGGCGTCAATGCCTTGCACCGTGTTTTTGTCTTTGGAAAAGACGGGGATGCCGCCGCCGCCGACCGTGATGATGATGGCGCCGTTGCGTGCCAGCGTCTCCACAATCTCCTTATTGTCAATGTGGATGGGCTTGGGCGAGGCGACGACCTTGCGCCAGCCGCGTCCGCGGGAGTCTTCGGAAAATTTAGCGCCCGTGGCGGCTGCAAACGCGTCGGCTTCTTCCTTAGTATAATAGGGACCGACCGGCTTGGTAGGATTCTGAAACGCGGGATCGTCTTTATCCACAAAGACCTGCGTTATCAGTGTTAATACCTGTTTTTCAATGCCTTCCTTCTGAAGCACGTTTCTCATCTGCTGCTGAATCATATATCCGATGGAGCCTTGGGTCTCGGCAACGCAAATGTCCAACGGCTGCGCCGGAACGCCGTAGGTCTTTTCGCCGGCATCGTGTTGTAACATGACGTTGCCGACCTGCGGACCGTTGCCATGTCCGATAACCAAGTCGTAACCGTTTTTTACCAACCCCAACAGGTGCATACACGATTCGTGAACATTGGCTTCCTGTTCTTCAATGGTACCTTTCTGTCCGCTACGCAGCAAGGCGTTTCCTCCAAAAGCAACAACTGCAAGTTTTTTCATATATATTATAAATATGTTATACCTTTAAAATAAATAAGTTATATTTTCCAAAATAGGGGGTGCAAAGATAGTAATTTTAATTGAGAGTTGACAAGTAAAATGTTCAGTTACTCCTCACAACCCTTTCCATCCCTCCACTATCCGCACGAACTCTCTCCGGTATCCCCGTTCGTCTTCGCCGAGACCTTTGCGGGCGAGTGTTATCACGTCGTTGCAGGTGGCGTTGCCTTTGAAGTCGGAGTTGCGCAGCAGTTGTCCGAACATCGCCACGGCTGAGGCGAAGACGAAGTCGGCGCTCGGCGTTTTGAATACATCGCCCGTCCGGACGGGGATTTCCATCTTGACACTGGTTTCGTTGCCGATAGGCTTATAGCGCAGTTTGACGGTCATCATCTCGTTGTTGAGGACGCCTTTCGACGGATTGGAGGTGGCGACGGATTGGTATTTCAGCGAGTCCACGCTTCCTGCGTAGCGGTTTTTGATGCCGACGGGGATGATTTCGTACAGCGCTGTAACGGTATGTCCGGCGCCTAATTCGCCGGCGTCTTTGGTGTCGTCGTTGAAGTCTTCGTTGTTCAGCAGGCGGCTTTCGTAGCCGATGAGGCGGTAGGCGTTTATGTAGGCAGGGTTAAACTCTATCTGCATCTTCACGTCTTTTGCCACGGCGTACATCGTCGAGCCGAACTCCTGTACAAGGACGCGGTTCGCTTCCTGAATATTGTCAATGTAGGCGTGATTGCCGTTGCCTTTTTGCGACAGGATTTGCAGTTTGCTGTCTTTGTAATTTCCCATGCCGTAGCCTAAGACGGTGAGGTAAACGCCGGTTTTGCGTTTCTCTTCGATCAGTTTTTCCAACGCTCTTTCGGAACTGACGCCCACGTTGAAGTCGCCGTCGGTGCAGAGGATGATGCGGTTGTTGCCGTCTTGGATAAAGTTCTTCCGCGCGACGCGGTAAGCGAGTTCTATTCCTTCGCCGCCGGCGGTGGAGCCTCCGGCTTCTAAGGCGTCGAGCGCTTCGAGGATTTTCTGTTTGTCGGCGCCCGACGTCGAGGGCAATATCTCGCCGACAGCGCCCGCATACACTACGATAGCCACACGGTCTTTCTCACGTAAGTTGTTGGTTAACAATTTTAAAGAAGATTTCACCAACGGCAAACGATTCGCGCTGTACATAGACCCCGAAACATCAATCAGGAAGACGAAATTGGACGCCGGAAGGTTGTCCGACGGAATCTCTTTCGCCTTCACACCGATACGCACTAACAGATGCTCTTTATTCCACGGACAGAGTTGTGTCTCGGTAAGAATGTTCACCGGATGTTTTCCGGTCGGATTAGGATAGTCGTAGGAGAAATAGTTTATCAGTTGTTCTGTGCGCACGGCGTCTATTGGCGGTTTTTGTCCCTGGTTGATCATCCGGCGGACGTTGCTGTACGAAGCGACGTCCACATCTAATGAGAAGGTAGAGAGCGGCTCGAAAGTAGCGTTCTTAAAACGGTTTTCGGAAAACATGCTATACGACTCGTTGTCTTCGGAATCGTAGGAGTAATGGGATACCGATTTCCGCGAACGACCGTAGGAATACTCCATACAAGCGCTTTTAGAATCAACATAAACATCAACCGTGCTTAGGTTTTCCTGTACAATAGTCGGGGAAGGAAGATACGCCGGTTGTTCTGCCGTCAAGACAATAGGATATTCCGACTGTTCTTCCGGCAATACAAGAGGATACTCCGGTTGTTCAACCGGCAACACAAGAGGATACGTATGTTGTTCAACCGGAAGTGCAAGCGGATGCGCCGGTTGCTCATTCGGAGGTGTAAGTGGATGTTCCGGTTGTTCATCCGGCAGCACAAGCGGGTACTCCGGTGGTTTGGGAATGTCCACCACGGGGTTTGTTACGGTTTGCCCGTTTTTACTTAGAATTACAATCAACACTGCGGCGGATACAGTGGCAAGGATTACGATCAGCGCCATTAAAATTTGTTTTTTCATTTTGAAATAAAATTAAAGTTAATAAATAAAATTTCCTGATAGATGCGGCGAAATGGGAAATTCCATAAAAGTTTTTGTACTTTTGCAAAAATTATGGATAAAAAACCGTCAGGCGTCTTTTGGAGTGATGATGAATTGTTGAGGCAATTCGTTCAGACCGCTGATCAGGAGTTTCTGGGACAACTCTACTCCCGATATGTTCCGTTGGTGTATGGATTGTGTTTGAAATATTTGAAACAGACCGAAGACGCCGAAGACGCCGTAACCAACATTTACGAAGAACTGACGTGGAAAATCCATAAATACCACATCGAAAACTTCAAAACATGGCTGTACAGCGTAGCGAAAAACCACTGTTTTCAACTTCTGAGACGAGAAAATAAGACGATTTTTGAAGAATTTGACCATCAAGTTATGGAATCGGACGCCTTTGAGAATCTAATAGATGTTGAAGATGATCAGGAGAAGGAAAGTGCGTTGAAATATTGCATGGGAACGCTTCCGGAGGAGCAACGGCAATGTATCGTTCATTTCTTCTTTGAAGATTGTTCATACGCCGACATCGCCGAAAAGACAGGATTTGAACTGAATAAGGTAAAAAGTTACATTCAAAACGGAAAACGAAACTTGAAAATTTGTATTTTAAAAAGAATAAATCAATGATATGAAACTCACAGAGTATATAGAAGGTAAACGCAAAGGCAAAGAAGCCAACCGCTTGGAACGACAAGCGATGAATGACCCCTTTTTGCAAGATGCGTTAGACGGTTTCGATGACGTAACAGGCGACCACACCCAAGTCATCGCACGGTTGGAAAAGCGGTTTTCCCAATCCGAAACGCCGTCGGAAATAGATGTGAAAAGCGCGAGGAAACGCCTTTCCATCGTGGAACAGTTTATATATGTCGCCGCTTCCTTTTTACTTATCGTCGGATTTAGCGCCATCTTCCTTTGGGACAGAGACAGCGAGAGTAATCCGGAGGCTGTCGTTGCCATGGAAGAGTTGCAACCGGAGGCTGTCGTTGCGATGGAAGAATCACAATCGGAACAGGTCGTTGCAATGGAAAAGTTGCAACCGGAACAGGTAATTGCGATGGAAAAGTTACAACCGGAACAGGTTGTTGCAATAGAATTATCACAATCGGAACAAATCATCGCCATGGAAGAAAGCCAATCGGAACAAATCGCCGCAGTGGCAGTACAACCGGAAGCCAAGGTGTCAACTCCGGCGATGGACGTCGAATTTGTCGTTGCCATGGAAGAGTTAGCCCCGCCGTCAGTGGCTGCTGACGAAATATTACAGGACGCAAGATCCGCACGGGCAGCATCCTCAAAAAAGTCAGCATCCCCAAACTACGATGCAAAAACGGTAGCCGAAAGCGCCAAGTCAGATCCCCGTGAGACGACCGTGAAAGTCTCTTTCTTCATTGACAAAACGGGAAAACCGACCAACATAGAATTTGAAGAAAACGTCAGCGAAGAGACCAAAAAAGCCGTCGAAAAAATGCTCGCCGCGTCGCCCGCATGGAAACAGAGAAACAAAAGAGTTACGATGACGATTACGCTGGATTTTGAATAGAAATGAAAGATTACTAATAGTGTGATGATGGTTAATAAAAATTGATTTGACGCATCCAAACCGTGTTATCAACAAAATGGTGTTGATAAAAGCAGACGCATTGCCACAAAACGTACAGCATATTGCCCTATCTTTGCAAGTTCAAATACACGTAATAGATTATTTATGAATAAAATAGCCATTGCACTATACCTCAGTTGTCTTTTAATGTTCGGTTTTCCGGTGCATGGAGGGGCGCAGAATGAGGTAGCCGACGAGATGATCGTGGCGGGCGACACCATTTTTTCTGCCACGCTCATCGCTTTGGAAGAAGAAGCCGAAATGCCCGAAGACACAATACAATTTGTTCCGACGAGCGCCTATTTAATCCCCGATGACCCTATCGCCGCCATGCTCGACAGCCTGAGTCGGCAAAAATACCTCGAAACGTTTGACTTCTATTCAAAAACGAACATGCTGAATACCGGAATCGAATTAGATGTTCCCATTTTCAGCGATTCGATTATCATGGAACGCCTTGAACAACTCAACCAAAACACCACGATGGAGTTGACTTACAACGCTATGGTCGCCCGTTACATAGAACTGTATGCCAATAAACGGCGGGCGTTGACGTCGAAGATGCTGGGTTTGGCTGAGATATATTTCCCGATGTTTGAAGAGATGCTGGACAAATACGATGTTCCGTTGGAAATGAAATACTTAGCCATCGTGGAGTCGGCATTAAATCCGACCGCCACCTCACGCGCGGGCGCCAAGGGATTGTGGCAATTTATGTACGCCACCGGCAAGATGTACGGATTGGAGGTGAGCAGCGTTATTGACGACCGCTGCGACCCCTACAAGGCTACCGATGCGGCATGCCGACATTTGAGCGATTTGTATAAGATGTACAATAACTGGGAGTTAGCGCTGGCAGCGTACAACTGTGGCGCCGGCAATGTCAACAAAGCCATTCGACGCTCCGGCGGCAAGACCAATTATTGGCAACTGTGGTCATACTTGCCGACCGAAACACGCGGCTATGTCCCCGCATTCATCGCCGTGGTCTATGTGATGAACTGCGCGGCGGAACACAACATCTATCCTCTTGAGCCAAGTATCTTCGCATACCAGATAGATACCGTTACGGTAAAACAGCCCTTAGCCTTCGACCAGATTTCGGAAATGCTCGGCATTCAATACGACCTGCTCTCTTTTCTCAATCCGCCTTACAAAAAAGGCATCATCCCTGCCTCGGCAACCAAGCCCTATATCTTGCGACTGCCGTACCAATATTCCGGATTGTTTATCATGAACGAAGACTCACTCTATACCTATAAAACGCAAAAAGGATTGGAAAAAGAACAAATTATGTCGGAACTGAAAAACACCGAAAGTCAGGAGATGCAGTACCACAAAGTGAAAAGTGGCGAGACCCTCTCGTCCATAGCTGTCAAATACCGATGTACGGTAAGCAACCTTCAAAACTGGAACGGACTGAAAAACAATGCCATACTCAAAATCGGACAGCGACTCATTGTCTATGCTCCCGCATCAAGTTCAAAAGCAAAATCCTCAACGCAGGCAACTACCACCACACAACAATCCTCCGCCGCAACACCATCTTCCGCTTCAACCAAAACAACCCAAGCCACCTATCAGGTACAATCGGGTGATACCTTGTGGAATATCGCACAGAAATATTCGGGAATTTCCGTTGAAGACATTAAGACACACAACGGACTGTCCGGTAACAACCTCAAAGTGGGGCAGACGTTGAAGATTCCGACACAATGAATTTTTTATAAAAAATTATGCTTAAAAAACCAACATCATTATTATTAGCGTTTCTGATAGCGCTGCCGTTATTTGCGCAGGTCAGAGGAAAGATTGACATTCCCGACTTAGACGGTTATGTTACGTTGAAGTGCGACTTGCACATGCACACCGTTTTTTCCGACGGGCTTGTGTGGCCCACTGTGCGGATTGATGAGGCGTACCGCGAAGGTCTCGACGCCATCGCCATCACCGACCACATCGAGTTTCGTCCTCACACGGACATTGTTGCGTCGCACAATCGCTCTTACGAGATCGCCCAAGAGAGGGCGGAGGAGAAAGGCATCATCCTGATACGAGGCAGCGAGATTACCCGCAGAATGCCTCCCGGACATCACAACGCGCTCTTTATCACCGATGCGGATTCATTGGAGCAGCCGGAATACATGGACGCCTTCCGCGCCGCCAAAGCGCAAGATGCTTTCATCGTCTGGAACCACCCTCACTGGGCGCCACAACAACCCGACACCACCCTGTGGATGGAAGAACACACCGAACTGTTGGAACAGGGCATGATGCACGGCGTGGAAGTCGTCAACCGCCTCTACTGTCCGGAGTCGCATCAGTGGTGTTTGGATAAAAAACTGACCATGATGGGCAACTCCGACATGCACCAGCCCATACAGTCCGACGTTGACTTCTGCGCCGGCAAACACCGCACGATGACGCTCGTCTTCGCCAAAAGCGCCACCGCCGAAGGCATCCGCGAGGCGCTATTCGACAGACGCACAGCGGTTTATTACAACGAATACGTCATCGGCGAAGAGAAGTACCTGAGAGAAATCTTCGAGAAAGCGTTAACGTGGAAATCGGAACAGACCGACAGCGTAACCATCCGCGTAACCGTCAAAAACAACTCCGACCTAACCTTCCGTCTGAAAAAGAAACAACACGACACCCGCTTAGTCTATTTCCGCGAAACGACCATCGTGCCGCACGGCGAACATATCTTAATCGTAAAACTGCGCGACGACGCGGAAGGCGGCGAACTCGACTTTGTCGTGGAAAACTTTCTGGTGCTGCCTAATGAGGGGATGAGGTGTAAGGTGAAAATGTAAAAAAGAAAAAAAATAATTTTTGTGTGCCATATTAAAAAAATATGTATCTTTGGCAAACTTTTTTTGAGTGTTATTTAACAGAAAAATGGCGCTCAAGACAGGAGATGTTGGTAAACGTAATTGGTTGTAAATATTGTGATTAGGAATAAATAGATAAATTATAATTATAAATTAAAAATTTTAGGTTATGAACAAATTTTTTACAAAACTGTTTTGCATGGCGCTTTTTTTTGCGTTGTGCGCGTTGGGCTTAAATGCTCAAGAGAGACAATTCATGGATGAAGCGTCAGCCGTCAAGGCGCGTTTGGAGATGGGGCAGACCCCGTCGGTACAGACGCCGCGGGCGGAGATTCATCAGAACGCTATCGAGACGGGGAACGCCCCGGCGGTACAGATGCAGCGGGCGGATGACCGCGGCGCGGTGCCGGTGGTCGGCAAAAGATCCGAAAGAGGCACAAAAAAGCAACCGGTAACGGCGATGAAGCCGGTATCGCGAGGCGCCCGACTTTCGAAAGAGGGAGTGTCGAAGACAGAATTTACCATCCCCAATCCGAACGGAAAAGGTCCGAGCACGGTATCTTACGGCGTTGACGACTATTACTGGGATCTTTTGGAATTCCCGTTGAACAATATCGGGAACTACAACTACCTCCCCGGCTACGTGGACTACTATGTTACGGGAGGCGACTTTGTTGACGGATACTGGTATGCAGTTTCCGAATACGAAAATTTGATTTATAAGATTAATCCTGCTACGGGAAATGTTACTTCGGTGCCTATCAATGTTTTCGAGTATGTTAGATTTGGCATGACTTATAACGACATTGAAGGCGTAGCATACGTTGTTGGTGCGGATGCCAGTATTGGCGACCCGAATAATTTTTACAGGGTGAATCTCAACACAGGGGAGACCCAATATGCTTTCAGTGTTACTGCCAATCAGTATGTGATATATGACTTCGCTTTCACCAACGATGGAAAATTGATTGGCGTAGCCATTGACTTTAACAATTCACACCAGACGCGTATTGTAGAGATTAACACCACAACCGGAGCGTTGACGACCTTGGTAACGGCTCCGTTCAACTCACCTTTTGAACAAACGTTCAGTTATGACCGTGAAAGCAACATGTTTTACTGGACAACGGATAACTTCAGCAACTATAACGGCGCTACCTTTTATAGTTTTAACCCCACCAACAACCAACTTACCAACCTTGGCGCTATTCCATACGAGTTTCAATATGGGATAGTCGGTTTGGCTATTCCGACGGTCAATGCAAGCGTGGCAAAAGCGCCGACGGCGCTGACCGTTACCCCTGTCGGTACAGACTTTAAAGCCGACCTGTCATGGACGAACCCGTCGCAGACCGTTGGCGGCTCGTCGTTGGGCAGCATCAGCAGCATCGTGATCATGAGAAACGGTGTACAAGTAGATGAAATCACCAGCGGTATTACGGTAGGCGGGAGCATGACCTGGACGGACAATAACGTTCCGTCGGCAGGTACCCACTCCTATTCTGTCTATGCCGTTACCTCCGCAGGGAAAGGAAACGGAACCAACAAATGGGCTGTAATCGGCAACGCATGCTCCTCGGTAGTAACCATTTCAAACGTGGCGTATGGCGATTGTATCGGCTGGTATTTAATAGATGACAACACCGGTGCGGTGTTAACAGGAACGGTAGTAGGCTCTGTTACGGCAGGAATTTATACGGCGATACCATCGGGAGATGCCAATTTTAAGGTATGGGATCCTTTTGGTTGTAACGATAATCAAATGGCAGTAAATATTACGGTAAATGGAGTACCAAAAGTAAATTTACCGCAATTCACTGTTTACTACGGCTCTCCCACTACCGCAGCTGTTCCGTGTGACGGCGGCACGCCCCCCATCCCCAGCGACTGCGACGAGTTCGACTACACCGGCGGCGTGCAACAGATTACGTTGCAGCCCGGCAACTACGAAATAGAGTGCTGGGGCGCTAACGGCGGTGGAGGAAGTTCCAATGTTGCCGGCGGGCAAGGAGGTTATTCCAAGATTGAATTAGCGGTTACATCGCCTACAACATATTATATTGTAGTTGGTGGAGCCGGTGGTACCGGATCCGGTAATTTTACCGGTGGTTACAACGGCGGCGGAAACAGTTTCACTTCATGGAACGGCGGCGGCGGCGGCGGCGCTACGCATATTTCGACGAGCAGCGGTTTGTTAACGGATGGAACCGTTAGAACCAATACCCTCGTTGTTGCCGGCGGTGGCGGCGGCGGCGGCGGATATACTCCTGCCGGCGTAGGCGGCGGCGGCGGCGGCGTCTCCGGCGCTGATGGCACCTATACGGGCTCGGGTAATGCCACGGGCGGCGGCGGCGGCACAAGCAGCAGCGGCGGCGCCGGTGGTATCGGAGATACTAATGGCACAGCAGGATCAGCAGGACAGGGCGGTAATGGCGGTAGTTCCGGCGATAAAGGCGGCGGCGGCGGCGGCGGCTGGTATGGCGGCGGCGGCGGCGCGGCAACAGGCTCTTTGAGTGGCGCCGGCGGCGGCGGCGGATCCGGTTATATCGCAACCTCTGTTAACGGCGTAACGGTACAACCCACCCAGGGCGGCTTTGTTGCTTCCCCAAGCCTCACCGAAGACGGATATGTGAAAATATGTAGCACAGGGACGCCTCCTCCCCCCGACTGCGACGACTACATCGTTGGCACAGGTACTTCCGCAGTTACCGGCGTACCATACGATTATTTCCCCTCTTATACGCAACAGATATATTTGGCGTCCGACATCCAAGCTCCTGCCGACGGCGGACTGATTACACACATTTCATACCAATGTAGTTTTATTACCGGTGGTGTGCAAGTACGTCCCAACCAATTTATCTATATGGCAAATACGACGCAGAGTGTGTTTTCCGGCACCACAGACTGGGTTCCGTTTGGTACGTTCACGCAGGTATATTCCGGCACGATTACCTGGGATGCACTCTATCCGGATTGGATTACTATTGAGTTAGATACGCCGTTCCCATATACAGGCGGCAATCTCGTAGTGGCTACGCATAACGACAACCCCGGCTCCGGAAGTTCTTTCCAATTCAGCGGCACTACCGGAATGTCCGGATACATTCTCTATTCATGGAGCAGTAGCCTCATTGACCCGAATGGTCCTACCTATCCGAATATCAGCATGTCGAGTACCCGCGCTAACACCAAATTTGAAATTTGCAGCGGCAACACCCCGCCGCCCCCCGACTGCGACCCGATACAAAACCTCACATACTCCTACGAAAACGGATGCGACTTAGTCCTCACCTGGGATCCTCCGGCAGGAAAGGGCGCCGGAAAAGTGATGAACGGTCCGATGATGTTGACAGATGACGAACTCGCGGCTAAGAAAGTAGTGTTGCCCGAAGGATATGACCCCGCAAGCGGACTCACGATGGCAATGTGGCTTTCGCAGCAACAACCGCAGGGCGAAATGCCGGCGATGACAAAGGGAGATGGCAGCAAATCCTGCCCGGTAACACTGCCCTACTTTGAAAGTTTTGAAGGATATGCAAACTGGGAAATGCCCAATTGTTGGGAAAGACCGGTGTATCATTGCTTTTCCAGTCTTTGTCCTGTTCCGGGATGTAATAGTAGTTATTACTACTCCGCACCCGGATGTCTGTGGATGTTTTGCAATAACTCTGCCTACAATTATGCCGTTACCCCCTCTATTCCGGCAAACATTCACACTGTGACAGTTACATTTATGATGGCGAAGGAATCAACCTCCTCCGGCACCGTAACCGTTGGCGTAATGAGCGACCCGACCGATGTTTCAACCTTTGAAGTTGTGCAGGTGTTGCCCACGCCGCCATCACATGGCACTTATCAATATTATCCCTACGAAGTTACTTTCGAGAATACGCTCCTTACCGGTAGCGGACACTGTATCGCGTTCAGACAATACGACGCAGGCGCCTCTACCAACAGTGTTTGGTTTGACGACGTCGAGATAACCAGCACCGGCAGCGCCGGCGACCATACCTATAATATATATGAGGGCAGCAACCTCATCGGCACCACCGACAACCTGACCTACACCATCCCCAACGCGGGCGCCCCCGGCGACTACTGCGTAACTGTGGCGTGCGACGGTGGCAAAGGCGCCGGCAAAGCCGCTCAGACTTTCGAATACACCGGCAGCCCACAACAGGTTACCTTAGACCCCGGCACCTACGAAATTGAGACCTGGGGCGCTAATGGCGGAAACAGTACCCCCTCCAGTTCCTCTACAGAAACAGGAGGCAAGGGCGGTTATTCCAAAGGAACGCTTACCGTAACTTCACCCACTACGTTATATATCTACGTAGGAGGCGCCGGAGTTGAAAAAACTGCATATAACGTAGCCGTAGAGGGCGGATATAATGGCGGCGGCAACTCGCCGGCAGGTTCGCCCACTTCGTCCGGTCAAGGAACTATCGGCGGTTCGGGCGGCGGCGCTACGCATGTGGCTACCGTTTCCGGCTTATTGAGCACTTTATCTGCCGGCAGTCCGGATATAAAAATTGTAGCCGGTGGCGGCGGCGGCGCCGCATGGGATATTTGTGGCGGCTCCGGCGTGGGTTATGGCGGTGATGGCGGCGGAACGACCGGCGGCGTTGGATACCCCAATCAGAGCAACCCCTCTCGTAATGGCAAAGGCGGCACGCAAAGCGCCGGCGGCGCCGGTGGTACCGGCGGCAGCGGTGCGCAAGGCTTGCCCGGCTCATTCGGACAGGGCGGCAATGGCGTGTGCGGCTCTACCCAGGCGGCTACCGGCGGCGGTGGCGGCGGCTATTATGGCGGCGGCAGCGGCGCCGACGGCTACTTCTGCTCAGCCAGCGGCGGCGGCGGCGCCGGTTACATCGGCGGCGTAACAGGCGGCATTACCGTGCTACCTACCGAATCCGGCTTCGTTCCCAATCCGGTAACCACCGGACACGGCTACGTCATCATCACCGGTGACGGCATCAGCGTCGGCGACGGCGAATCCACCCCCATCTGCGTAACCGTACCCGGTTGCGGCGACTGCGCCCCGATCACCGGTCTGCAAGCCTCCTGCGTTGGCAACGACGTCATCCTGACGTGGGATCCGCCGATAGGAAAAGGTAAAGTGATGAACGGACCGATGATGCCCGAAAGCGTTGAAATGCCCGTTATGCCCGAAGGAACAAAGATGCTCGTCGGCACCAGCAAAGCAGCCTGGGAAGGTAGCATAGCGCCGAAGTCTGCTCCGCAACAGCCCGTTACCTTTACGCCGGAACAGGGCGCCAAAGGTCCCAACTCAACAGCGTATGCCGTTAATGGTTACAGTCCACTCTCCGTACCGCTGAATAACCCGTCGGCGATAAGTTATCTCGGCGGATCCTTATCCAATACTACGTGCGGCGCCGACTGGATTGACGACGCATGGTATGCGACAAGTTACAACGGCTCCAGCATCTTTAAGATAGATATTACCAACGGATCTTCTACTTCGATAAATATCGGCATGACCAGTGCAACCGGAATCTCTTATAACCCAATAGACGGAAAAGTATATTTTTGCCAGATTGACTGGTATTCGAACAGTCCCTCCTGTGTTAATAATTTTTATACGATAAATCTGAGTACCGGCGTTTTCACTCCTGTCAGCGTTATCAATCACTCCAATCAATGTATAGCAATGACCTTCGACAACACCGGACGCTGCTTTGCCGTTTGGGGAGATAATACCATTAAGGAGATCAATGTTTCTACAGGTACTATCATTGGTAATATACTTACTACGACCACTTATGGCATTTATATAGACGGCACCGGTCATTTCCAAAATATAACGACCGACCGCGAAGACAATACCGTCTATTGGGCTTCGGTGGATGACAACACCTACAGCAGCATATTATGGAAAGTGAACGTGAACGCCAATACGATGACCTCTCTCGGCGCTTTCAACACGTATGTATCCGCCTTTATCGTTCCGAGCGACGTCATCAGCCAACCCGGCGACTATACCTATAATATATACTGCGACGGCGCCTTCGTCGGCAGCAGCACCACCGAGACCTACACCGGCGTCGGCGGCGGCTCCGCCGAACACGAATGGTGCGTAACCGTGGTGTGCGACGGCGGCAAAGGCGCAGGCAAAGCCGACGGCTCGTTGGTCATGAACAACCCCGCCAATAACGGATATGGCGGCGTCGCTTTCGACATGATCGCCGGTCCGCAAGATGTTACCATCACCTCTTTCGAAACACCGTTTAGCTCTACGGGAACAACTTCCGTTGACATCTATTATAGAATAGGTACCGCATGTGGCAATGCCGGCTCATCCGCAGGATGGATACCGGTAGGACAACAGAGCGTTACCGTTACTTCGTCAGGATTGACTAATTTCACGTTAGTTACCATGCCCGCTCCGGTTACCATACCGGCAGGCGCAACGTATGGATTTTATATTGCGGCTTATAGCGAACCTCGTATAGCATATCACGGTACGAATAGCGGTCAGCCCTGTGCAGTTAACATAGCAGGTTCCAACAGCGACCTGACCGCCATGGGTGGTCATGCCATCTATAGCCCCACCGCGCCGTTTACCGGAGGAACCATCTATAC
Organism: Bacteroidales bacterium; assembly: GCA_009777825.1. Classification (GTDB taxonomy): domain Bacteria; phylum Bacteroidota; class Bacteroidia; order Bacteroidales; family WRLA01; genus WRLA01. The sequence goes on from WRLA01000011.1 coordinate 59,256, forward strand.
CGAGCGTTTCTTCGCCGGCATCATCCATTACAGCACCGGCAGCACGCCTCCTCCACCACCCACTGGCGAATCCGCGCCTGTCTGCATCACATTCAGTTGTGAAG
>WRLA01000012.1 GCA_009777825.1 Bacteroidales bacterium
GAAGTGGTTTATGAAGATAATGCGACCGAAACCATTACCGGCACCCTGAAAGTTGAAGTTTTCTGGATTAAGATGAAGAACATTTCACATTAAATGCCGGCGTCCTGTAATCTTTCGGGACATACTCGTCGGGCAGGGTGGTATGACTTCCGTCGCGTTGGGCGGCATAGTGCGGCACCACGAGTTCTATTCCTGCTTCGTGGAAGACGTCCTGGATGTGTTGGTTGAGGTCTGAGTAGATGACAGCCATTTTGTCGGCGTCTTGGATGTAGATATTGATTTGATAGACGGCGTAGAAATCGTCGAGCGCTGTTTGGAAAACGAACGGTTTGGGTTCTTTCAAGACGTTGGAAGTTCGCTCCGCCGCCTCCAGCAACAGTTTGTGTACCTGCCGCCACGGGACGTCGTAGCCGAAAGTTACTTCGGTATGCAGGATGAGTTTGTGGATTTCGGCGGAATGGGTGTAGTTGAACGTTTGCGCCGCCATGATGCCGGAGTTGGGTATCGTTACCTCTTCGTTTTTGGGTGTGCGGATGCGGGTTACGAAAGGCGTCTTTTCGATGACGTTGCCTACAACGTCGCCGATTTTGATTCTGTCGCCCACTTTGAACGGTCGCATGTAGGTCAGCACCAATCCTGACATCACGTTGTTGATGACCGACGACGACCCCAGCGAGAAGACCACGCCAATAAATATCGAAACGCCTTTGAAAACGTCAGAACCGGAGCCGGGCAGGTAGGGGAAAATCACGACAAACATAAAAGCGTAGAGCAAAGTTTTGATGATGCTGTAAGTAGGACGCGCCCAGTCGGCATAAAAACCTTTGATGGTGAGCCGTCCCTTGTCAATCTCTTCGGCGAAATAGCGCAGCCCGCGTATCAGGTAACGGAAGACGAGAACGATGACCACAATCGTAATCAGGTTAGGAATGTATTTGACAACGCCCATCAGAATTTTCTGCACCGGATGGAGTACATAGCCGAAGAGTTTGTCGGCAATGCCGCGCGTAGGCGGAAAAACGCTGAAGAGCAACGTAACGGAGATATAAAGCGTAATGGCAATGATGATATAGCGTATAATCTTGATACAGAAGAGGATTAGTTTGGTTGTCCGTTCTTCGTCCATCAAGTTGAAAGATTTTATTTTGATGGATTTTATTTTGGTGCCTTTCAGTTTTTCCACGCTGCCCGATATTCTTCTAAAGAGTCTGTTAATCAGCCTTATCAGGAAATATTGGACGACGGCTATCAGGATGGCTAAGGAGACTCGGAGAAGGATGTAGCGCCAGTCGTTTTTTAGTTTGTAGTCGGTAATTGCTTCGCCGATGATTTTTTCGTATTCGTGCGCCAGGGCGAGTTGCGTTTCGCCTTCGGCGTCGGCGTCGGCGTCGGTAACGCCCATGATGACGAGGTCGCCAAAGACAATCTCCGCAATATTTCCCCAAGCGACGACCTTAATGGAATCGCTATGGAATCCGCGTTCTTTGCTCACCGCCCGTATCTTTTCCGCGATAGACGTCGCCCGCTCCTCCGCCGAGAACGAGCCGATGTTGGCGTTGATATAAAACAAGGTGTCGTAAAACGGCACGACCGGCGCTTTTGCGAGCGTCTTCGGAACAACGACCGGCTCCGACGAAAGCGAATCGGGCTGTCCAAAACTCATCGGAATAGAGAAAAGGAATAATAATAAACAAAGGATTATACATTTTTTCATACTTTTATATTTTTCTCAATAAATTCTTTATCCAATCCGGTCATTTTGGCAATCTCGTCGGAGGAGTGATTTTTCCGGTACAGTCTGAGTACCAAGTGTTCCATTGATTCTCCGATTTCAATAATATTTTTGTCGGGGTCGTAGAACCGTACGACCAACTGTTTCCATGGTTGTTCCCGAAGCGGGTGTACAAACTCGACATTTTCGGCTCTCAGCGTTTCGCAGATTTGCGCTACGTCGTCGTACTCGAAGTAGAGTTCGAAATTGTTTCCGCCGACAACGACTTCTTTGTCAATCAGCATCTTAAAATGAGATTGCAAATGAATAGAGAACCCCTCGAAACCAACGTTTTGCCCGTAATCGGATACCACTTTTTGTCCTAAGACATTTTCGTAAAAATCGCGCGAGCGCTTCATATCCGCAACAGTTATAAGCGGACATACGAATTTGATTGTGTGTGTGTTCATATTTTTATTATAAGTTATTCACTCAATTCCTGTTCTATTTCTTCAATGGAAGGCAGTGAAGATTTGAAATTTTCCGGTAACAACTTTGAAAGGGTGTATTCCGAAATACCTATCGGCTGGTTGTTACTTTCCAATGAATATTGAGCATCAATGTTATTTTTCTTTTTAACAATAAGCATTCCGATTGTAGGATTGTCTGTCTCTTTTTTCAATTGATGGTTGATGGCGGTTATATAGTATCCGAGTTTGCCGGTGTGTTCGGGTTCGAATTCTTTGACTTTCAACTCAATAACAACATAACAGCGCAGTTCCAAATGATAAAATAGTAAATCAATATTGCGCGATCTATCGCCTATCTGTATCGGATATTGCCTCCCGACGTATGCGAAACCTTGCCCAAGTTCCAACAAAAACTTGGTGATATTTTCTATTAAAGCGTTTTCTAACTCTTTTTCTTTATAATTTTCGGTTAAAGTTAGATAATCAAAACTATAAGGGTCTTTTAGCGTTTCTTTTGCTAAATCGCTTTGAACATCGGGTAATAAGCGGTCAAAGTTGGTAATGGCTTTTCCTTGTCGGTTGTACAGATCTGTTTCCATGAAATTCATCAACATAGCCCGGCTCCATCCGTTTTTGACGGTCTTTTGGATGTAAAACAAGGCTTCGGGGATGGATTTGCATTTATCAATAATACATTTATGATGTCCCCAAGGTATTAAAAACAGTGAATTACTTTTTAATTCGTCCCCAAGTTGGGGACGAATTATATCTTCTTTATTTTCAATGATTTGCAATTCGTCCCCAAGTTGAGGACGAATTACGTCAACAACTCGCTGACAAATTTGCCTGTCTTGGGAATAAAACTGATAAAAGTATTTGCAGTATTTTAGATTAGTAGTTGAAAACCCTTTCATATCAGGAAATTCAGTCTTTAACTCTCTACTCAACTGCTCAAAAAAACCACTTCCCCACACAGCATCCATTTGACGAACAACGATATCACGTCCTAATTCCCAATACAGACGCAGCATTTCGTCATTTACCCTTATGGCGGCTTTAAGTTGACTTTGGCGAATGCGCAGTTTCAACTCCACAAGCCATTGCTTGATCCCTTCGTCTTTTATTAAAGTCATATCATTATTTTATTATTTTTGTATTTTTCGACAAAAGTACATAAAATTTTCCAATTCCGTCAACATCCGGTCGTATTTCTGTGCGACGCTTTCAGGAAAAGCAGCGTCATTTTCAACGCTCCACACTATTTCGTGCGCGTGTTTGAGGTGTTGGATGTTTTTGTAGAGGAGTTCGACGGTTTCCTGTACGGTTTCGGTTTCGGCGCTTTGCTGCGTCAGGCTCTCTTGCAGAAGGTTTTTCAGGGCGATGAATCCGGCGCGCTGGGCGGCGAAAATCATGGAATAGAGAATCTCGTCGTGCATGATGGGTGCGCTGTCGAGAAAAAGTTGCAGTCGTTCTTCCAGCGCCAACGCCCGCGTGAGGACGAATCTGTTATTGGCAGGATCATGAGAAACACCATCCAAAGTTACGGAATCCCAAAAATCTTGCTCCGACAAAGAGATAATCTGCAACGAATCAAACGCCCGCAACTGTTCGCACAACGAAAAATCAACCTCGAAAAATTGCCTGTCTAAGGCTTTTTCATATTGGGACTGCCGCTGTTTCATTACTGCCGGTGTATTGTTTTTAGGCTGATTCCACAGTAACTCTGCTGTCCAGAACATTGAATACCAATTATCTATAAAGAGCGGCGCACCGCTGTTGTGAAAAACGGTGATTCTGTTTTCCTCTTCGGCGAATGTGGAAAAGATGGTTTGTAGCGTTTGTTGAAGTTCGGGATATATTTTGCTTTGCAGGTTGATGTTCAAGATTTGTTCATTTTGGAAATTTCTTGTATCCGTAACAATATCAACATGATACTGCTCTGCAAACTTTTTAAGATAAAACAGCTCCATCTCGGAGAAAAGAGAAGAGGCAGCGTCGTTGAGCAATGCGATTCCGTTGAATTTGAAATGTGAGGTGCTCTGTATCAACTGTTTGACGTTGTTGAACGACGGCGCATGAAGCGAATCCCAAGCATAGCAGAGATAACGTTGTTTCGATGACGGCATATCGTTGATGGTCATACAGTTAATCCTGCCTGTCAGGGATGACGTGCGAAACAGTTGCAACAGCGTTTGCGAACCGTAAAACAGTCCGGCGTTGCTGTTGGCGATGATTTCTATCTTGTCGGGCAGGATATTGAGTTGATAACCCTCTTCACCCACGGGAAGAATCGTCTTTTCCTGATTTTTTGAGGTCGTTTCCGTTGATAGATTTCGCAATACGATGATACTTCCTTTTTCTTTATCGGTGATTTTCAGTGGTTTACCAAAGATTCTTTCAAAGCCCTCGCACAGCATCCAAATAGCACGCTGTTGTTCGAGCGTGGCATTTTTCCCTCTGAAAACGGGGACAAACTCGTTCATATTGAAAGCGCTTTCATGCTCGATGATTTGGTGCGGGTAAGGGAGGAGAGGGTGGTTTTGGGAGAGAGCAGGCGTAGTTTTTAACCACAAAGAGCACACAAAGAAGACCGTAAGAAATGAGGAGCGAGTAGTGAGTAGTGAGTAGTGAGACAGGTGGGGTGAACATCTCTGTGAAACTTTGTGTACTCTGAGTCTCTGTGCTGTAGCTGAAATTCCTGCTATCGCAATTTTTGCGTAAGAAAACCGTTTAATCATCATAAAAAATTGAATGTGAAAACCTTATTTGCAAACATAACGGTCATTTTAGCGCTAATATTGCCTTTTTCCGCTTTTGGGCAGCGGTTGACGGTTTCGCTGTTGTGTCCCGACACTGCCCGCTGCGTGTATCTCTATCAGATGTGGGGCGAGAGTCAGACTTTGACCGATTCGGCACAACAAAATACGACAACGGGAAAATACGAGTTTCACCATGCGGACAACTTACCGACCGGCTTGTATAACCTGCGCTCAGGGAAAAGAAACGCTTTCATCATCCTAAACGACGCCGAAAAAAAGATAGAGCTGTCGTTTTGTTTCAACAATCCTGTGCAAACGATGAAGGTAACGCGCTCAACGGAAAATGCTGTATATTACGACTTTATGCGCGTTAACGAAGGTCTTTGGAAGGCAATAGGCGCCTTGGAAGCGGCGGTGGTGCGTTATCCTCCGAATGAGGCGTTTTTTGACACTTTGGCGCAGAAATATCATCGCCTGCAAAATGAACGGTTACAGATGATTGAAGATGTGCAGCGTCTGTATCCGGGTTCGTATGTCGCTAAAATCGCCTCAACTTACCGCACGCCTTTTTTGAACGCTCACTGGAACAGAACCACCCGCAACAAGGTGATGCGGGAAGATTTTTTCTACGACATTGACATGGGCGACACGATGTTGCTGCGCAGCGACGCATATATCGAAAAAGCCGTTCGCTACATGGAACTCTACATGGACCCCGACGACTCCTACGCCGTCTTACAACAGGAACTGACGTCCGCCATAGATAAAATCCTCGCCGCCACCTCGGCTAACAGACAGGTCTTCGCTTTTATGCTGGAATATCTGACCTCTGTGGCGGCGGAATACCACTTCAACGGCATCTTGGAACATCTCTCCGAAAACTGGATGACCGCCGACTGCAACGACCCGTCGGAATCGCGCCTCCAAACCCGTATCCAAGGCTATCAGCAACTCTCCATCGGAACGCAGGCGCCCTCATTCGCCGTCCGCGACAGAGATGGAAACGTGATGACATTAGAAAAAATCCCGGCGGAGTATGTGCTGATAATCTTCTATGTATCAACATGTTCGCACTGCCGACAACTGATGCCGAACCTCGTCGAAAAACGCCGGAAAATGCCCGAAAACAAGTTGGAAATCATCGCCGTCTCCATTGACGAAGACCTCGAAGAGTGGGAACACTACATCAGCACCAACGACTTCGAATGGATCAACGTGCGGGAAACCAAAGGTTGGGACGGAGCCGTGGCATCGTCCTACAGCATCTTCTCAACCCCGACAATGTTCCTCTTGGACAAAAACCGCAAAATCATCGCAAAACCGAATGACTGGAGGGAGTTGGAGGAAGCGATAGCCCCCAAGCCCCCCGAAAGGGGGATGTGAATAACTGAATAATTGGTGGATGCTGCTTTAAATTTCAAATTGGAATCTGCTTCCTTTTCCTTCTTCACTTTCTATGTGGAGCGTGCTGCTGTGTTTTTCTATCAGTTCTTTGCAGACCATCAGTCCTAATCCGCTACCCGATTCGCCGGAGGTGCCTTTGCGCGAATGTTGTTTGTCTATGCGGAAGAGGTTTTGTATCTGTTCGGGGGACATGCCGGTGCCGGTGTCGGTGATGGAGATGGTGTAGGATGGGGAGGAGGGGGGGCGACTGCAAGGGTCGCCCGTACGGATGGGGGATGGGGATGGGGTGATGTTTAATGTTACGGTTCCGTTGGCGGCGGTGAATTTTATGGCGTTGGTGAGGAGGTTGCGTATTACGGTAACGAGCATGTTGCTGTCGCCGGTGATGATGGCTGTTTCGGGCATTTGGATGTCGAAGGTGATGTTTTTGCGTTCTGCCATGTTTTTGATGAGTACGATGTCGGAGCGTAGTGCTGTGGTGATGTCGAAGGATAATGGTTGGTAGGGCATGCGTCCTGTTTGTACTTGCGCCCAGTTGAGGAGGTTGTAGAGGAGTTCTATCTGGCTGTCGGCGGATTTGAGCAGTTCGTAGTAGAATTTGGTCAGTGTTTCGGTGTTCCAGTGGTCGGAGAAGTCTATCAGCATTTGCAGGGCGTCGCGTTGTGCGATGGTGGGGTTTTTGAGGTCGTGGGAGATGATGGCGAAGAAGCGGTCTTTGGTGGCGTTCATTTCGGCGAGTTCGCGGTTGCGTTTGGTGCGCAGTCGGACGGTGTGAATCAGCAGGGCGAGCAGCAGTCCGGCGGCGATTAAGCCGCCGATATAGACTAAGCGTAGCGTTTGGTGGTGGCTGATTTCTGCTTTTTGACGTACGATTTCGAGTTCTTTCTCCTGTGTCCGGTACTTCACCTGAAAGTCGTTGATCTGTGTTTGGCTCTCTTCGTTAAGGATAGCCTCTTTCACGGCGACGTATATCTCATAATAGCGTAATGCGCTGGCGGGGGCGATCTCTCGGTTCATCACGTATGCGCCTTGTGCTACGTGTTTGAGGAGTTCGTTGTATTCGTGTTGTTCAGCCAACGCTATTGCCTGGTCGTAAAGGTTGAACGATTGGGAGAAGTTTCCTGTTTTGTGTTTTAGTGTGGCGTTGGTGGCGAGTATTTCGACCTGAACATGCGTCAGGTCGTGTTCTTCGGCAATGGCTTGTGCTTTCGTCAATGACTGTTCGGCTGCGGAATAGTCGCGGTTAGCGGTATAGGCTACGGCGAGGGTAACTAAGCGTGTGGCGAGTTTCACCGGTTCGTCGTCATATTGCGACGAGAGGGCATACGCTCTCTCGGCATTGGTGATGGCTTGTTTGATTTTCGCATCGCTTTCTTTCCCTTCGAGGTTTTCGGCTTGTTTGCAATAGATCTCGGCGAGGTTGTTGAGGTAGTTCGACAGATCCAGCATGTTGCGTTCTTTGCTCTCCCTGTCGTTGAGCATGGCGATGCACTGCTCGAAGAGTTTTTCCGCCATGTCGTAATCCTCAATGTTGAGATATATCGCTCCAATGTTGTTGAGCGTGTATCTGATGCGGCGTTGCGAGCCGTCGCCGCCGATGGCATCCAGTATGTCGGTACTTTTATAGTAGTATTCGATGGCTTTGTCGAAGACGCCCAAGTGATGGTAGGCGATGCCCAGCGTATGATAGCAGCCTGCCAGGTTCACGGAATCCGCCGCATCTTCATATATCTCAATGGACTGAAACGCGAGTTTCTCCACATCTCTAAAACGCTGCATGTCGTAGTAATAAAAAATCACACTCTTGAGTACCCGCGCCCGAATTGCGTTAGCCGGAACGTTATTGGTGAAATTTGCCGTATCGCCCAATGCTTCCACGATGATGTTGGCGTTCCGCAGGAACTCCATGCCTTCAGCGTTTGAAAATACCACAAAGAGGCTGTCTATGTCGTATTCAGTGGAAGCGTCCGCAGGTTGCCCCGAACCGCAAAACACCGCGGCAAAGAGAAGAAAGAGTAAGGATAATTTTTTTGATATTACCGTTGCCATGATATTGTGTTTAAATTTCTATATGTGAGTGCAAATGTACATCAAATTTTTGAATCATTCTCACTCTACTTGTATAATTCCATTTTTCAGCGCATACCGTACCATTTCGAGGGTAGAGTTGATGCCTAACTTTTTGAAGATATTTTCTTTATGTTTCTCTACTGTGCGGACGTCCACGTTGAGAAGGATGGCTATTTTTTTGGCATACATTCCCTGATGGCACAGTTCGATGATGCGTTGTTCCTGCGGTGTGAGTTCGATGGTTGTCTCTTTTGTGTTCTTTTTCGCTATGTAGATCCGGTAGATGATGTCGGAGATGTCTTTTCCGAAGTATTCGAAGCCGTCCATGACGGAATGTATGGCTTCTGCTAATGCGTCCATGCTGCCCATGCGCTTGGAGAGGAAGCCTTCGATGCCGATGTCGAGCATCTTTTTCACTACATCGGCGCTGCTTTCGGCGGAGAGGGCAAGGATTTTGATGTCGGGGTGTTCCTGCCTCAGTCGGGCGGCGATTTCGACGCCGGTGGTGTCGGGCAGCATGATGTCTAACAGCACAATGTCCGGCTGGACAATCTTCAGCAGGGCGAAGAAGTCGGCGCCGGTTTCTGCCTCGCCGACGATTTGGATGTCGGGGTGGCGCTCGGTAATCACCGCCCGTACTCCCATGCGGAATAACTCGTGGTCGTCCACTAATATGGCTCGTATCATATTATTGCATTTTTTTAATTCGGCGGCAAAGATACAAAAAATTATCTACGTAAAATTACGAAGACCCGTCTTCGTAATTTTACGTAGATTCAGTGTTGAGAAATGCTCTATCTTTGCAAAAAATTATTTGCACGATGAAGAAAAAAGAAGAATTACTTTCTTTGGCAGAAAAGACGAAACATTACTGCAACTTGCTGATAGCACAAAGCAATAGTTGGCAACCGGAGAAAAATCCGGAGGGAAAGCGTTGGGTAAAAGAGAAAATTAAATCTTTAAATTTTTAAATAAATATTAGTTATGAACAAAGTGAAATTTTTAACAGCAATCGCCGCCATCATCATCTGCGCGGCAGCCTGCGGCGGACAACAGCCGAAACCGGCAGGCAACGAAACTAACGGGGACGCCTTGATATCTTCCGAAGGCGCCCGCGACCCTCAACAAGAATCTGCCGGCAAGCCGACGCCCGCCGACATCCTGACCATCTACAAGAAGGTCTTGAACAGCGAAACGGCGCACTTCGACGCAGCCAAGGAACGGAATATCCTCCTCAAAGAGTACTTCCGGGAGTACAACGCCAACGACGTCCGCTTCACCATCGTGGACATGGACGGCGACGGCATCCCCGAAGTGGCGATGGAACACGACCCCGGCATCGTCAGAGTCCTGCGCTACGAGAACGGAACGGTCTATGGCTACTCCTTCGACTTCCGAGCCATGTCCGGCATCAAAAAAGACGGCTCCTTTGAGTGGTCGAACGGCGCCTTCAACAGCGGCGTCGGACGACAAAAGTTCGACGGAACATATACCGACAACTTCAACATAGCAGAAGAGGCGGCAGAGCCGGGCGCTGACAACAGCGTCTGCTACATTTACTACAACAAAGTCTTCGAAAACCAACACCGCGACTTCATGACCGCCTATTGGCAAAAAGAAGAAGCCGACTGGAAACCCTTCACCACCCAAAACGTGAACAGCCTCAAAGCGTGGGACGCACTGCAATACTTCTATGTCAACATCCCCGACAAAATCTTCCCCATCCCCATGCGACAAGGCGCCGTCATCCCCTACGACAGTTTCTTCCTCCCCGAAGAAGGATATGCCATCACCGGATACGTCTATGACGAAGGCGACGGCTTCAAGGAGTCCTACAAGTTACAACTCTCGAAAGCCGGCTTCGTGCAAGTCGAAGATGCACCGGATTGGATAGAGTCCCTCTGGCGCTACGACCGACGTTCCGACGGCGCAAAATTCTTCGTCGAATTGCTCTACGGAGAAGATACCTTTATGATACAGATGTATGTGAATTACTTTTGATATGCGATGTGCGATGTCTGAACTTTGTGAGCCTCTGTGTTCCCTGTGTTGAATATTTTTTCCAGCACAGAGGCACGGAGGACACAGAGTTACACAGAGAAATTCGTGCATTCGTGGCAAAAAATCCCCAAATCTACGTAAAATTACGAATGTCCGTCTTCGTAAAATTACGTATTTTTTATTGAAAAACCCATCGTACCTTTGCAGCATAATTAATTTAAATCTTAACAAGATGAACAGAAAGAGTATTTTTAGAGCGCTGGCGGTAGTGTCCGTCATGCTCGCAGCAAGTTTGAGCGCTCAGGCGCAATTGTACGTGAGTTCCCAGACGGGGAACAACAGCAACGACGGAAGCAAAGGCGCACCGCTGAAGAACATTCAGAAGGCGATAGACGTCGCGTCCGACAACGCTACCATCTACGTTGCCGAAGGCAACTATTACGGCACCCTGAACAAGGGCAACATCAACGTTACCAAGCCGGTGAAGATCATGGGCGGTTACAAGACCGACTTTTCGGAACGCGACGTTCTGAAGTATCTCACCATGGTACAGCCCACGCCCGAAGCCAACGGCACCACCGAAGCCACCGGCGGCACGATGACGCTCAAGATCAACACGCCGAACACAGAAGTCGTCATTGACGGGCTTATCTTCGACAGAGGGAACTCCATCTCCTACAACGCCAAGGGTGATGGCAAGCCCGCCGGCGTGGCGTCGCCCATGATGAACCCCATCGGGGCGGCAGGCATCGGAGGTCCCGAACTGACCACCACCAACGTGCTGACCAAACAGACCAGCATGATCTACCTCAACAACTCGCGGTGCGACATCACCATCCGCAACTGCGCCTTCATCAACGGACCCAACTACGCCATCAACGGCATGTTCGGCGGCAAAAAGGCGACTATCACCAACAATATCTTTATTAATATTGTGATGGCAGCCTGCGAAATCAGCGGCGGCGGCATGGCAAACGAGACCAAAGAGGTGCACTTCACCTACAACACCGTCCTCTTCTCATGGGCGCGGACAAGAGACCTCGGCGACATGGGCTACGGATACCGCTACATGACCGGCAACATCAATCACTATGTGAGCAACAACATCATCGGGCTAAGCACCTTCGCCGGCATTGACCGCACGCGCAGCGAAAGCGACAAGACGAAAGACGCCGCACGCATCACCACCGCCGAAAACAATATCTTCTTCCTCAACAAACAGGGCGACCTCACCCTGCCGGGAGGCGGTATGTTCATGCGGGTCAACGTGGAAGACTTTGCCGACGTGGACCAATTAGCCAAGTCGGGCGGCAACAAGTCCATGGCCGACCCAAAGGTGTTTAAAGGCATCATCAACGAGCCGTACCTCAATGGCTTCCTCTCCGCCTCGTACAAAGAGACGGCAACCTCCGACCCCAACGCCCCCGAAAACAAATTCCGACAGGCAATGGGAATGAACCAAACCGGCACCATCCAGTCGTCGGTCTCCATGTACGCCAACAGATACCCGTGGAAAGAAGCCCTCAAGTTCTTCGGAGCCATGAATGGGTATGGGGCGCAGAAAATTAAAAATTGATAATAGATGATGAAAAATAAATAGACTATGAACGACAGAACATTTAACGGCATGCAGGTTTTTTATACCCCGCAGATCAGCGAAGCCATTATTGAGACATTAGGGGAATATTTCATCGCTTCGGGTTATGCCGACGGCAACGAAAAAACGGCAGTACTAAGCCAACCGAACAACGCCTACGAACTCGGATTAATAGTACAACCGGGTGTGGAACAGGTACAGGAAAACAGAGACCTCTTTAAGGCATTCGCCGAAGAGCTGTGCGCCTGCGTATTCGAAGGAGAGAAGGTAAACTTCTACCTGTGCGACAGCGAACTGGAACCACTCATCGTATTCTCAATCGGATGAACTGTGACTACCATGATTAAAAACTCGTGAACCTCCGTGTCCCCTGTGTCTCTGTGTTGAGAAAAAATATTCAGCACAGAGGCACGGAGGACACAGAGTTACACAGAGAAATTGTCTGAACTATGATTTTAAAATGATTGTAATGATGGACATGATTGGGAGATGTGCGATGTGCGATAGGTGATAGGCGGCGTGAATCCGAAGGATTCAAATGTTTATAGAAGAATGGCATATCGGCTCACGTGCGACTCCTCGGAGTCGAATATCGGGATGGATCTCCTTATTCTATAAACATACGACCTCTTCGAGGTCATGGCGTCGTTGGCGATGGCAATGTAGAGACGTTGCACGCAACGTCTCTACGCCACCACCGCCCAACGCCCCCGCCCGTCATTGCGGGCTACGACCCGCAATCCCATTGTTTTCGGGAGATTGCGGGTCAAGCCCGCAATGACGGAATGGCGCGACGGGCAAATCGTCCGAACCATGGTTCACATGATTTGAGGATTGGCAGGAGTGGTAGAACACGGATGACACAGATGGCACAGATTTATTTTATCTTTGGCACTTCAAGCTGTTTGCATATTTTGTTGCACAGATTATCATCTATTTCATTATGTCTTGGGACGGCAGTGGTTTTTTTTGCTGCCGGATTGAAATAAATAGCATGATTGCTGCCTTCTCTATAAAAAACGCATCCTTTTTCTGTCAGATGTTTTATCAGTTGGTTACGTTTCATTTTATACGGCTACTAAGTTATCCACCAAAATTTCATTATAATCTTCATTTCTGATGCCAAGTTCTTTTTCACTTTCTAACACAAGAAATATTGCCTCTTTCAGGTTTTCTTGTACTTCTTCGAGCGTTTTTCCTTGCGTCAAAGCGCCGGGAACCTGTTCGCACTGGGCGATATACCATCCAGTGGGCGTCTTTTCGATGATTGCTGTATATTCCATCACAAATAATTTTTACGGTGCGGCAAAGGTACAAAAAAATCTCTACGTAAATCGTCCGAACCATGGTTCACATGATTTGAGGATTGGCAGGATTGGTAGAACACGGATGACACAGATTAACACAGATAAAATCAGTGAAAATCCGTGTTATCTGTGTTATCCGTGTTCCCCTGCCTCATTGCGCCCTTTGCGGCACCCTTTGCGCCTCTGCGTTAAAATTCCCCCGAATCTACGTAAAATTACGAAGACTTTTCTTCGTAATTTTTGTATTTTCCCTACGTAATTTTTTCGTAATTTTACGTATATGGGCATGAGGAAACCGCTGTACCTTTGCACCATGAATATTTGTCTGAACTATGATTTTAAAATGATTGGAATGATGAACAGGATTTTTAGACACAAGACTGTTAGACACAAGACTTCCTCTGTGAACCTCTGTGTTCCCTCTGTGGCTCTCTGTGTTGAGAAAAATATTCAGCACAGAGGCGCAGAGTTCACAGAGTTACACAGAGCCCCTTTGCGCTCCCCTTTGCGCCTCTGCGTTAAAAATTCAAACGCAAAGAAATATCAACACGAAGGCACGAAGGCAGAAAGACACGAAGAAAGTCTTGTGTCTAAAAGTCTTGTGTCTAACAGTCTCAAATCTCAAATAATCAACAATAGTATAAATTTAAACCTGCCGGCGACAGAATAAACACTGCCACAAAAAGAATGGATACAAAAAATTTTAAAAGTATGCAGAAGAAATCTAAAGCACAACAGAGACTCTACAGAGCCGTCGCTTTTGGGGCAAAGGGTCTAATGGCGATGACCGTCTGGATGACGGTGTACGCTGCATCTTTATTCGCACAGCCGCTGTTTCCGACGTCGGGAAACATTAGCGGCACTTACCTCGCAACGGGAGGTGTGAATTACGTCGGTCCTTACACGATGACCGGCAGTGTTACCATTATCGTTCCCGATGGGTACGCGGCGATGATCAACGGGGTGATTAACGGAAGTAACAGCAATTACTCTTTAACCAAATTAGGACCAAACAATTTGACGCTGACCGCCGCCAATACCTATACCGGAAAGACCATTATCAACGAAGGTAATTTTATATTAAACGGCGGAAGCATTACCAACAGTAGTGGGGTTGAGGTGAACGGAGGCGTTTTTAACATCACCAGCGGCAATAAAACTATTAACAATTTATCCGGATCTTCTTCTTCCGCTACCATTAGCCTCGGAAGCGGGACGCTGACGATAAATCAAACAACTGCCCTGTCGTTCAACGGCGTCATTTCCGGTAGCGGCGGCATTACTAAATCGGGAAGCGCTATCTTGACCCTGAACGGCAACAACACCTATTCCGGAACCACCACCATCAGCAACTCCAGTTCGCTTACATTAGGCGCAAGCGGAAGCATTACCAACTCGCGCGTTTATATGAACACTTCGAGCACATTAAACATCTCAGCCAGTAAGACCATTAAAGGGTTATCGAGCACCACCACTGCTACCTCTGCCAAGGTTACGCTCAACGGTTATACGCTGACAGTGAATCAAACGGCGGCCTATTCGTTCTATGGCGTCATTTCCGGTAGCGGCGGACTTACTTTAACGGGAACCAGCGTCCTCCGACTATGCAGCGCTAACACCTATACCGGAACCACTACCATCAATTCAGGCGCTATACTTTTTATCGGAGACAATACCACCACAGGCTCCGTTGCCGGTAGTATTGTCAACAACGGTACGCTCAGATTTTACCGCTCAAACAATATTACGTATGATAAGATTATTTCAGGAAGCGGCATTGTTTCCCAATATGGCAGCGGTACGCTTACTTTCACCGGCAATAATACCTACACCGGAACGACCTACGTTTTGAGCGGCAACGGCACTATTCAGATAGGAAACAACGGCACAACGGGCGCCATCGCCGGCGGTATCAATATTGCTTCGGGTTGTGATATCATATTTGCCCGTTCAAACGCTTATACTTATAATGGGATAATTTCCGGGGCGGGCGACGTTTATATCAATGTGGGCGGATCAGCGCCGGGCATAACGTTCGGCAACGCCAATACCTATACGGGACATACCACTATATCGGGTAAACTTATTCTAAACTCCACCGGAAAAATTGAAAACTCTGCGTATGTGATGCTGAACGGCGCCACATTAGACATCTCGGCAGCCGATAAGACCATTAAAAATTTAGTGTCTTGGAGTTACACGAACAACGGCGAGGTTATCCTCGGCAGCCGGACGCTGACGATAAATATGACCGGAAACGAGGTTTTCGACGGCAAAATCTCCGGCACCGGCGGCATTACCAAAACAGGAACGTATAACCTCACATTAGGCGGCGCCAACACCTATACCGGCTTAACGACCATCAGCGCAGGGACGCTTATATTGAGTACAAGCGGCACGATAGCCACCTCGTCGGGCGTTACGCTGAGCGGGTCGGGGAAATTGGATATTTCGGCAGGGAATAAAACCATCAAAGCGTTAAACAGCAGCAGTTCATCGTCGTCGGTGGTTCTCAGCAACCGCACATTGACCCTCGGCACCTCGGGCGGCAGCGACGGCGGCGGAACGTTCACAGGCATTTTCAGCGGTACCGGCGGCAGCGTTACCAAGCAAGGCTCGGCATCCTTTACCATGAATACCGCCAACACCGCCACGGGAACGTTCACCGCAAGTCAAGGAACGGTAGTGCTGTCGGGCAACTGGGCAGGTAATTTCGTGAAAAACTCCGGATCCACGCTCACCGTTACCGGCAACCGCACCATCAGCGGCACGCTGAACATGCAGGGCGGCACGACCAACTTTAACCTGAGTTCCTCGCCGACATCGCGTCTCTCGGCAACGGGCGCACTGACGAAGTCCGGCACGAATACGCTCAACATCACCGCCATCGGCTCATCGAGCAGTTATGTGCTGCTGAGCGCGGCGTCGGGGGTCAATACGACCAACTTCACGGTAACCGGCTCCAACGGGACGCTGAGCGCGACCTCCACGCAGTTGACGTTTACGCCGGCGCCGACATTTGTCCCCGTAACCAACATCACGGGCGTGCCAACAACGGCAACGGCGTTCCTGCCATTGACGCTCACCGGCACCGTCGTCCCGAGCGACGCCACCAACAAAACCATCACGTGGAGCGTGTCTAACGCCGGCGGCACCGGCGCCAACATCACCGGCGGCAACGTCCTCAACACCACCAACAGCGGCACCGCCACCATCATCGCCACCGTCGTCAACGGCTTATCGCCCACCTCCAACTATACGCAGTCTTGCACCATCACCGTTACCAAAGCCAGCCTCGCCGGTACGGTAACCGTCAACGGCGACGCCGTCTTCGAACAAACGCTCGCCGCCGTAACTACCGGTCTGACCTCGTCGCCCGTCATCCCCGCCTTGGGAACGCTCAGTTACCAGTGGCAACGCGGCACCACCAACATCAGCGGCGCCACCTCCTCCACCTACACCTTAGTACAGGCAGACATCGGCAACACCATCCGCGTCGTCGTCAGCGCCGCCAACTGTAACGGCTCCGTAACCTCCGCAAGTACCGCCACCGTTACCAAAGCGACGCCTAATGCTCCGGCAGCGCCCACGATGCTGAGCGCCACCTCCACCAGCATCACCCTCAACAGCGTCGCCGGCTGCGAATACCGCCGCGACGCCAACGCATGGCAAGACAACACCACCTTCACCGGTCTCACCGCCAGCACCCCTTACAGTTTCACCCAACGCTATAAAGAGACGGCAACACACTTCGCCTCGCCCGAAAGCCCGTCGGAGACTTTCACCACCGGCGCCACCGAGTTCACACCCGTAACCGACATCACCGGAGTCCCCAATATTACAACGGCATTTATGCCGTTGACCCTAACCGCCACCGTCGTCCCCGCCGACGCCACCAACAAGACCATCGTCTGGAGTGTTGACGTCCCCGGAACCACCGGCGCCACCATCGCCTCCGGCACCAACATCCTCAACACCACCGGCGCCGGAACGGCAACCGTCAAAGCGACCATCGTCAACGGCGAAAGCCCCACCACGCCTTTCGTCAAGACCTTTAACATCACCGTCGTCCTCGCAGAACTGGGCGGCACGGTCAGCATCGAAGGCGCCCCCGTCTTCGGAAGCGCCCTCAACGCCGGCACCACAGAACTCACCTCCACCCCCGACCTTCCCGACCTCGGCGCCCTCTCCTACCAATGGCAACGCAACGGCAACGTCATCGCCGGCGCCACCGCCGCCTCCTACACACTCGTCGCCGCCGACATCAACGCCGTCATCAGCGTTACCGTCTCCGCCGCCCACTGTAGCGGCTCCGTAACGTCGCCCTCCACCGACCTCATCCTCAAAGCCGACCAAGCACAACCACCCGCCCCGACTCTCGCCAACATCACCGCCACCACCATCACCCTCAACACCCTCGCCGGATGCGAATACAGCCGCGACGGCAGCGCATGGCAACCCACACCACTCTTCGCCGGTCTCTACCCCGAAACCACCTACTCCTTCACCCAACGCTACGCCGAAACCAACACCCACTACGCCTCCCCCGACAGCCCCGGCGCCACCTTCACCACCACCGCCGGCTCCAACCTCCACATCATCAAATCCTCCGTCAACAACCCCGCCTACGGCTCCATTAACCCCGACGGCGAAGCGCCCGTTGAACAAGGAAACAGCATCACCTTCTACATCACCGCCTACGACGGATTCCACATCGAAGAAGTCCTCGTGGATGGGGTCAATAACCCTAACGCCGTCGCCACCGGTTCCTATACATTCAACAACGTGAACGCTGACCATGAAATACACGTGGTGTTCGAGGAGGGCGTGGGAATAACAGCCCCCCCAAGCCCCCCCGAAGGGGGGGATGTGCGGGTGTACCCGAATCCGACGAGTGGGTTGATAACGATATGCGATGTGCGATGTGAGATATGCGACATTGCCGTCTTCGATGTCATGGGCAAAGCATGTAACGTGTCACGCGTAACGTGTAACGAAAACGAAATGGATATTTCGTCTTTACCGACCGGCGTCTATTTCCTCCGGATAACGACCGAAAACGGAGTTGTAACGAAGAAAGTTATTAAAGAATAGATGTGGGATTTTGAGATGTGAGACAATGAATACCATAATAACAACTCTGTGAGCCTCTGTGTTCCCTGTGTCTCTGTGTTGGAAAAAAACATTCAGCACAGAGGCGCAGAGGACACAGAGTTGCACAGAGGCATTCGTGCATTCGTGGCAAAAAAGTCTCACATCTCAAAATCTCAAATCTTTAAAAAAGTCGTATCTTTGCAACCAAATTAAAATAGAGAAATCATGACAGTAGTTAGCAGTAGAGAGTTTGCAACCAATCAAGACAAATATCTTGCATTGGCGTTAAATGAGCAGGTATGTATCAAAAAGGGTGTTCACTCGTTTTTCGTTACTAACGCAGACGAGGATGAGGACGATGTCGAACTGCTTGCTTTAGCAAAGGAGCGCAGAAACGATAGTAACAGAGAACTTGTCGGTGTTGACGAGTTGATAAATTATTTACGACGATGAACACCGCAGTTGATAAACAGGTTTTCAAAGATGTTGATAAACTTCCAAAATACGTTCAGGAAAAGGTTGCTGACGAATTGGAAAAGTTGAAATCTGCCGTTACCTTGAAAGAATTGATGAACGTCGGACAGATGGAAGGGACAGATGAACCGTATTACCGCATGAAGTTCGGCAAATACAGGATCATGTTATATTACGACGCAGAGACAGATACGGTGGAAGTACTATCCGTTACGCACCGAAAGGATTCCTATAAAAAACATCATTTGCCATGGCGATAAGAAAATTCGTGCCATAAAAATTCGTGTCCATTCGTGTAATTAGTGGCTAAAAAGAACCATTCGTGCCCGTCATTGCGGGCTTGACCCGCAACGTGGCAAAAAAAATCGCAAAAAACCCCCATCTACGTAAAATTACGTATATTTTATTTTATAAACCGCTGTACCTTTGCACCCATGAATAATTGTCTGAACTATGATTTTAAAATGATTTCAATGAATACCATGATTAATAATATTCAGCACAGAGGCGCAGAGTTCACAGAGTTACACAGAGCCTCCTTGCGCCCTTTGCGCTCCCCTTTGCGCCTCTGCGTTAAAAATTCAAACGCAAAGACGCTAAGATTTTTCGCAAAGGACGCAAAGAAATATCAACACGAAGGCACGAAGACAGAAAGACACGAAGAAAGTCTTGTGTCTAAAAGTCTCACATCTCAAATCTCAAAATCGCAAATCAAATAAAAGTATATTTTAAACCTGCCGGCGACAGAATAAACACTGCCACAAAAAGAATGGATACAAAAAATTTAAACATCATGCAGAAGAAATCTAAAGCACAACACAGAATCTACGGAGCCGTCGCTTTTGGGGCGAAGGTTCTGATGGCGATGACCGTCTGGATGGCGGTGTACGCAGTACCGGCAGGCGCGCAGACGCCGTTGCCGAATTCCGGAAATCTTTCAGGAAGTTACACCGCATCGGGGAAGATCTACCCCGGTCCCTACACGCTGACCGGCAATGTTACCATTACCGTTGCCAGCGGGGTGACAGCGATCATCGACGGGGTGATTAGCGGTGGGAGCAGTTACTCCTTGACCAAAGCCGGAGCCGGCACTCTGTTTTTTGAATACTACATCAACACCTATTCCGGACAGACCATCATCAACGCAGGGACGCTTAAGTTAGGCATAGGCGGAAACATTGTCAACTCGCCCGTTCTTATAAACGGCTCGGGCATATTAGAACTCATCAGCACCAGTAAGAACATTAAAAGGTTACACAGCAACAGTACCTCTGCCAAAATTATCCTCAACTCCTGTACACTGGTTGTGGATAACTCAGGATATACCACTACTTTCGAGGGCGTCATTTCAGGAAGCGGCGGACTTACTTTAACGGGAACCAACGCCACCCTCAATCTGCTCGGCGCCAACACCTACACCGGACCCACTACCATCAACTCATCCGGCGCTACGCTCTATATCGGAAACAATTCCACCACAGGATCCGTTGCCGGTAATATCCTAAACAGCGGTGAACTCATCTTTTATCGCACAAACGCTTTGACTTATGATAAGGTCATTTCAGGAAGCGGCAAGGTTGGCAAAATGGGCGCCGGCACGCTTACTTTAGGCGAAGGCAACACCTACACCGGAACCACCACCATCAGCAACGGGACGCTTGTCTTAGGCACAATCGGTAATATTGCAAACTCGTCGGGCGTTACGATATACGGCGACGGAAAATTGCAGATTAGCGCCAATAAAACCATCAAAGCGTTAAGTAGCGACGTCGCCACAGCAGAGGTTATTCTCGGCAGCAATACGCTGACCATCGGCGACAATAGCAGCACTTTTGCCGGCAAAATCTCCGGAACGGGCGGCATTTCCAAAAGCGGAAGCGGAACCCTCACGCTGACCGGCGCTAATTCCTATACCGGCGCAACAACCATCAACGCCGGTACGCTTGCCTTAGGAACAAACGGTACGATAGCAAACTCGTTGGGCGTTACGCTGTACAACTCGGGAAAATTGAGTATTGCCGGAAATAAAACCATCAAAGCGTTAAGCAGCGGCTCTTCAGGTACGGAAGTTACGCTTGGCAGCAGCAGTACGTTGACCATTAACAACAGTAGCGCTTGCACTTTCGTCGGCGTCATCTCCGGCACGGGCGGCATTACAAAAAGCGAAAGCGCAACCCTTACGCTAAACGGCGCCAATACCTATACCGGCTTAACGACCATCAATGCAGGGACGATTGTCTTAGACACAAACGGTACAATTGCTGCCTCGTCGGGCGTTACGCTGAGCGGCTCGGGAAAGTTGGAGATTAAAGCAAGTAAAACCATCAAAGCGTTAAACAGCAGCAGTTCCACCTCGTCGGTGCTTCTCGGCACCAGTACGCTGACCATCGGCACATCGGGCGGTAGCGACGGTGGCGGCGCTTTCGCAGGCGTCATCTCCGGAATCTCCGGAATCGGCATTATCAAAAACGGAAGCGCAACCCTCACGCTAAACGGCGCCAACACCTATACCGGCTTAACGACCATCAATGCAGGGACGATTGTCTTAAGCGCAACCGGTACGATTGCAAGCACGAATGGCGTTACGATGAACGGCGGTACATTAGATATTTCGGCAGGAAATAAAACCATCAACGGGTTATCGAGTAGTAGTTCCACCTCAAAGGTTGTGCTCGGCGGCAGTACGCTAACCATTGACACCGGCACTTTCAACGGCATCATCTCCGGCACGGGCGGCATTACCAAATACGAAACGGGTACCTTTACATTAAACGGCGCCAACACCTATACCGGCGCAACAACCATCAACGCCGGGATGCTTCTCTTAGGCATAAACGGTACAATTGCCACCTCGTCGGGCGTTACGCTGAGCGGCTCGGGTGAATTTAGGCTCTCTATGGGGGCAGGAAGTAAAACCATCAAATCATTAAACAGCAGCAGTACCACCGCGAGGGTTGAACTCAACGGCAATACGCTAATCATCGGCACCTCTACCACATCGAACGACGGCGGCGGTACTTTCGCCGGCGCCATCTCCGACGGCAACATTACCAAACAGGGAACGGCAACCCTTACATTAGACGGCATTAATTCCTCCTATACCGGCGCCACAACCATCAACGCCGGTACTCTTGCCTTAGGCACAAATGGTGCGATTACAAACTCGTCGGGCGTTACACTGAACGGGTCGGCAGAATTTCGTATTTACGGTAATAATAATAAGAGCATAAAATCGTTAAACGGCGTCAACTATACGGCGGTAACTTTCTACGGCGTTTGTACGCTAACCATCGGCACGTCGGGCGGCAGCAATGGTGGCGGAACGTTCTCCGGCACTTTTGAGGCGCCGGGCAGTGGTTATAGCGGCAGCGTTACCAAACAGGGCAACGCAACCCTTACCCTCGACAATCCAAATTGCGGCTCATACGCCAACGGTACTTTCACCGCAAGTCAAGGTACGGTAGTTCTGGGAGGCGAATGGGGAGGCGATTTCGTGAAAAACTCCGGCTCCACGCTCACCGTTAACGGCAACCGCTTCATCAGCGGCACACTGACCATGAACGGCGGCACGACCAACTTTAACCTGAGCACCTCGCCGACATCGCGTCTCTGGGTATCGGGCGCCCTGACAAAGTCGGGCACGAATACCCTCAACATCACCGCCCTCGGCTCGGAAACAAGTTATGTGGTGCTGAGCGCGGCGTCGGGCGTCAACACCGACAACTTCGACGCCACGGGCGCCGTCGGCGTCCTCTCCGCCACGGCTACCGAACTGAGTTTTATCCCGACCACCGGCTTTATCGCCGTAACCGACATCGCCGACCTGCCCGAAACGGCAGCCATCAACGTCCCGCTCACCCTGAGCGGCACGGTCATCCCCGTCAACGCCACCAACCAAACCATCGTCTGGACAGTAACCAACCCGGGCAGCACCGGCGGCGCCATCACCGGCGGCAACATCTTCACCGCCACCGCCACCGGCACCGCCACGCTGAAAGCAACCATCGCCAACGGCGTCAGCCCCGTCGAAGCCTACGAACAGACCTTTACCCTCAACGTCGTAACCGCCACCCTCGACGGCACCGTAACCCTCTCCGGCATCCCAATCTTCGGCGAGGTCTTGGTCGCCACGCCAAGCCTCACCTCCACCCCCGTCATCCCCGACCTCGGCGCCCTCACCTACGAATGGCTCCGCGACGGCAACGTCATCGCCGGCGCACCGAACCTGCCCGTCTATACCTTAGCCGCGGGCGACGTCGGCGCCGCCATCTCCGTCCGCGTAACCGCCGCCAACTGCACCGGCTCCGTAACATCGGAAAGCACGGCAACCATCGAAAAAGCCCCGCAAGACCCACCCGCCGCCCCAACCCTCGCCGACAAAACCGCCACCGCCATCACCCTCACCACCGTCGCCGGATGCGAATACAGCCGCGACTACGGCACATGGCAGTCGTCGCCCACCTTCGCCGGCTTATCTCCCAACACCCCCTACCTCTTCACCCAACGCTACGCCGAGACCGCCACCCACTACGCCTCCCCCGAAAGCCCCGCCGCCCTCTTCACCACCGACGACAGCGACAACCCGCTCTACACCATCACCGCCACCGTCAACGACACCGACCACGGCACCATCACCCCCTACGGCGCCGCCACCGTCGAAGAAGGCGACAACATCACCTTCCACATCACCGCCTACGCCGGCTACCACATCGAAACCGTCCTCGTGGACGGCGCCAACAACCCCAACGCCGTCGCCACCGGCGCCTATACCTTCCAAAACGTAACCGAAGACCATACGATACATGTAACATTCGCGGAAGGCGTGGGGATAACAGCCCCCCCAAGCCCCCCCGAAGGGGGGGATGTGCGGGTGTATCCGAATCCGACGAGTGGAGCGTTGTACGTGGATTGTATGCCGACGATAACAATAACAAACATCGAAATATTCGACGTCATGGGACGTACCGTCCTTGCGACCCATACGGTCGCCCCCGACGGGACGCACCGATTGCAAATCGGCGCGAGCGGCGCCACATCCCCCCCTTCGGGGGGGCTTGGGGGGGCTTATTTCCTCCGAATAACCACCGAAAACGGAGTTGTAACCAAAAAAGTTATTAAAAATTAAATAAGAGCCTCTGTGTTACTTTGTGTCCTTTGTGTGTCTGTGTTGGAAAAAAATATTCAGCACAGAGGCGCAGAGGACACAGAGTTACACAGAGAAAATTATTCAGTTATTAAAAAAGTCGTATCTTTGCATTTTAAAAAAATTTAATTTGTTTTAAACACTCTTATTATGGCTACACTTGCAATAAAGTACAATCCAAAAAATATGGTAGTAACAAAATTTTTAGAGGCGCTCACCCTTATGAAAGGGGTAGAAATGTTGGAACGTGAAACCCTTACTGCAGAGGAAATGGAACGTGTTGAAATGTCAAGGAATTCCGAAATACACACAGATATTGTGCAATTAAAGAACATATTGAGAAGTAAATTATGATAGTTTTGTATTCTGATGTTTTTTTGAAGACTTCAAAAAAGTTACGATTATCGCTTAATTGTTGAGTATTGGGATGGCAAACTAACAATTTTATTACTTGATTACCTCAAACGAAATGAAAGGACTTACAAGAGGTTTACAAGGTGAGAATATTAACCTTCAATGATGAACATGATAAAACCTCTGTGAATCTCTGTGTCCCCCGTGTCTCTGTGTTGAAAAAAATATTCAGCACAGAGGCGCAGAGGACACAGAGTTGCACAGAGAAATTCGTGCATTCGTGGCAAAAAAAATCAAAAAAACATCCATCTACGTAAAATTACGTATTTTTTATCGAAAAAGCCATCGTACCTTTGCACCCAAAATAATTTTTAATTAAATACTTTATTAAAATGAAGACCAACAAGATTTTTTTCAGATTATGGATAGTAGCGGCTATTCTTATTTCAGGGTTGCTGCTGACTCCGTCGTGCAGCAAAGACAACGACGATAGCGTCGGTAGCGGTAACGAAGAGCCGGGCGGCGGCGAAGAGCCGGGCGGCGGCGAAGAGCCGGGCGGCGGTGGCGATGAGCCTTCGACAACCTTAGAGGTTATCATCACGGGCAGCATCAGCCATACGGATTACGACAGCAGCGAAAGTGGCACGGTGTCGTTCAACAGATTTCCGGCGACGGTGGCAGAGTTCCAAGAAGTACGCGACCTGATCGGCGGCGAACCGCACGGCGCCGTAGCGTTGCAGGTGATGGCTTACGAGATGTACCGGCGCAACGCCGACATCGGAACCGAGTGTATCAAACTCAACAGCACACTCAACAACGTGAACTTAGCCGTAAGCCGCCTCAAAGAACTCTTCGGCAAAGACGAATACTACGCCCGACCGTACCAAATGGCTGCCTACCTGAAAGACGCAACGTGGGACAACGGATACAACCCCTCAAAACCATACACCGTAGAAGTAGAAGTGAGCCGGATGCACGGGTACCAGCACAGCAACGACTACCAGAACACCATCCTCTATCTCAACATCCTGACTCAAGGAAAAACCGCCGGCTACGACGCCGTCGAAGTGCTTAAAACCTCTAAACCCGGAGAACCCAGCGAAGGAAAATATTTCATTGTACTGAATTGTCCTGGCTTGTATTCGCAGGTCAGGGCAATTTCCTTCGATACGCCATTTCAAGGATTGGATTGATTGTCTGAACTGTGATTTTAATATGATTGAAATGATGGACATGATTAAAAACTCTGTGACCCTCTGTGTACCCTGTGTCTCTGTGTTGAATGTTTTTTTTCCAGCACAGAGGCACGGAGGACACAGAGTTACACAGAGGCTTTAAATCTTTAAATAAATAGAATTATGAACAAACAACAAATTTTAACAGTAATTGTCGCTGTGATGATTACAGCAGCATCCTGCGGAGGACAACAGCCGCAGACGACAGCATCCGCCGACGCCGTCGGCGCCGATAACGCCGGTACCGCCACCATCGCCGCGCCGGAGTTTAAGACCTTCGTCAAGGAGAAGTTTGAGAAGCATCCTCAGGGTGCGGCGGCGAATGACGGCTTTTCGTACAAAGTCGAACTCGTTTATCCCTCCGTCTATGGCGACCAAGCCGTGTTGGAGAAGTTGCAGAGCCGCTTCCTCGGCTACACGCTGGGCGACCGCCTCGCCGCCATGGCGCCGGAAGAGGCGATGGACGCCTACATCGCCGCATGGCGACAAGCCTACTACGATGGTGTCGAAGAGATGCAAAACGTCAACGCCGACCCCGACTTCGTAACCGGCTGGCACCTCACGTGCAGCAACGCCGTCATCTTCATCAACGACGTGCTGTTGCAGTTAGTAACGATGGAGTCGCTCTATCCTGCCGAGTCGCAAGTGTATGAGAACGTGGCGTACCACCTCTTCAACCTCCAAACCGGCAACGAATACCGCCGCGACGACATCTTCAAACCCGGAGCCGCCAACGACATCCGCAAACTGATCACCGCCGAACTGCTTAAACAGTGGGACATCCAATCGTTAGACGAGTGGGGCATCGAGAACGAGCGCATCTGGACGCCCGAATCCGCTTTCGCCATCACCGCCAAAGGCATCACCATGCTCTACAAAGACGACTACTTCGTCAGCGACCCCTTCACCATCCCGTACACCAAAATCAAACCCTGCCTCCGACAAGGAACGCCCGTGTGGGAGGTGGCAGAGAAAAATTCGTCTGAACGATGACTTTAATATGATTGTAATGATAAATCTTTAATATTATGACAGCAGTTTATACAGAAAAAGAGATGGACGCCATCAGTTCTCATATTGAGAGAAATTTTGGAAAATACAACAATGTTCTCCACGAAAGTAACTCGTCGGACATTCACGTTGATATATGTGTTATTGAACCGACCAAAGAGTGTAACCATTACACGCTGGTTACCATGGGCATGGGCGCACACAAAATGAATGTCCCTGCCGCATTGAAGGCGTACGGCATAGACAGAGCCGAATTACTCATCACCCTTCCGGCTGACTGGGATGTGCGAAATCCCGATGAAACCTCCTATTGGGTAATAAGGTGGCTGAAAGTAATGGCACGACTTCCCATTGAACACGACACTTGGCTCGGATGGGGACACACCGTCCCCAATGGAGAACCGTTTGCCAAGAACACCCAACTTAGCGGAATGCTCGTTACAATGCCCTATTGCTTCGGCGGACAATCGGCAATATGTAAGTTGCCAAATAACGAAAAAGTGAATTTTTATCAATTATTGCCATTATATGAAAGTGAAATGCGGTACAAAGATGAAAACGGAACGGAAGCCTTAGAAAATGCTTTCCCCGATGACTTTGATATGGTAGTGGATATAAATAGAAAAACCTTTAAATAAATAGAATATGAACAAAGCCAACATTTTAACAGTAATCGCCGCTGCATTACTTCTGGTGGCATCCTGCGGAGGACAACAGCCGAAAATGACCCCGGAAGCAACGGACGCAGCAGAGAACCAACCGTCCGATGTGCCGCAAGCGGAATATGACCAACCGTCCGATGCGCCGCAAACGGAATACGGCAAACCGTCCAATGTGCCGGATGATGAATTTCTCCTTGTGCCGGGCGAAAGAGCCGGAGCGTTCACGCTCGACAACAGCGATGTTACATCTATCGCAGGATACGAATATAGAGACACCGGCTGGAGGATTGAAGTAGCCAAAAACGGCGAGTATCTGCTTTATCTTAATGACATCGGGAGCAGAGCAAGTTACATAGATGTTGATTCCGACCGCTACCGTACCGCCGAAGGAATGGGCATCGGCTCTACTTTCGCCGAACTGAAAAAAGCGTACCCTCGACACGAAGTCGTTGATGCCGAATCAGAAACGACGTGGTGGTACCTGTTTCGCCCCCTTGTTGCCAAAGAAGACGGCACTTTGTATTACGCCGGTATTGAGTTCGTGTTAGAAGGCGGAGCGCTCGACCATGAGAACAGAGACGCCCCAAAACCTGCAATAAAAAATCACGCCACAGTGTTTCGAGTAGAACTGAGACGTCAATCTCAATGTAATAATTAAATCTTTAGATAAATCAATAAGTTTAATTTAATTTTAATTACTATGAACAAAGTAAACATTTTAACAGTAATCGCCGCCATCATCATCTGTGCGGCATCCTGCGGAGGACAACAACCGAAAACAACAACCACCGACGACAGTCAACCATCGGAAGTGCAGTCGCAAGAGCAGACTGTGGTAGATCTCGCCACGATAGAGGTGATAGATAGGGATGACGACCTGTTGAAACATCACACAAACCGCGTCTATGCGAAAGCAAACGGCAAAGTAGGGCTCGTCAACAGCGTCAGCGGCGAAGTGGCTGTACCGCTTATTTACGACGACTTGTATTTCGTTGCCGACTGGAATGAGGAATGGCTGTGGGCTGTAAAAGAGGGCAAACACGGTCTTATTGACTTCGCGGGCAATGCTATCATCGCCTTGGAGTACGAGGACTTATTACTAAATTCGGGCATGGAAGCCGAATGGCACTTTCGCAAAGACGGCAAATGGGGCTTGATACTGCCCGGCAACAAAATCGTAATCCCCGCCGAATACGACGAAATCGGCATATTTAAAGGCGATTACGACGATAACAACAATTTCACCGGCGCCGGCTTAGCGTCCGTCAAACGCAACGACAAATGGGGCTTTGTAAACAGAAACAACACATTGGTCATCCCCTTCAAGTACGACATCGTAGCCCAGCTCTCCGAAAGTAGCACCGTTGGCGAAGTCGCCTTTGTCTGGCGCGACGGCTTATCTTTCTGGCTTGACAAAAACGGCAATGAATACGAGTACGAGCACGAGGACGAGTATTATGAAGAAGATTTTTAAACCTTTAAATATGAACAAAGTAAAATTGTCAACAGCCATTGCCGCCATCATCATCTGCGCGGCGTCCTGCGGCGGACAGCAACCGAAAACGTCCTCCGAAGCAACGGACGCAGCGGACACTCTTGCTGTTGTGCCGCAGTCCGAGACCATCGAAGTGGAGATAATCCTTCAAAAACTAAACCTCGACGCTATCCCCGCGGAGGCAGGCTATACCGGCAACCTCTGCGAAGCATACCGCTACACAGACAAAACCGGCGACAACATGCTGATACTAACCGAAACCGAAGTAATAACGTGGGAAGACGACGAAGACTTCCTCTCCAACAAAGCCATCTACGCCCACCGTTTCCTGAAAAAGAGCAACACGTGGGAAGAGGCATGGCAGTTCTACCATCCCGTAGAGGAGTGTATGAACTATCCGGTAGCCGAATTTGTCAGAGGTGCGCTCTCCGTTACCGACCTCGACGGCGACGGTGTAGCCGAAATCTGGTTGGTCTATATCTCGTCGTGCCGCGGCGACTTCAGTCCCGACGAACTCTCCATCCGGATGTACGAAGGCAGCGAGCAATACGGCATGACAGGAGAAAAACGGATGAAGTTCGCAGACGACTACATCGGCGGCGAATACACCTTCGACAAAAAGTTTACAGACAGAAACACCTATCCGGCGTTCAGAGAACATGCCGACATGCTGTGGAATAAATACGTGGAATATTAATTTTTAAATCATTAAATAGATAAAAGTATGGCTTATCAAGTAAAAACAACAAAGAGTTACGGCACCAGATTGACCGACTCTTTAAAAGGAATTGTAACCGGCGTCATTTTGTTCGCCATTGGCACCATCGTACTGTTTTGGAACGAGGGTAATTTTGTAAAGACGAAAAAGTCTATTCGGGAGGCGGAGAAGGCGCTGGTTGTCGTAAGCGACGTGTCGCGTGTTGACCCGTCGTTGAACGGTCAACTCATCCACGCCGGCGCGTTCGCCACCACCGACGATGTCCTCACGGACGAGACGTTTGGCGTCAGTGAGACGGCGATAGCGCTCCGTCGCAGTGTGGAGTACTATCAGTACGTCGAGAAGAAGGAAGAGAAAAAACGGGACAAAATCGGCGGCGGCGAAGAGACCATCACCACCTACACCTACGAGAAAAAGTGGGTGAGCGAGCCGGTGAACTCCGCCAACTTTGCCGACCCCGACTACTACACCTCCAACACGGTGCTGAAAGCGATAGAGTCGCGGATAACACGCGCCGACAACGTTACTTTCGGCGGATACCGGCTGCCGACGTTCATGGTTGAAGAGATCAGCGGCGACACTCCGGTAGCCGTCAACGTAACCTCCGACGAGACCACGCATGTCAACAGCAACGTCGTCTATTATGGACAGTCGCCCTCCTCGCCGCGCATCGGCGACGTGCGGATAACGCTCACCAAGGTCGTCCCCGCCAACATCTCCATCATCGGGAAGGTTGTCAACAACACCTTCGAGCAGTTTCACGCCAAAAACGGCAAGACCTTTGCCAGAGTAGCGATGGGAACGGTGAGCGCCGACAGCATGTTCGCCGACGCCCACGCGGAAAACAGCGCCCTCGCGTGGCTGCTGCGCATCCTCGGCATCGTCGTGGTGGTGATAGGATTGAAGATGATGTTCGGCATCTTGCCGGCGGTGTTTAAGGTATTACCGTTTCTCGGCAACATCATCGGGGCTGGCGTCGGATTGGTCTGCATCATCGGCGGCGCCGCATGGTCTATGCTGGTCATCTCCCTCTCGTGGCTCTTCTACCGACCGCTGATCGGCATACCGCTGCTCTTGGTCGCCGTCGCCGGAATATGGTTCCTGAAAAAGAAAGCAAAAGCGAAACATGAATAGCACTATGAACAAATCCAAAGGCTGTTCCTGTCTGTTAGTTACGCTGTTTATGGTCAGCGTCGCACTGTTTTTCGTGCATCATTTGACCGGGTACATCTGTTTTGCCATGTCGGCGCTTTTGTTGGCGGCATATCTTATCTGGAGAAAGCCATCCGCGAAGAAAGACAGACCCGTGCCGCACCACAAGCCGCCTGTCGAACAGCGGCAAAAGCCATCCAACCGCTTGGAAGAACTGAAACGCATCCAAACCGATATTGACAGCGCCATGGACGAGAGCGGAAAAGAAGCCTTTAGCCATTTCTGCGCGCAGTTCGAGGAATTGCTGTTCTCGCAAAAGATATGGCTGACCGCCGCCTCTACGTCCGAAAGCAAGAGCGTGATACGCAAAGAGGTCTTATTTAACGTCGGAGCGTTTGGCAACCTGAAGTCGGAATTTGACATACCGGTACTTCGAGGCGATGGCGACCGCCAATATTACATCTATCCCCGATACATCATCAAGGCGCTGTCAGCCACCGATTTCGAGGCGATACCCGTCGAAGATGTGAACATAACCTACAGCAGAACCCGTTTTATCGAAAGCGACGTGGTGCCGGGCGACAGTGTCGTCGTGGACTACAAATACACCTTCGTCAATAAAGACGGAAGCCCCGACAAAGAGGTCGCCGAGAACCCTACGATGCCCATCGCCATTTACGGCGAAATAGCCATTGCGCCACTGGGACTGACGTTCCTCATCAGCAATGCGGAGGCGACCGAGAAGTTTGCCGACGCCTTCAAGGTGTTGAAGAAAAAATCATCAAAATCACTCATTGACGTCCCCTATTTCAACGCCATTCACAAAGCAGTGGAAAACTTTTACACGCTCTTTGAAGAACTAAAAAACGACGCCAACTTCCATACGGTCATCCACGAAACATTCCTGTCGAAGATAAAACACGACCCCGACGGACAAATGCTCGACCGGAAAGACATCGTGTTGAGAAACCTCTTCTGCCACGACATCATCAAATGTTACGCCGAATTGGATAACCCCGTTGATTTCAAGACGAAAGAGGGCGCCGGACTGCTCATCTTCATTGCCCGTTTCATAACACGGCAACATGCCATCTCATTCGACAAACTGGAAACCCTGATGAACACCTCCGGCGAAACGGAAATAGGCAAAATCAAAGATTTCATAACGTTACACATCGGCGATATTGACGAAACATTCCTCGTCTCATACCTGCTGCGCAAATACGACGCCGACATGAAAAAGAGATATTTGGTGCTGCTCTACCGTTTCGCCTCCATCACCGCCAAGGCTGACGGAACTATCACCAAACAGGAAGAACAATGGCTCAGCAAACTACTCAACATGGAGAAAGAGGTGAAAAAAGAGACCGTAACCCACAAAAAACCGGACGAATGCGAAATATTCCAGCCCATCAATAAAAATCCGCACGAGGAACTAACCAAACTAACCGGCTTAACCTCCGTGAAGAACGAAATAACAACGCTGGAAAACTTTATCAAGATACAGCAGGCGCGGGCGCAACAGGGATTGAAAGCGTCGCAACTATCCTACCATGTCGTCTTCACCGGCAATCCGGGAACAGGAAAAACCACCGTAGCGAGAATCGTCGCCGAGATATACAAAGGGCTGGGCATCCTCCGAAAAGGTCATCTTGTCGAAACAGATCGCTCCGGATTGGTGGCAGGCTATGTTGGACAAACAGCCATCAAAACCAACGAAATCATAGACAGCGCATTAGACGGCGTACTCTTCATTGACGAAGCATACGCGCTCGTCGCAGACAGCGGAAGCAAAAACGACTTCGGCGCAGAAGCCATCGCCACACTACTAAAACGCATGGAAGACAACCGCGACAGATTGGTAGTCATCCTCGCCGGATATACCAACGAAATGAAAAAGTTTATCAACTCCAACCCGGGCTTGGAATCGCGCTTCAACCGCTATATCGAATTTCCCGACTACTCCGCCGACGAACTCTACCAAATCTTCGACTACAACCTCAAAAAATGTGACTACCACCTCACCAACGAAGTCGCCGACATCCTGAACGCACATTTCCAACAAGTCGTTGCCGCCAAAGACCGTAACTTCGGCAACGCCCGCTTCGTGAGAAACCTCTTCGAGAAAACACTGGAACGACAAGCAAACCGCCTCGCCAAAGAAACACACCTGACTCCGGAACAACTATCCGAAATCCACACCGAAGATGTGAAAATTTAAACATATTAAAATTTAAAAAAAATGCAGAAAAAAATATTTAAGCGTTTTCATTATTGTTTAATTTACACTATTAGTTCTTCCCACAGTCGGGTCGTCTCGTGGAGTTGGCGCTCTAACTGTTGATATTCAAGGTAAATGCTTTTATCTTCCGGATGCTCTGCGTGGTATTCCGGATTGGAGAGCATGATGTCTATCTGAGCCATGCGGGTTTCGATGGCGATGATTTGCTTTTCGTATTTCTCTATTTGCTGTTCGACTTTACGGCGGTCGCGCTCTTTTTGTTTGCGTTGCTCGTACTCCTCTTTGCTTTGGGAGGACGACTTTGCAACTTCCGGTTGCGCTCTTTTTGCGACTTCCAACTCGTGCAGATACTCCATCTTCCGCTTATCTAAGAACTCTTGAATGTCGCCAAGATGCTCTTTTATCTCTTTGTTACGGAACTCGAAGGTGCGGTTTGTAAGTCCCGAAAGGAAGTCGCGGTCGTGAGATACGATGATGATCGTTCCTTCAAACTGCAGAAGCGCGCTTTTCAAAATGTCTTTTGAGCGCATGTCCAAGTGGTTTGTCGGCTCGTCAAGCACTAAGACGTTCACCGGAAAGAGCAATAATTTGGCTAATGCGAGTCGCGACTTCTCGCCTCCCGACAGCACTTTCACCTTCTTGTCTAAGGCGTCGCCGGCAAAGAGGAAGCCGCCGAGCAGGTTTTTCACCTTTGTCCGCATGTCGCCGACGGCGATGTCGTCAATGGTTTGGAAGACGCTCTTTTCGGGGTCGAGCATGGCATCCGGCGTTTGCGAATAGTATCCGATAGATACATTGTGTCCTTTCCGGATTATGCCCGAATGTTCCAAGTCGCCGACTAAGATACGCGCCAACGTCGTCTTCCCTTCGCCGTTCCTTCCGACGAAGGCGATACGTTCTTTCTTGATAATCATAAACTCCAGATTACGCAAAACCTCTTTCTCGTCGTATCTCTTACCCAACTGCTGCGCTTCAAACACCACCTTCCCCGAAGGCGGAGCCGACGGAAAACGGAAATGGATGGTCGTGGTGTCGTGTTCGTCAATCTCCACAATATCAAATTTTTCCAACATCTTCACTCGCGACTGCACCTGTCGGGCTTTCGTCGCTTGATAACGAAACCGCTCAATGAAATTTTCGATGTGGGCAATCTCTCGCTGTTGGTTGCTGTAGGCTGCCATTTGGGCGTTGCGCCGCTCCTCGCGCATCAACACGTAATCGGAGTAAGAGGCTTTGTAATCAATGACTTTGCCCAGCGAGATTTCTAATGTTCGATGTGTTACATGGTCTAAAAAAGTCCGATCGTGCGATACCAAGATGACGGCGCCGGGATAATCTTCCAAATACGCTTCCAACCACTGGATGGATTCTATATCAAGGTGATTCGTCGGTTCGTCGAGCAGAATCAGTTCGGGTTTTTGCAGTAATATTTTTGCTAATTCGACCCGCATTTGCCATCCATTGCTGAAAGTGTTGAGCGGACGTGCCAATTCATCGCGAAGAAAACCCAATCCGCACAAGACACGTTCCAAGTCGGCGTCCATGCTTGCTGCGCCGATCAGGTTGTAACGCTCTTCCAAGACGGTAAGTCGTTCACAGAGTTTCAGATATGCTTCGGATTCGTAATCTGTCCGGTCGGATAGCAGTCCGGCGAGTTGTTGCCGCTCCTTATCCAACGCGATGGCTTCGGCAAAGGCTGTTTTCGCCTCATCGTAAACCGAAAGTGCGCTGTGAGAGATTTTATTTTGTGGCAAATAGCCGACGGAATATCCCGACGGAATGACCGTCCGTCCCGTCTCCGGCTCTAACTTCCCGGCGATGACGTTGAGCAGCGTGGTTTTGCCGGCGCCGTTTTTTCCCACTAACCCGATGCGGTCTTTCGGATTGACGATGAACGAGACTTTCTCGAAAATCGCCTCGCCCGAAAACTGTACGCTGATGTTGTCAACTGAAATCATGGCTTGTCATCTCCTCAATAAGTTGTAAAATCTCCTCTTTTCCTTTTTTCGTCTCCGCCGAGGTAAGCAGGGCTAAGGGCAATTCCGTCCATCGTTGCGACAGTTCCGCTTGAAACGCTTTGAGGTTTGAACGTATCTTGTTGGACGAGAGTTTGTCGCACTTGGTGAAAAGGATGGAAAAAGGTCGCTGGTTTTTTGAAAGCCACTCCATAAACTCAATATCAATGGCTTGTGGCGGGATACGGCTGTCTATCAGCAGGAAGATGTGTTGTAAATTTTCACGGCGAAGCAGGTAGTTTCTGGTCTCTGTCTCCCATTTTTCGCGCTGCGCCTTGGCGACTTTGGCGTATCCGTACCCGGGCAAATCAACGATATACCACGCGTCGTTGATTAGGAAAAAGTTTATCAGGCGCGTCTTCCCCGGCTTCGACGACGTCTTAGCCAAGTCCTTATGATTGCACAACATATTGATTAGCGAAGACTTACCGACATTAGAACGCCCGATAAAAGCAAATTCGGGCATGTTGGAAACCACCGCCGGACAGTTTTTCAGGTTGGGGGCGCTGAGGATGAATTTGGAAATATTAATTTTCATTACTTTAATGGTTACTTTATTCCTTACTTAAACCTTACTTTATTCCTTACTGTTTTCAACAATCCATAGACCATATTTTTTAGAACCTTTACGGGAAATTTTTCCTTCTGATTTGAGTTGTTTTATGATTTTTTCCGTTCCTCCAATGCTTAAACTCGCTTTTCTTGCGATTTCAGATGTAATCTCTTTTGGATTTTCCATCATTAGTTTCATGATTGTTTCAGCATTTTTATTCCTTACTTTATTGGTTACTTTATCCCTTTTATTACCATCCAATACATTGATAATCAATTTATCAGATGGCTTATTCCTTACTTTATTCCTTACTTTATTGGTTACTTTATCTCTATCTAATTCATTGGTAATCAATCTATCAGATGGCTTATTCCTTACTTTATTCCTTACTTTATTCCTTACTTCATTCTCATTTTCCCCAACAATCCAGAAACCATCTTTTTTAGAACCTTTACGGGAGATTTTGCCTTCCGATTTTAATTGTCTTATGACTTTTTCCGTTCCACCAATGCTTAAACCAGTATGAATACTCATATCCAAAATAGTAATTAATGGATTCACCTTCATCAAGTTAACGATTTTTTCCCAATTTTCTTCTTTATTTTCACTTTTATTTTTTCCCAAACTTTCCGCAACTTCTTCATCAAAAGGCAGTTGGGTATAAACCGTATTATCAGTAAATTCAAAAATACTCCTATCGTAAACTTTTGTGATTTCTCTAATTCCATAACCCAGAGCCTCAACTAATTCCACATCTTTAAGGATGCGCATTAATTCGGGATTTCTTAAAGCGGAAACGCCGAGGAAAAAGTCGTTAATGGTCAACTGCGGAACCAAACCTCCGTAAGAACGAACAGCAAAACGATCCTGAAAAACCTCAAAAATTGGCAACATTCCATAAGAATAATCGTTATGGGCAAAGGCGTTGATGATGACCTCGCGCAAACATTTACTGTCAACCAAACGTTTATCAATTCGGTGCGCAGCGCCCGTCAATTTTGAGAGCGTAATATTTTCAATTTCAAATCTATCCAAAACACGCTGAATGGCAGTAATAAGACAACCGTTGCCATATTCCATCCCTTTTTCAATTAGTTCAAATCGTTTTCCTGCATCGTTAAAGCGGGCAAAACGGACTGAAAGTTGATTGTTATCTGCCATTAAATACGCCAAGTAGTTGTATTTTTTGTCTTTGGTCAGAAAATTGAGCGTTTTGGCAAAAGTATTGTCACTGAGTGGTTTACCGAATCGGTGATAATGAATAAACAGTTCTGCGAATGTGAGTTCCTGTTCCGGTGATTCTATGTTTATCAACGATTTAGGAAACGATTTTGTTTGAAAAGAATGTATCATGGCGCTGGTCATAGGTTGGGCAGAACTTCCGATTCTGATAAATGCTCCCGATTCCGATAATCCTTTACTTTTAATGTAATAAGGTTTTTCAATGCCTTCTTTGATAGAAATTTTTAAAACAGGCTTATTATCAATGTGTTCCGTGTTAATGGTGAAAAACGAAAGCGTTGCGGGAGAAATACCATAAATTAAGCGATCTTTTATTTGTAACTGGATTTTATCAATATTGGAAACACCAACAATAGTTCCGTTATCCTTAACGCCGATGTAAATACAGCCGCCTTTTGCGTTAAGAAATGCAACTGATTCTTTTTCAATAGAATCAGTGAGTTTTTCTTTGTATTCGATATATTCGTTCTCTTCTGGTAACCTCATTTTATTTCACTTATATATCATTTGAAATCATTTTCTTTCCCCGTTTCGGCAATTTAATCTTCCTTCCTAAAATATTGATATGTCGCGCTTTTTTCTTCTCGTACACGTCGTTGATGGTGATGAGGATGCCGATTTCTTCCACATTTCCGAAGTCAGCATTCACCGCTGCGCCGAAAGAGCGCATAGTTGGCGAGAGGTTCATGTAGGCGTTGACCAAAGGCGGAATGTTCTCTTTATGTTCGCGGATGATGCGGTTTAAGATTTTATAATCCTCATTATAAGAATCTTCGGTGAATGGCAACGCATAGTGTTCGAGATTTTTCACCACGACTGGGTCTTTCGGATGTACCATGTAGTCGGGGTCGGGAAAGTAACGGTTGAGGAAAGCAAAAAGATAGTTGCGTGCCTCTTGGTTGTACGAGGGATACATGGTCATCTTGCCGAAAAAATACTTTATCTTCGGGTTTTTGACCACCAAAGCGCCCAATCCGTCCCACAGATTGTCCAACGAGAACATCCCCTTGCGAATGTCGAACGTCGCCTGATAGTCGGGCTGAATGAACGAGCGCCCTAACTCAATGGTATAGGGGGCAAAATGGACTAAGAAAAAATCGTCCAACCGGAAAAGATGGGTGGTGGGAGAATCCAAAACACCCTCGGCGTTGCGTTTCAAGTCGGAATATTTCATGAAACGGTAGCCGCCGATGATTTCTTCTTCCTTCGGATCCCAGACGATAAGTTGTTGAAAAGGATTTTTGGCGGAGAGGTCGAATTCGTCCAAGTCCACCGATTTGCCGGTTCCGCCGCCCGAATCGCGGAATGCGATTTCCCGCAGTCGTCCTATTTCGAGAAGCGTGTTGGGTGCGTTCAGGTTGTTCACAATGTAAATCTCGCGGTTCCCGTAATTAGTGATACGGCAAAGTTTCCATCTCAACTCTTTCTTGATCAATGCTCTGTCTATTGCAGGTATGATGGGTTCCATATCTTATTTTATTTTAGTATCAACAAATGATTCAAACGATTCGTTACCCGACTTTAGCGTGTAAACAAACTCTTGCAGCAATTTCGCCCATTCTTCGGGCGTATGGCGCTCATCGAAAAATGACCATGGCACCGGTTTCCCAAAAACAACCTGAAAGGTCTTGCCTTGCTGACGAAACATCTCTCGCGGCAACAATACCAATTCAAAGTTGAATTTGATACCCAACTTCTTCCGTATGTTGGACAGTCGGTAGAAAAAGTTGGAATTGCGACCTTGGAAAAATGTTGGGATGACGTCGCGTTTGTACTTCACTGCCAATGAGATAAATGATTTTTTCCATTCCAAATCTTTGATGACGCCACGCTGTTTTCGGGAGCATATCCCCGCCGGAAAATAGAGTATCGGATGGTCGGACGAAAAATGCGCCTGTATATTTTTCAGATTCGCCGTGTTGGAGATGTTACTCCCCTGCTTGCTGATTGGGATAAAAGATTTCCGGAATTGTGGAATAAACAGCAGCATATCGTTAACCGGAAAGATGACGTCGGGATAGATGTTGCCGACCGTATCCAACATCGCCACGCCGTCCAACCCGCCCAACGGATGGTTCGATGCAACGATGAATCGGTGCCTGTCGTTCAGATTTTCACCTCCGACGACCTGAATGTTCACGTTAAATTCTTCCAGAATATGGCGTGCAAACGTTACCGGATTGTCGTTAGGATAGGCATAGATGATGCGGTTTATCTCGTCTTGCCAAATCAGTTTAGCGACCCAGCGCACCACAAAACGCGGCGTCCAGCGAAATAAACGCGGATTCTTTGCCCGAAAAACGTTTTCGACGTCAATTGTCTTTTCGGTAATTTCAGCGTTTAATAACGGCATCGTATCTTCCAAGTTCACAAAGTTTTAATTTAAAAAAAACGGTGCAAACTTACGAAAAAAAAATGAATGGAGAGTTGCCAACGCTCCATTCGCTTTCAAGTATTCGCAAAATTTACTTGTAACCCAGATCAAATCGTTACTTTCGACATCTCGAATTTCACAACAAACTTCTCGCCGTTGGTGTCGCAGTCGAGACTGACCACCTTCACGCCGTCTTTTTTGTAATACCAGAATGCGTTGATGTACTCTTCGCCGAAGAAACTGCCGCCGAGTTGGGTCTCTTTGAAATTGTCATACACTTTACCTTTTGAGGTAGAGCCGGAGGTTCCGGCGTCGTTGATGGTTACATCTACGTTGAAATTTCCTTCCGACGAGATGGCTTGGGTAGCGTTGAAAATCGTTGTTGAGATTTCGCTTGGCTTGGTCGGATTGTCGTCTCCGCGATCGAAAATGACAATGACCGTTTCGCCGCTCCAATAGGTTCTCACATCGGAAAACGACCAGCCTTGCGGTACGGCGAGGTCTATTCCGAAACGTTTTTTCACTTCGCTCTGCCAGTTAGCAGCGGTGATGTCGGTTTGTGTCGCCGACTCCTGCATCTGTTGCTCTATCAACGCGTCGGCGTCAATTTTTCCGTCTGCCGTGGTCGGAAGATTGTTTTTGTTCCCGCCTCCGCAGGAGGACATTACTACACTGATAGTCAATGCTATCAAACTGATTTTTAAGAATACTTTTTTCATCTTTCTTAGGATTTAAATGATACAATACTTTTACTAAAAAATTTTGCTGCAAAGGTACGACGCGAAAAATTACCGTACTACCCGCATATGCGGGTATTTTGCGTTTTGATGAAAAAAAGATTAACAGGTTTTTTTGTCAAATTTATTGTGGATTAATAAAGTACATTTATTTTTCTGTCTGTACAAGAGTTTAGCAGGGCAAACGCATTAAAATTCCCCTGCTTTCCCTCTTTTTTCGGAAAGGCATTAAGAATCAAAGGTTAATATAATAAATTGATTGTCAGCAATTTATATTTGTTTCGCATGGGTGTTTCCCGTGAATTTTACCCATAATCAGAGAATTAGACCTATCATGATTTATCCCGTTAGGGATAACAGCTTGGTAGAAAAAAGCAATGACCGTGATGTAGCATGCCGTTAGGTATGCAACTTTATATTGCGGGTTGCATACCTAAAGGCATGCTATAGGCTTGGCAAGCCCCGTTTTCTACCAAGCTCACATCCCTAACGGGATGATTTTAATCCGAAAAATTTTAATGCGTTTGCCCTGAAGAGTTTAGGAACTTGGGGGACAAGAAAAACAGGATTAACAAAAAACCTTGCTAATCCTGTTCTGACTTTCGGGGGGGGGGCGGGTCGAGCCCGCAATGAGGTACGGCGTAAAAAAATCTATTGATACTTCAAATTATCCGTCCACGCGGTATAGTTGAGGTCATAGTATATCACTTCCGTTACGTCGCCCGATTCGGTATTTTGGTGTTTGAGGCAGCAGCCGTTGGAAGGGTCAATCCAGTACTTCATGGTGATGGCGTTCAGTCCTTTGGAGTCGAACATCCAGCAGTTGACGCCTGCCACCTTTTCGTTGCCGACGTAATGTTTCGACAATTCGCTGTCTTCGAATCCAAACGCACGGAAATACCGCATAAAGAAACCTTCCATCGCGGAGAGCGGACCGACGTCGGACGAGTCTTCGGTGTCGGAATAGTCGTAGTCGTCTTCGTACCATTTCGTTTCGTTTGTCAAGCGCGACCAGCCTCTGCCGGTCTCGAAGTCAATGTAGGTTACGCTTTCGTCGGTGAAGTTGGCGGCATAACCTTTGCCGATGCAGGCGGCGAAGTTGGTCTCCGTCTTGGTTTTGTTGCCGTTGTCGTACTTCCATGTGTTTGTCCATTTGATGTGGTAGTTGGTGGTGGGCGGGTTATACTTGTAGTTCCCGTCGAACTTTCCGCCGCTCAAGATGCCGCCAACGGCGCTGTTTCCACTTCCGCTCCCGCCTCCGCAGGAGGACATTACTACACTGATGGCTATTGCTATCATTGCCATCGAACGCACACACAGGTTCGTCCCTACGTTGTTTAAAATTACTTTTTTCATCTTTTGAGGTTTTTAGTTGCCACGAATGCCACGAATTATCACTAATCAATTTTCGTGATAATTCGTGTAATTCGTGGTTTTTTATTTATAATTCGCAATGTTTACTATTTCATCACACTTTCCCCCGCCGTAGTTCCGATGGGAGCGGATTTTTTATTGGGCCATGTTGCGTGTTCCGACATACCATCGCTGTCGTAGATAACTCTGCCTTGTCCGTCTTCGATTAGTCCCCACTCGAGTCCTCCACCTTCTAACATAAAGGTCGAATGGTAAAAGTCTTGGATGCCGTCGGCAGTGAAAATTCCCGAAAAGATAACGACGTTTTTATAATCGTGATCGTATGCTGCTGTGTGGGAGTTCAGCGGGCAGAAGATGGTGAACTTGTCTCCTTCGCCGACGATGTAGGCGCCCGTTCCATCTCCTGTGTGGGCAGCCTGGGCGGTTGCCACCACGATGGTCAGTTGGCTGTTGTTCTGTTCGGACAAGTTGAAGTAAAAATCGGCAAATTGATGCCCCGGACCAAAATAATCGTTAGGCACGTTGGTTGCCACGCAAATGTCGGGTGAAGATACATAAACGCCGGTGATGTCTTTCGGAGGATTACCGCCTGTGTAAATGGGCATTCCCATTCCTTCTATTTCCGCCAGAATCTCAGGGGAAATCAACTTGTTGATGTCGGGCGTGAGACCGTTGTCATCCACTATTACGTCGCCTCCGGTTTGTTTGTCGTCATCCTTGTCTTTCTTACAGGATGTTGCTACTAAACTGATGGCAATAGCCATCACTACTACTTTTGCGCTTAACAGAAAAGCGCTCTTACTGTTTTTTAAGAATACTTTTTTCATCGTTCTTAGGGTTTAAATGATACAATACTTTTATTAAAAAATTCTGCGGCAAAGGTACGGCGCGGAAAATTGCTGTACTACCCGCATATGCGGGTATTTTGCGTTTTGATGAAAAAACCCGCAT
Organism: Bacteroidales bacterium; assembly: GCA_009777825.1. Classification (GTDB taxonomy): domain Bacteria; phylum Bacteroidota; class Bacteroidia; order Bacteroidales; family WRLA01; genus WRLA01. The sequence continues at coordinate 42,146 of WRLA01000012.1, forward strand.
ATGCGGGTATGGGTTTGGAGGTCTTTCATTATTTCAAAATAATGTGTACCTTTGCATAAATTTTTTATTTATGTGGTCAGACTGGAAAGATAAAGTTAAACCGAATGCGCAAATTCCAAAAAAACTTCTTTGGGACGTTGATTGGAATGATTTTGATGTGCAGAAAAATAAAAAAATGGTCGTGCAGCGGGTTATTGAATATGGTTTGCCCGAAGATTATAACACAATGTTTCACCTTTATGGCGGCGTTTCGGGTGTTAGGGAAATTATTAAAGAGATACCGAATTTTCGTTATCCACAAGATATTTCTTTTATTTGTGCGGCTTTTAATTTTAAAAAAGAGGATTTAGAATGTTACAAACGGCAACAGTTGAGAAAGCAACGTATGAACTCTTGAAAAAGTTAATGAAAGACGACATGTTATCGGACTTTCTGCTTGCAGGCGGTACAAATCTCGCGCTCCAAATAGGACACAGAAAAAGCATAGATTTGGACTTGTTCTCGTATCAATCATTTGACGCTTATGCACTTGAAAAGCATTTGAAAAATAATTATAATTTTGTTCCACACCGCGTTTTTGATGTAAATACGGTTTTGGGTCATATTGACGATATAAAAGTTGATATTGTGGCACATATCTACCCGCTTTTAAACCCGCCTTTGATTAATGATGAAGTTCGCTTGTATTCTCTGCAGGACATTGCCTGTATGAAACTTGTCGCAATCAGTGATAACGGCACACGGTTGAAAGACTTTGTTGATGTTGCCTTTTTATCTACAAAAATGTCGTTGATTGAAATGCTTGATTGTTATCAAAAAAAATATGACCGACCAAATTTTTATCACGCGGCAAAAGGACTTTCCTATTTTGGCGATATTGATTTTGATACCTCTATCAATTTAATTAACGCCAAATTTGACTGGAAAAAGATTGAGAAAAGAATTTCACAAATGATAAAATACGAAACAAAAATTTTTGATGCTGCGCCGGTATAAAAAATTGTCTGAACTGTGATGTGTGTGATTTTTGTGATGAACATGAGTTGAAAAATCATAAAAATCAAATAAATCACACTAAAATCACAGTTCAGACAACGGGACAGAACGGGACCGACTACGGCTTATTCGTCTCCCCCGAATTGCAATCCGCAAACGTATTGCCTTCTAACACAGCCTCGCCATTGTTCATGAAGTATATTCCATAGTATAACGACTTGGCTATATGGCAATTTCTTATGGTTACCTGGTCGGCGCGGGTTCCGTTAACGAGAACGATGCCTGCCCAATAGTCACTTTTACCGCCATTCATGATGTCGCAATACTCTAAAATATTGCCTTCCAAGGCGTTACTGTTGAAATGAATATTTTGCCAATATCCTTTTTGGTCGTTCACTCCGGTGATTTTAATACGATTGTCGGCTGTGCCTTGCGCTACTAATTTTCCATTATTTTCAATAGAAATATAGGAATCGCTCATCATTTTTATTTGTACGCCGGCTTTTATTGTCAAGGTAGCGCTATTAGTAGAATTGATGGTATGCCAGTTTTTCAAAAAGTAAGGAGCATTTACATATTCCAACGTTACATTTCTGCTCAAAGTGCCGGCGTCCACCATAATTCCTTTATTGGGTTCCGTATTGCTGAATGTGTTGCCTGTGCCGATGTTTCTCAAATTACTAAAACTGTTATTCACATACATCGGATGTTGATCAACATCGCTATCGGCGCAATTAATAAACGTATTGTTCTTAAATTCCACAAAACCACCATCGTTCCGAACCGTTAATCCCGTATATTTTGAGTCTTTGAACGTACAATTATTGATTGTCATTTCACAACCCACATGAACCATACCATAGTAATCGCTGCTGCCACCATATTCAAAAATACAATATTCGAGTACGCTTCCATCGCATTGACCGATGCCTACATTGTTCCAGTCGCCCGGTTTCGGAGCGCTTCTGTCGCTTGTAAAAATAATAGGTAATGCTTCTGTTCCCTTTGCTATCAGAGTACCGTTGTTGCTGATGCTAAAATATGCGTTAGTACCCATTCGTATTGTTGTGCCGGGCGAGATGGTGAGTTTGTTATTGTCGTTGAGCGATAGCCACGATGGTATCAGATAAACGCCCGGCGCGAGGATTTTGTCGCCGGTGTTGATCATGTCGTTGGTGAGTTCGGTAACGACGTCGCCCTCTTTGGTGATGGTAACTGTCCATTTTTTGGTGTTTGAGCCGTCGCCCGAAGTAACGTAATAGTCGAGGGGCGTGGCGAAGTTGTTTGTCGTAACGCCGCTGGTTTGCGGAACGCCGTTAACGGTTACTGTGGCGTTTGGCGACAGGGTGAAGGTTGGTTTCACTGCGGTCAGATCGAACGCCGAAGTTGCTTTGGCATTGATTGTGCCGGTGTTTTGGTCAATCGTTGCAACGCCGATGATTCCGTCGAAGGTGAATGTCAGGAAGTTGGCTTCGGTTCCGGTGGCGCCGCCCTCTTTGGTGATGGTAACGGTCCAGTGTTTTACCGTTGTGCCGTCTTCTGCCGTAACAGAGTAAATCACGGGAACGGCAAAGTTGTTAGAGGAGGAACCGCTGGTTTGCGTAACGCCATTAACGGTTGCCGTCGCACCCGCCGAGATTGTGAAAACGGGTTTCATCGTAGCCAAATCAACCGACGCATTCGCCATAGCGACAATAGTTTTTGCATCTTTGTTGATGGTGGCAGAGCCAACAATTCCATCAAACGTAAAAGCGATAAAATCCGCTTCCGTTGATTTCGGGTCATCCTTTTCACATGAAGTGAAGAACATTGAGACGGCAATAGCCATCATTACTACTTTTGCGCTTAACAGAAAAGCGCTCTTACTGTTTTTTAAGAATACTTTTGTCATCTTTTTAAGGTTTTAAATGATTATACAATATTATTATTAAGTTTTACTAAAAAATTCCGGTGCAAAGGTACGGCGCGGAAAATTGCTGTACTACCCGCATATGCGGGTATTTTGCGTTTTGATGAAAAAAACCGCATATGCGGGTATTTACTCCCCAGCCCTGATTGTTGCGGATTGTACAGTTATTCAGCGTAATAGCACCTTCATAACTCACACTGATTGCTGCTTGGTCTGTCCCTTTAACATATTCTATAATACACCAATTCAACTCGCTGCCATTGTTTCTTGAAAAACGTAAACCACCATAATAACCCCAATAATAAGTCATACCGAAATATTGAAAAAAACATCATAAAACATGGAAAAGTTCATCATACAATATAAACAAACTTTTTACAAAAAATCTCAATTTTCAATTCTCAATTCTCAATTAAGTCGTACCTTTGCGCCAATTTTAATTAAATATAATTTACAATGAAAAAACTTTTATTATGTATGTTAGTTGCAGGTTTGACGATGCCTGCCATGGCGCAAATTGCTATTGGTTTATGGAGGTCGGCGGGCGTTTCGCAGAGTTACGACCGGCAGACGCAAGGTTCGGTTTACCCGATGACCCAACGGCATGACGACGGTTTTATCGGTTGTACATGGACGAATGATGATAACGCTCCGTTTTCGGGAAGCAGTACGCCCAATCGGGGCATCGGCTACGCTTATTCGGCGGATGACGGACAGACATGGAGCACGCAGGAAAACAGAGTAGGCGGGATACCGGTCTATTGGCCCTCGTATGCCCAATGGGGCGCTAACGGCGAGGCCATCCTTGCCCGAAGCGCCGATTCTTACGTGCATAATGGCGTGCAGGTTTTGAATGGGCTTGTATTGATGACGCGCCCGAACAAAGGTCAGGGAGCGTGGACAATCACGCCCGTTCCCTATCCCGCCGGAACGTCGCCCAATGACGGCTATGTTATGGTGTGGGCGCGAATGACCACCAGCGGCGCTAATCATCAATATATCCATATCATGTCGCCGATGACTACTCCCACTGCACAACCATATCAAGGATATACTACTCCTGTGTTTTATTATAGAACGCAGGATGGCGGTTCGACGTGGGATATTAATGGAAAATTACTCCCCGAAATGCTCGGAGAAGAATGGAATAAACAATCCTACTATAGCGACGCCATATCTTTTGCTGTGCAGGGAAATACTGTGGCATGTTCTTTTATATGCACAGGAAACCACGGCTACGTATTAAAATCGTACAATAATGGCGACACATGGGAAAGCATTAAATTTTTCGATTCCCCGGTTCGCAGGGACGCGACTCCCACAGATTATGCCGACACCGTCTATATTCCCAGCCAAGGATGTATCGCGTTGGATAACAATGGAAAGATTCATGTTGCTTTTTCGGTAATAATGGCTAAGAATAATCAGACTGAAGGAAGTTGTACCTATTTTTTAGGTTGGTCCACCTCTTTCCTCACTTATTGGAATGAAGAGATGGAACCGATTGACGGGGATAATGATTTTGTTTACTATGAAATAGATCAGTTAATAGATAACTATTTTAATTGGGATATGTTTGATGGTGATAGGTTATATGTGAACTCTACCTATCCCAAGTGGCCCATTATCGGATTTTATACTCCGTTAAACGACGAGCACTATTTTGCAATAGATTTCGACATAATTAGAACATGGGCGGCAGCGAGTTATGGCATCGCCGGCTGTTTTTCATTTCCGCAAATGACATTTGATGCGCAAAACAGATTGCGGTTGGCTTACCTCGGATTGGTAGATAACGGACATAAAGGTAATAACCGTTGGCTCCGTCATCCCTATTTCACTGTCTCTTACGATGGCGGACAATCCTGGACAAAAACGGAATATCTTGTAAATTTCGTTGGCGTTATTGATCGAGAATTTGCCTATCTGACCTTAGCCGGTCTCGGTGATGACAAGATGTATCTGATGGCGCAAACGGATGAATACCCGGGCACTTACATAGCCGGTGATCACAGTGCGACAGATAATAATTACACTTTTTTCACCGTTGAAGGCGTACCACCGTCGCCGCCACCGCAACCCTCGTGCAATTCCATAACAGATGCAACCGCAACAATTGAACCGGATTGTAAATCGGCAACCATCACCTGGACGCCTGTGGACGGAGCCAAAGAGTACGAAATCAGAAGAAACAAAACGCTTTTAGGGAGAGTTACTACGCCTACCTATACCGACAACTTCAATTTTGTCAACGGAACGACCTACAAATGGAAAATCAAAACCATTTGCAGCGAGAACGCATCAAGGGTGGTATCCGCCTCTGTAACAGCAGAATGTGAAGTGTGCGACCCCGTAACAAACGCAAAAGCCGAAATCGAAAACTGCGAAACAGCAACCGTCACCTGGACAGCCGTAGCCGGAGCCAAAGAGTACGAAATCAGCAGAGACGGCAACATTTTAGGCGCCGTTACCACGCCTCCGTTTACCGAAATCGCCGAATTTGAACACGGAAAATCTTATACTTGGAAGATAAAAGCCATTTGCAACTTAAGCGAATCAACCGAAGTTCTCGCATCCGCAACAGGCGACTGCGTAGGCATTTCCGAATTCGCCAACACCATTTCCATTTACCCCAACCCCGCCAACACCTCCGTAACCATCAACGCCAAAGGTTTCGCCAAAGTTGAAATTTATAACCCCATCGGACAGTTAATAGAATCAACCACAGCCAACACCGTTGTCGTCTCTTCCTACAACACCGGTATTTATTTCTTCAAAGTCTATGACGGCAACGGAAACAGCGTTACCAAACGGGTGATGGTGGCGAGAATGTAATTTTGTTGGCTAACCTTATCGCATATCGCATATCGCAAAAAAACGTACTTTTGCAAAATGAATCCTTTTAAACAGTTAGCGGGACAGACGGCTATTTACGGCATGTCGAGCATTTTGGGGCGACTTTTGAACTATTTGTTGGTGCCTGTTTATACTCGTGTGCTGGCGCCGGGCGAGTACGGCGATTTCTCCGTCATGTTTTCTTATGTGGGGATTTTGATTGTGATTGTTACTTACGGCATGGAGACGGCTTACTTTCGCTATGCTGCCAAGTATGGCAACAATTCCAATGTGTACTCCAGCACATTTTGGTCGGTTTTTGTTACTTCGGCGCTTTTTATCGTGTTGACCCAATGTTTCGCTTCGCCGCTCGCTTTGCTGATTGACTATGCCGACCATCCGGAGTATGTGCGGTGGTTCGGATGGGTTATCGGCATTGACGCTTTAACGTCCATTCCCTTTGCTTATTTGCGTCAGATGGGAAAAGCGAAAAAATTTGCAATAGTGCGCTTGGTCAATATCGCTATTTTTGTGCTGTGCAATCTATTTTTCATCGTTTTATCTCCTTACATCATGAATAAAGGCGGCGATTCCCTCTTAAAACCGCTGATTGGAGCGTTTTTCAATGAAAAAAAATTAGTGTCCTACGTCTTTATCTCCAATGTCATCTCGTCGGCGAGTATGTTATTGCTTCTGTTTCCGGAAATTTTAAAAGGATTTGGCAAATTTGACGTTATGATATGGAAAAAACTGATGACTTTCGCTATCCCGATGCTTTTTGTAGGACTTTCGGGCAATATCAACGAGAACATTGACCGCCTGATGTTGCGCTATATGCTTCCCGCGGGGATTGCCGAAGCGCAGGTTGGGATTTATTCGGCATGTTACAAAATTTCCATCCTGATGGCTCTGTTCACGCAAGCGTATCGCTATGCCGCAGAGCCGTTCTTCTTCAATTATGCCAAAGAAAAAGACTCCAAAACCGTTTACGCAACCCTATTAAATTACTTTGTCATCATTGTTTGCGCACTGTTTCTGCTCACCATGCTCTTTCTGGATGTGATCATCATCATCATCGGACAAGAATACAGAGAGGGACAAACGGTGATACCTATTTTGATGATGGCGTTGCTGTTCTTGGGCGTTTACTACAACCTTTCGATATGGTATAAACTCTCCGACAAGACTATTTACGGCGCCATCATCTCATTCATCGGCGCGGCTATCACTATCATTGTCAACCTGATAACAATTCCATTCTTCGGATTTATCGGATCGGCGTGGGCGACCCTCGCCTGTTATACTTCCATGATGGTCATCTCGTACTTCTGGGGACAAAAACATTTCGCCGTCAACTACAACATCAAGAAATTCTGCATCTACACCGGAAGCGCCTTGCTGATTTATTTTGCGAGTTCACTGTTCGGACAGTTGAATCTGTATATTCGTCTGGCTATCAATGTATTTCTTTTCTTCCTCTTTGTCTTAATCGCTTGCAGGGTGGAAAAAATCTCTCCGATGGCGGTGCTACGGAAGATGCTGGCAAGAGAACACAGATGACATATCTCTAACCGACACTTTGCGTTAAAGATTTTTTTGCTACCTTTGCCGCGGCTGTAAAATAGCAAAAATTCAAAAGAAAAAAATAGAGGACAGATGAACACCGACATTCAAAACATATCAACCCAAGGCAAAGGATTGAAAGTAGAATTTATCGTTGGCATTACACCAAAAAAATTAGAAAAACATCGCCAAACTCAAAGCCAAAGGTTTAATAGAGCGCATCGGTCCCGACAGAGGCGGATATTGGAAAGTAATCAAATAGCACAAAGAACATGAAAGAGAATTACCCGATAGACTTTGTAGTAACGTGGATAGACGGCAACGACCCCGAATGGCAAGCCGAATTCCAAAAGTATTATAAAGAGGAAAAAGGCATTGACGCCTCCATCTCCCGCGTCCGCGACTGGGACAATCTGCAATATTGGTTCCGTAGCGTTGAAAAATATGTGCCTTGGGTGAATAAAATCCATTTGATTACGTGGGGACATCTGCCAAAATGGATAAACAAAGATGCTGAGAAGCTCAATATCGTCAAACATACCGATTTTATTCCGGAAGAATATTTGCCGACTTTTTCTTGTAATCCAATAGAACTAAATATTCATAGGATCAAAAATTTAAGCAGGAACTTTGTATATTTCAATGATGATCTGTTTATCGGGAAAAAAATTAATCGAACACGTTTTTTCCGAAAAGGTAAACCCGTTGATTTTGCACAACTTACGCCCATTTCCCCCATTATACCATTTGGACATTATGTACTGAATGGTATTAGTCTGACACACAAACGACACCATTTTACGTCTGCCATTAAGAAACATTTATTTAGGTGGTTTAACATGAAATACGGGATAACGGCAAATTTGAAAAATTTATTTTTGTTGCCGTTTGCCAATAATGTGGGGCTGAAAAATCCACATGTCGCCATCCCGTTTTTGAAATCCACGTTTGAAAAAGTTTGGGAAGAAGAATATGAAACGTTACACGCCACCAGTAAAAGCAAATTCAGAGATTATACCAATATTACAGACTGGGTCATGCGCTACGAACAACTTTTGAGTGGTAATTTTGCGCCTCACTCCATTAAAGATACCCACACCGACGTAATTACCGACCGGCGTGCCGAAGAAATCGCCGCTTACATCGTAAAACAGAAATACGCCCTGTTCTGCATCAACGACAGCGACGAAATTGTGGAGTTTGAAAAAATTAAAAACATTATCAATCAGGCATTTGAGAAAATATTGCCGGAGAAAAGTTCGTTTGAGTTATGATTAATATGAACGCAATAAAACAACAATACCCATCCACTTCTTCGACGAAATTATCAATATTATGAAGAAGAGCGATTTTTCCCCATTTTTCCGCAATTCACCGATTTTTATCTTCCTATTATTTTATTTCAATATAAGTTGTATATTTGCAACACAGTACAATTATTTCTAAACAGTTAAAAATCAATAGAGATATGGCAAAAATAGTTGGAGATGTCGTTATAAATGTCGAAAGGTGCAAGGGGTGCGGCGTATGCGTAACCGGTTGTCCGAAAGACGTTTTAACCTTAGGAAAAGAGGTAAACGGCAAAGGATATAATTTCGTTGTAAAACAGAATGATGAATGTATCGGATGCGCTAATTGCGCGATGATTTGTCCCGATGTAGTGCTTACGGTTTATAGAACAAAAATTGAAGAGTAACCCTAAAAACAGTAAAGAGATGAAAGAATTAAGGTTAATGAAGGGCAACGAGGCATTGGCGGAAGCCGCTATCCGTTACGGAGTTGACGGATATTTCGGTTACCCCATCACGCCTCAGTCGGAGGTTATTGAATACCTCATGTCGGAACGTCCGGAAGAGCGCACCGGGATGGTCGTCCTGCAAGCCGAGAGCGAAGTCGCTGCTATTAATATGGTATATGGCGGCGGCGCTTGCGGCAAAAGAGTGATGACCTCCTCGTCAAGTCCGGGCGTAAGTTTAAAAATGGAAGGCGTGTCATACATAGCAGGCTCTGAACTTCCGTGCGTGGTGGCAAACATCCAGCGCGGCGGACCGGGCTTGGGAACCATCCAACCGTCGCAGGCAGACTACTTCCAAGCCACCAAAGGCGGCGGACATGGCGACTATCGCATGATCGTGCTGGCGCCCGCCTCAGTACAGGAGATGGCTGATTTTGTAGGACTTGGCTTCGAGTTGGCGTTCAAATACAGAAACCCCGTGATGATTCTGTCGGACGGTGTCATCGGACAGATGATGGAAAAAGTGGAACTGCAACCACAACAACCCCGTCGCACCGAAGAACAAATCAGGAAAGAGTGCCCTTGGGCAACGCTCGGAAAAACACCCGACCGTCAACGAAACATCATCACATCGTTGGAGTTGGACTCCTCGAAACAAGAGGTGTTCAACAACAAACTGCAAAAGAAATATGCCGAGATAGTGCAGAACGAAGTACGTTACGAGACCATCAACTGCGAAGACGCTGAATATGTGCTGGTCGCTTTTGGATCTTCGGCGCGTATCTGTCAGAAATCCATGGATATATGTCGCGAGCAAGGCATTAAAGTTGGGATTTTACGTCCTATCACCCTGTGGCCCTACCCGTATCAAGCCGTTAAGGATTTGGTGAAAAACGGCGTCAAAGGATTTTTGGTTGTAGAACTCAACGCCGGACAGATGATTGAAGACGTACAACTCGCTGTAGCAGAAAAAGTTAAAGTAGAACATTTTGGACGTATGGGCGGCATCATCCCGGCTCCGGGAGAAGTCGTCGAAGCGCTCAAAACTAAAATTATAGGAGGATAAAACATGAGTGAAGCATTTGCAAGACCCGAAATAAGAAAACCGAAAAATAACGTTTTCAAAAAGACAAAAGTGCTGACCGACAACGTCTTACACTACTGCCCCGGATGCGGACACGGCGTCGTCCACCGCTTAGTTGCGGAAGTGATAGACGAGATGGGCATTCAGGAAAAAACCATCGGCATTGCTCCGGTGGGATGCGCCGTGATGGCATACAACTATTTCGACATAGACATGCAAGAGGCAGCGCACGGACGCGCTCCGGCATTGGCAACAGCCATCAAACGCATGTTACCCGAAAAATTTGTCTTCACCTATCAAGGCGACGGCGACTTGGCAGCCATCGGAACAGCCGAAACCATTCATGCCGTCAACCGCGGTGAAAAGATCGTTATCATCTTCATCAACAACGGTATCTACGGAATGACCGGCGGACAAATGGCGCCGACAACCCTCAAAGGCATGCCCACCTCGACCTCCCCCTACGGACGCGATATCCAAACGATGGGAAACCCACTGAAAATCACCGAATTGGTGGCGCAACTTCCGGGAGCCTATTACGTTACCCGTCAGTCGGTTCACACCCCCGTCAACGCCCGTAAAGCCAAAAATGCCATCAAAAAAGCATTCGAAAATCAGGCAAAAGGATGCGGCGTGAGTTTTATTGAAGTCGTTTCCAACTGCAACTCCGGCTGGAAACTGTCTCCCGTGAAAGCCAACGAGTGGATGGAGCAAAACATGTTCCCGTTCTACCCGTTGGGCGACATAAAAGTGGACGGCGAACTTGTTAAATAATTGAAGAACAAATTTAAAAAAGTAACATCATGACAGAAGAAATCATCATAGCAGGCTTTGGAGGACAAGGCGTCCTCTCCATGGGAAAAATATTAGCCTACTCGGGCATCATGCAAAACCAGGAAGTGAGTTGGATGCCCTCCTACGGACCGGAGATGCGCGGCGGCACCGCCAACGTAACCGTCATTCTGAGCGACGAGCGCATCAGTTCGCCCGTCCTCAACCAGTTCGACACCGCTATCATCCTCAACCAACAGTCGTTAGACAAATTCGAACGCACCGTCAAACCCGGCGGTACACTGCTCTACGACCCCAACGGCATCACCAAACCGCCCACACGCAACGACATCTCCATCTACAGCATCGAAGCCGCCGAACTCGCCGCACAAACAGGCCTCGCCAAGACTTTCAACATGGTCGTCTTAGGCGCCTTCCTCAAAATAAAACCGTTAGTGGACGAATCAAATATCGAAAAAGGATTGCAAAAATCCCTCCCCGAACGCCACCACCACATGATACCCGAAAACTTGAAAGCTATCAATATTGGGAAAGAGCATGTGAAGAAAGTGGGGTGAGGCGGTGAGTAATGAGTAGTGAGATTTTGAGTGAGGCTTTGCGATGTGAGGCAAAGTAAAGGATGGTTTATATTGAAAATGCGCATGAAGTTTTGAACAGCGGTGTAGGGTGTGCGTATATTTAGGAATTATCGACAAGCGTGGGACAACGAAGTAGTAAAATTGTAGGTAAACAAAATATAAACCGTCCAAAAGGACAGAAAATGAATTGAGTATGACGGAAATACAAATTGACAAAGACGAGAAACTGATTTCCCATTGTGGATTTTACTGTAGGGCTTGTCCCGCGTACACTTCGGGAAAATGTGAAGGTTGCAGGAGCAATTCACCGAAATGTGCCGTTGGTGTAAAAAACTGTCCTGTAAAGCAGTGCTGTGTCGAAAATGATTTTTTCACTTGCGCCAATTGCACGAAATGTAAATCAACAAAAGAGTGTAAAAAATATAAC
>WRLA01000013.1 GCA_009777825.1 Bacteroidales bacterium
GCAATGCAAATCGGCCTTGCATCGCGTCAGATGATACGCAGCTGGTCGAGTTTTTAAAGGAGAAGGCGGCATACGATATTTCCAGGTCGTTTAAGAAGTTGTAAGTATCCAAAAAGTCCGCCTCCGTCTCTTCGGGGAATCCGACGATGACGTCCACGGCGATGCAGGCAAAGGGAAGAATCTGTCGGATGGTTTCGATGCGCTGCGCAAACAGAGCGCGGGAATAGCGACGGCGCATCAGTTTGAGAATCTTGTCGGAACCCGACTGCAACGGGATGTGAAAGTGCGGCATCAGATGTCGGGAAGAAGCCACAAAACGGATAATCTCGTCACTCAGCAACTCCGGCTCGATGGACGACAGACGGATACGCCCGTCCCATTCGATAGCATCTAATGCTTGCAGCAGTTCGAGGAACGTTTCTCCGTGTTGTTTTCCGAAGTCGCCCACGTTGACGCCGGCTAAGACAATCTCCATCGCTCCCGTATCTATGGCTTGCCGTGCGAGGGCGACTGTTTCGGCGATGGTGTTGCTGCGGCTGTGTCCTCTGGCGTGAGGGACGGCGCAATAACTACAGAAATAGTCGCACCCGTCCTGTATCTTCAAAAAGGTGCGGGTGCGGTCGCCCGATGAAAAAGTGGGGACAAAATTTGAGGTATCGCGTTGATTATGATGTTTTTCCGAAAAGTTGGCGAGCAGGTCGGGGAGTGCGTATTTGTCGAATGTTCCCAAGACGAAGTCCACCTCCGGCATGGCTTCCAACTCGGCTTTTCTGAGTTCCGAGTAGCAACCGATGATGGCTGTCTTAGAGTGCGGGGCGCGCTTTTTGATGCTGCGAATCAGCGTTCGGCACTTCTTCTCGGCGACCTCTGTTACGGTGCAACTATGTATCACGTAAAAGTCGGCTTCCTTGCCGAAACCGACAATCCGAAACCCTTTTTCGGCGCACAGTCGCGATAGATACGAAGTTTCAGAAAAGTTTAACTTGCATCCGAGAGTGTGAAAAGCGATACTTTTTTCGTTTTTTAGCATGGTGCAAAGATAGGTTTTTTGAGTCAAATTGGTTAATATCAGTATAAACAGCCAAACAGCCAAAGCGGAATTTCGTTACGATAACCTGTTGTCAAACCGTCGAGGGCAAGGTAGGAGTTGGGTAGGTCTTTGATTTGCCGGGTGGTTTTGTTTTTGCCTCCGATTTCAAAATAATATTTACCGTCAATGCAGAAATCCGTTTGGTCGTTGTATGTAACGGTGTGATTTTGTTGTAGTTGGTTGAAGAAAAAGGTTTCGCGCAAACTTCCAACTTCGGGATTTTCTGCCGAAAGAGCGTAATTGTAATTGGTATTTTGCAGGTAAATTTTTTCGGGTTTAACCATTTGTCGTATGCCCGTCGTCTCTTTTTTCAGTAACAACACGGTGTGCGCTTTTTCGAGCAACAGCAGGTAATTGATTAAACTGCGGCGCGTTACGTCAACCATTTGACTGAGTTGCGCAATGTTTGGCGTAAAAGGAACCATTTCCGAAAGTATGTAAAACAACTTTTTTATGCGATTAATCGAATAAAAATCAATGCTTTCCACATTCGGCAAATCGCTTTCTAATATGGTGTTGAATGTTTGTAACACCCGCTCGCCGTAGCCATTTATATCTTCCTGATAATAAGGATAATACCCATATTGAAGATATTTTTGAAAAGCAGGTAAAGGCGTGATTTCCCTTAAAAGTTTTTGTGCGATAGCAACATGGTTTTCAAGAATTTCTTCGAGCGGGAATGGTTGCTGCGCCTTTGGGAGCAAACCCTCATAAATTAAAAATTCGCGAAACGACATACCAAACAACTTAAAATGCCTCACTCGGCGGCTTAAATCTGCGTCTGCCTTAAAAATTTGCAACATAGACGAACCGGTAAAAACCACTTTCAGTTTGGGAAAATCGTCGTAAACATTTTTTATTTCCTGCGCCCAAGTGGGATATTTGTGCACTTCATCAAGGTATAATTCCTTGCCGCCAAGTGAATAAAAATCGTCTGCTAATGAATATAAATTATTGGTACTGAAATAGATATTGTCCAAACTCACAAACAGTACATCTTGCGGATTGTGTCCATGCTGCTCCTTTATATGTTGCAGCAACATAGTGGTTTTACCTGTTCCACGTGCGCCGGTAATGGCTATCAGACGGTTATTCCACTCTATCTGCCCTTTCAGATAACGCTCAAAACGCATATCCGTCTCCTCTAATTTGCGATAAAACGCCAAAAATAATTGTTTCATACCTTTGAAATTTTTTGCAAAGATACAAAATGTGTTTTACAAAGCACAAAAACTTGCTGTTTTTGTGCTTTGTAAAACACATTTTTTCAATTTCAATGAGTTTTTTAATAAAAATGTTCATAATACAATAAAATTTTATTCGATTTTTAGCGTTCTTTGTTTGATAAATTTTGAAGATGAAGATTAAAAATAATATACTGTTGATTATCATCGTCTTATCCTCATTTTTGGGGATGGCGCAGGTTAATTTTTCTTTGCAAGGTCCGACGTCGGTGTCGCAGGGGGCTAATTTTACTATTGTATTCACGCTGCAAGCCGACGGTAACGGAAGCAACTTTGTCCCTCCGGCGTTCAACAACTTCAGCGTTCTTTCGGGACCAAGCACTTCGACGCAGACCAGCATCCAGATGTCGGGTAGCGGCGTGGTGAAAAGCACCGTTTCGTCCTACGGTTACACCTTGCGCGCTAACAGCACGGGCAATTTCACCATCGGGGCGGCGTCCATCAGCGTCGGCGGAAAGACTTACAAGTCCAACACTTTGAACATCAACGTTACCGCCGGACAGCCGCAACAGGGCGGACAAAACCCCACAACGCAGGGCGGCGGACAGTCAGGCGCATCCCAACAGCAGGAGGGACAAGCCGTCAGAACCGACAGCAAAGATATTTTTATCAAAACGACTGTCTCTCAGCGCAATCCGTATCAAGGCGAGCAGGTCATCGTTACCTATAAATTCTACACGCGGGTAGGCATTACCAGCATTCAGCGGCGCACCGGAAGCACTTATCCTGGCTTTTGGATGCAGGATTTGGATGATCCGAACCAAAAATCGCCACAGCGCGATGAGATCATCAACGGAGTCCGTTACCTCACGGCGGAAATCAAAAAAGTGGCGCTGTTCCCCGTCAGAGCGGGCGAGTTGACGATAGAACCATTAATTTTGGATGTCGGCGCACAATACACCAAGTCGCGACAGGGAACCACCGGCGACCCGTTCTTCGATCAGTTTTTCAACAGTATGTTTCAAACCGTTGACAACGTGAAACTTGTGGTACAGTCGGAAGCGACGAAAATCAACGTCAAACCCTATCCCGAAGCGGGAAAGCCGGCTTCTTTCAAAGGCGCCACCGGAAACTATACCTTTCAGCCTGAGGTGAGTACCACCAAGATAAAGACCAACGAAGCCATGACGTTGAAATTCACCATCGCAGGCACCGGAAACATCGAATTGGTCGAACTTCCGGAGATAAAATTCCCCGTTGACTTTGAAGTCTATGACCCGAAAATCACCCACAACGTCAAAAGGAACGCCTCCGGCGTGTCGGGCTGGAAGACCTTCGAGTATCTCATCATTCCGCGTGCGGCGGGCAACTTCACCATTCCGGCGGTTCCGTTCAGTTATTTCGATCCCGCGCAAGGGAAATACACCACGCACACCTCGCCTCCCTACACCATACAGGTTGAGAAGGGCGACGGCTCGGCTCACGACGTCTCCTATACCACTATCCATCAGGAAGATATCAAATACATCGGCAACGACGTGCGCTACATGAAAATGCCGCCCTATACACTGCAAAAAGCGGGGTATTCTTTTTATAAAAGTTGGAAGTTTTCGACGGTCATTGTCGTGCTTTTCGCCATCTTTTTCGTTACCACCATTGCGATGGCGAAAGCTCGCAAACAGCGTAGAAACGAGATGCTGATGCGCAACAGAAAAGCGACGAAAGTCGCCCGAAAACGGCTAAAGAAAGGATACGTTTTTATGAAAAACAACCAGCCCAACGAGTTTTTTGAAGAGAACACCAATGCCTTGTGGGGCTATCTGAGCGATAAATTCTCCATCCCCCGCGCCACCCTCTCGCGTGAAACGGCAACGGAACGTCTGAGCGAAAAAGGCGTCGGCGAAGAGACCATCAAAGAGATTGTCGGCATCATTGACGACTGCGAGTTTGCACGCTACGCGCCCGCTCAAGACAAACACGATAACATGGAATCCATTTACCGTAACTCCATCAGTATCATCAGTAAAATAGAACAAAATCTGCGTTGATAAAAAGAAAACAGCAATGAAACGAATCATATTTTTAATCATAACATTGGGATTCACCTACTTCGGACAGGCACAAGACGCTGACCAACAAGACATTACTATCATCCAAGAGTTAGAAGAACAGCAAGAATCCGACCTCTTTGCCAATAAGAGCGCAACGGTGTTAATGGACTCCGCCCTGTCGGCATACTCCGCCGGAATGTACGGCATGGCGTTGGAATATTACCGCTACGTCATAGACAGCCTGAACGAAGAATCGGCAGCGCTCTACCACAACATGGGGAACGCCTCTTTCAGACGCAACGACCTCGCCTCCGCCATCCTCTACTACGAAAAAGCGCTGAAACTGTCGCCCAACGACGACGACATCATCTTTAACCTCGGATTAGCCAACAGCCGCATCCCCGACAGGATAGAACCGGTGCCGGAGATGCTCTTCGTGCGCTGGTATAAATCAATAACCCACCTCATCACACCCAACCAATGGGCATATCTGACGCTCGGAATACTTGCTATCGCATTGATATTTTTGGCGTTATACTTCGTGGCTTACAACATCATTATTCGCAAAATCGGGTTCTGGATGGGCGTCGTGTTGGCGTTATGTTTCATCTTTTCGTTGACGGTGTCGCACCAGACCGCCCGCGAACAGACGGCACGCGATACCGGCATCGTCTTCTCCGCCTCGCTCACCGTGAAAAGTTCGCCCGAAGAGAGCAGCGCCGACCTCTTCGTCCTCCACGAAGGCGCAAAAGTGTGGATTTTGGATAGCCTGAACACGTGGTATAAAATAAAAATCGCTAATGGTAGCGTGGGGTGGATTCCGGCTACCGAAATAGAGGTGATTTGATTCTTATTGGATATGGAAAACTCAAGTTCGTTTTGCACAAGAACCAAACGCTGTGCAAACAAGCTTTCATATAGTAAAGCGTCGTGTCATAAGTTCTTTATCTTTATGCTGAAAAATCCATCATTTTTACGGATGAGATTTCGGGTGTAAATGTACGCAATTTTTTTTTAAATACCAAACAAAAAAATTTTCCCGAAAGATTCGGATCATTCATACCTCAACGCCTCTATCGGCTTGATTTTCACCGCTTTTCGGGCGGGGAAATAGCCTGCTAAGACGCCGAAGATGATTAAGACGACGGTAGCGGACACAGCGATTCCCATGTCCACGGTAGGATTTTTGAATATCACCATTCCGCTCTCTCCGCCGCCGTTTTGCAGCATGAAGTAGTTGATGGTCTCGGTAATGGCGACGCCGGCGACCAATCCGACGTAGCCGAATATCGTGGTTATCAGGAGCGACTCCATGACCACGAGCCGCAAGATGGAGAACGGCGTGGCGCCTACGGCTTTGCGGATGCCAAACTCTCGGGTGCGCTCTTTCACGGAAATCAGCATGATGTTGCTCACACCCACGATGCCAGCTATCAGCGTGCCGATGCCGATGATCCAGATGAACGTGTTGATGCTGCCGAAGAGGCTCATCGTTTCGATATAATTTTTCATGCGGTTTCTTATCCAGAGGGCGCGATTGTCTTTGGGGTCGAAGGAGTGTAATCTTGCGAAACGCGACCGCAGCAGGTCGTTGTATGCGATATTTTCTTCTAAGGTGTTCAGTCCTTTGGCTTCAAAGGTCAGTTCGGGATAGTCGGTGATGTTGAAGATGGTCTGCGCCGTTGAAAACGGAATAAAGGCTTCCACCCCCCACCATGGATTTTGCTGGTCATAAACGCCGATGACCTGAAAAGGAATATTGTTGGCGTTGACGTATTTTCCGATGGGGTTTTCGTGTTTGAAAAGAATTTCGACGGTGGACTTTTCGAGTACGATGACTTTGCGTTTTTCCTGATGGTCTATTTCGTTGATGAAACGTCCCTGATTTTTGTAGAGCGGTATGGATTGCAGCGTGTTATACTGCGGCATGACGCCTTCCAAAGAGTAGGTAACGTAGTCGTTTTTATAGGAGATGGTGGTATATTGCGAGATGACGGGAGATACTAAATCGGTGTTATCAAACTGATTTTCAAGCATGTAAACGTCCTGATCGTCGAACCGGATGCGGCGACCTTTTTGCAGTCCTTCGGTGGCGATGTTGGTTCGTCCGGGCCAAAGAGAGATGACATTTTTTGTCTCGGAGGAGAAATTTTCCATCACGCCGTGTTTCAGTCCGTTGCCCGAACCCAGCAGCAACATCAGCATAAAGATGCCCCACGCAATAGAGAAACCCGTCAGTATCGTCCGGAGTTTGTTTTTGCGGATGGTGTTGAAAATCTCTTGCCAGGTGTTTACATCGAACATATCTATATATTATGACTGTAAGACGAAATAGGGGTAAATTGGTTACAGGGGGGGCAATTTAGAACACGGATAACACAGAGAACACAGATTAAAAACGGATTTTATATTGTTGATAATCAAATAGATAGCAGGATTACAATTATTCATTATCTGTGAAAATCCGTGCCATCCGTGTCATCTGTGTTCTTATGAAACCGCCATTTTTTTAATCGCCCCAAATTCGCACTCCTCCACACACAATCCGCACTGCACACATTTTTCAATATCAATAGAATGCACTTCGTAAGGCGTGTATGGGATGGCGTCCACCGGACAGGCTTTGGCGCATTTGGTGCATCCGGTGCAGGCATCGTCAACGACATATTTCACCATCGCCTTGCAGACGCCGGTGGGACAGACGCCCCGGATGTGTTCTTCGTACTCTTGCCGGAAATATTTGAGGGTGGTCAATACCGGATTGGGCGCCGTTTTGCCCAGACCGCACAATGCGGCTTTTTTGATGCTCACCGCCAACTGTTCAAGTTTTTCAATATCAGCCATTTCGGCTTTTCCCGATGTTATTTTGTCTAAGATGTCGAGCATTCTCCTGATGCCGACGCGACAGAAGGTGCATTTTCCGCACGACTGCTCGCAGGAGAAGGTAAGAAAATAACGCGCCACGTCCACCATACAATCTTTTTCGTTCAGCACGACCAATCCGCCGGAACCCATCATGGCGCCCATGCCGCTGAGCGCGTCGAAATCCACCGGGACATCGCACAGTTCAGCGGGGATACAGCCTCCCGACGGACCGCCCACCTGTACTGCTTTGAGTTTGGCGTCTCCCTCGACGCCGCCGCCGATTTTTTCGACGATGTGGTTGAGGGTCATGCCCATCGGCACCTCTATCAGTCCGCCGTACTTGACTTTTCCGGCAAGCGCGAATACCTTTGTCCCTTTGCTGCCCTGCGTTCCGATGGCGCGGTATTTCTCGTAACCGTTTTTGATGATAAACGGAATCTGGCTGAGCGTTTCCACATTGTTGACCAACGTCGGAAAGCCATGCAACCCTTTCTCTACGGGATAAGGCGGACGCAGTTTTGGGAAACCGCGTTGTCCTTCGATGGAGGCGATGAGCGCTGTCTCTTCGCCGCAGACAAAAGCGCCGGCGCCTTCGTAAACCTCAATGTTGAACGAGAATCCGCTGTTGAGGATGTTGTCGCCGACGAGGTTGCGCTCTTTGCATATTTCGATGGCGGCGCGGATACGTGAGACCGCCAACGGGTATTCGGCGCGAATGTAAAAGATGCCGTTGGACGCTCCGGTGGCGTATCCGGCAATGGTCATCCCTTCGATGACGCGGAACGGGTACGACTCTAACAACATCCTATCCATGAACGCGCCCGGGTCGCCTTCGTCGCCGTTGCAGATGACGTATTTGACGGGACTTTCCGATTGCGCGATGATGTCCCATTTCCGTCCGGTCGGAAAGCCGCCGCCGCCTCTGCCGCGCAAGCCACTTTGGAGAATAGCCCCCCCAAGCCCCCCCGAAGGGGGGGATGTGCCTGTTCTCGCCGATTGCGAATTTTTATCATCTGTGTAAATCTGTGCCATCTGTGTCATCTGTGTTCCCCTCTCATCTACTACTTTCCGTAGCGCGTCGAAACCGCCGTGTGCGCAGTATTCGTCTATGTTGAGCGGGGTGAAGATGCCGTAGCCTTCGGTGGAGATGTGTAACTGGTTGGAAAGGAAACTGTTGATGATGTCGGTCCGCTCGTTTTCCGATTTCCAGATGACGTTGTCCCACGTTGTGTCGGTGTGGAACGTGTCTAATTGCCCTAACAGGCTGTTTTTTAGCCGTTTGAGATACGATGCCGACTTGAAATGATGATGCAGAATCTCTTTTATCTCGGCGGCTTTCACATTGGGATAGCGTACTACCGAGCCATCGGACTGAACAATGTCAATCAACGGTACTCTATTGCAGACGCCGACGCATCCCACCGGCTTGATGTGAACCTCAATCCCCAACTGACGTGAAGATTGCAACAACTCCTTATAGATGTCGCCCGACCCACTGGCAATACAACAGGAACCCATGCCCAGCCGGACTTCCCCGACAAGACGTTTCCGTTCGTTTTGCACATCGTCCTTGCTTTCTTCTTCGACCTGAGCGAGGAAGTCATCCACGACGTCGCCGACTTTTCCGGGCTGGACGTGTCCGTAGATTTTCTCGTCAATCTGCACTACCGGCGCCAGCGTGCAGCAGCCGAGACAGGCGATTCTTTCGATGGAGAAACGTTGGTCGGCGGTGGTGATGCTGTCATCTTCCATCTTCAGTTCGCGACGGAAGGCGTCGTAAACGTTTTCTGCGCCTTTGACGTGGCAGGCGGTGCCGGTGCAGACTTTTATCAGATGTTTCCCGTAAGGAATGTGCCGAAACTGGGAGTAAAACGTGGAGACGCTGATGAGTTGCGCACGGGTGATTTCCGTCGTTTCATAAACCCGCTCGATGGCGTCGTGCGGCAGATAACCGAAAGCGCTCTGCAAGGCTTGTAGCAAAGGGATGACGTCGCTTGGCTTGGAGCCGATGCGTTGGATGATGGCGTCTGTTTGGGTTACGAAGTCGGTATTCATTTTTTCCTCCACAGTTGGTACGTATTCACGAAATTTTGCCACAAAAGTAATGCTATTGTTTAAACAAATCGGCATGTGTGCCGGTGTTTGTAAAAAGCAGAACCAATTCCATTACGTGATACATCAGATAATCATTTTTTTAAAAAAATCTTCAACATCATCATAATGATATACTTCCCCATTTCTTGCTTCTTGTCTGCTTTTTTCTATGGGATCTAACTCTTTTACCCTTTTTTTAGGCAAAATTACAAAAGAAACACCAAGCGTTTTTGTTAACATTTGGAATAAATTTATTTGCTCTTTTGTTTCTAAATTAATAAGTGCCGTTGTCATAATCAACAAAATTTCATCTCTAATTATGGTGCAAAGATACGGATTTAATTGAAAACGAAAAATCATTTCTTCCTCCACAGTTGGTACGTATTCACGAAATTTTGCCACAGGACGTAAGCCGCGGGCGCGATGGATGCAATCGGGTTGAGGAAAGTTTGCGCCATCCATATTGCTAAGATGGTGTTTTTCTGTCCCATGTATTGCGAGCAAGCCGAGGCGTCGTTAAACTGTTTGCCGTAGTAGTGTCCGAAGACAAATTGAAACAGACACAGAAACAGCGACGAAGCGATGAGCAAAATAATGGTCAGATAGTTGTTTGCGTCTTGCAACAGGATGAACTTCATGGTGTTACCCATGAGTATGGTCGCCGAGACAATCCAAAGGTAAAACGACAGACTGCTCATCTTTTTTAATCCGTTGCTGAGTTTTTTTGATAGTTTTTTGATGATGAACACCAAAAACATCGGAACCATCAGCAGTGGAAAAATCTTCAAAATGATGCTTTGAACGGATGTCCAAAAGGGTATGACGTCGGGTACATCCATGATTGAAAAATAGATTGGCGCAACGATGGAGATGACGAGATTTATCAGCAAACTGTACGATGTTACCGACGCCACATTAGCGCCCAGCATCGCCGACATCACCACAGCGGCTACCGCCGTCGGAGCCAATACGCACAACATCACGCCCTGCGCCAAGATTTCGTCATACTGCCTTACAAGCAGATAGACGCCCATGCTTACCGTAACTTGATATATTATTAACAGAATGTACTCCTTCCGGAATCGTATCTCTCTGAAATCAACCGAGCAAAATGTAAAAAAAAGCATCAAAAACAGAAACGTCGGCGTCAGACTGCTGAACTGCGCCACGAAGTCGTGAAAAGTGAAACCGACGATGGTAGCGATGATTAAGAGCAGGGTTTTAATATTCTGTTTCATTTTAATGAAATTTTAACGCCGCAAAGATACAGCTTTTTCAATTAAGAATTTCCAAACTAATATGATTTTAACTTATGCCAATCAGGAATTGTATTTGTTATAATGCGAATTTCGCTTTCAAATTCACCTACATCTTTACCATGAGTGTCTAAAATAAACTTTAAAGTGTCGGCTTTGCCTGTGGGAATTTCGGCGTTTGTGTTCGTTAACGAAGTGCAATCACAATTAGGAATTATTTGGTTGAAAACGAGCATACTATCGCCCGTATTTCATTTTTATTTTTTTATAAATTTGTCAATTTCTTTTAATAACTCGGTTGTAGATCTTCTTCCCGTTGTTTGCCAAACGACCTTTTTATCGGGCGAAATAAGAAAAATTGACGGGAAAACTTTAAATTGTTTCCGAAAGGTTGTTAAGTCCTCCGGATTTTTGAAAAAATAAAGGTCAGAAATATTGATTTTTTGCTTTTCACAAAATGCCTTTAAATATTCGCTCGGCTGTTCATAAGAATTTAACGAAACAATCGTAATGCCACGCTTTTTAAATTCCTGTTGATTTAAAGAAACCTCTTTCATCATTTCAAAACAGGGGAAACAGGATTGGTACCAAATATCCAACAAAATCCAACCTGCTACATCATTCAGTTTTAAAAAATTATTTTCCAAACTAACTATTTCACAATCAAGTATCTTTTTGTTTAAAGTGATTTTTGATTCTTCAAATTTTGCTTTTTGCTGTTCTTTTTTTGTGGAGTTTTTATTATTTTTTGCGGTATATGGATTGTCGTTTTTTACAATAAGAAAATCGGGATAAGTTCCTATGTTAAATATCGCTTTGTAAATAGAATTTGGTCGATTAAATTCCAAATAATTGATAACTATTTCACGTTCTATTGCTCCCAAACTCAATTCGGCAATTGTATTATTTTGACGCTTTGTGGTTATTCTTTCCAATAAATAATTTTCTTTATTAACATACATTTTCACATCTTCATACATTTGAATATCATTGATATTCATGGAAGAATCAATACATTCAAATACAAAATAATCGCCAATATCCGAAATTTTATCAATTTTTTCAAAAAATTTAGGATAACCTATTATTGAAGTGTAAAAATGTGTCTCCCAGCGAATACTGACATCATTGAAATATTCACCCCAATACTCTTGCAAGGAGTTGATTGCTATAAATTTTCTTGCAAAGTTTATCGTTGTATTGGTATCATTTTCGGTGTAAGAAATGGAATTTTTGCTTTGCGCTCCAACAAATTTATTGTTTTCACAATAAATTAAAGTTGTGTCTTTCGTGTTATATATTGTATCAATTACACCTCTGTCTTTTGTATCTTTTCCTCGAATTGTTGAACTTGTAACAATTTCTGCAAAATAATTATCGTATTTTTTGTAATTATCAATCACAAAATTTTGCCAAATGGTATCAAGATTAATCTGTGCAAAAGGCGTTTGTGCAAAAATTAAAATTATTGAAAATAAACATACTTTTTTCATTTTTTTCGTTTTTTTTTAAAACACTCCCACGCAATAAATCCATGTATCCGTCTTAACCACAATTTTCCCATCCGTAAACGCCGGCGTGGCATACGTTTTTTCACTTGTTTCAAAGGCATTGATAAGGCTGAAATCGCTTTTTGCGGAGAAGATAAACATTTTCCCGTCGGTGTCGCTGAGATAGATTTTCCCTTCTGCGATGACGGGCGATGAGTAAAACTCGGTACCCAACTCCATTGTTTTCAGCAAGTCGCCGGTTTGGGCGTCGAAAGTCGCTACCACGCCGTATGAGGTTGCCACAAAGAGAAAATCTTTTGCCGCTACCGGACTGGAGACTTCGGGGAGGAGGTCGTTGTTTTTCCAGAGCGTGGAGCCGTCTGCCGCATTGATGGCTATCAGCGTGGCGTATTCGCTTCCGCCGTAAACAACGCCGTTGGCGGCGGCAGGACTTGAGCCGACTTCTCCCGTCATACACTCCACACGCCAATACTGTTCGCCGTTATTCGGGTTGTAAGAGGTGATGCTCGGCGTTCCCATCAATATCAGTTGCGGTTTGTTGTTGACGATTGCGATGATGGGTGAACTCCATGAGATCTTGTCGGGACGCTCTTTCACCCAGCGTTGGTTGCCGGTTTCCAAGTCCAACGCCATAACTCTTGGCGCAGTGCGGTTGTCGTACTGTATAATCACCGAGTTGCCGAAGACGAGCGGCGAGGAGGCATATCCGTAGTGGTTGTCGGGGACGCCGATGTTTTTTGCCCACAGTTGTTTTCCCTCCATGTCGGCGCAGATGACATCGCCGGTAGCGAAGATGGCGCACACCTGTTTGCCGTTGGTTGCTACCGTTGAGGCTGCCAATCCGGTGTCGTCCGTTGTTTTCGGCATTTGGCTTGGCGAACCCGGAATGTTTTTAGCCGTCAGCCGCCATAACTCTTTCCCCGAACTTAGTTCGTAGCAGTATATCTCGCGGGCGTCGTCGTCGGCTCCGGAAAAGAAGACTCTGTTTCCGTTGATTACCGGCGAGTTATAGCCTTTACGCGGCGTCTTCACTTTCCACAGGATGTTTTTGCCCGATGACAAGTCCCACGAGGTCGGAACACTCTTTGCGCTGCTTATGCCAAGGGCGTTGTTGCCTCGGAAACCATTGTAAGCCCCCCCAAGCCCTCCTGAAGGGGGGGGTGTGGGGAGGGTATCGGTTTTTTCTTGTACAGATTGTAAAGCGGTGTTCGTCTCTGTGATTAGTTCGGATTGGTAATCTGTGCTGTCTTCTCGTACCGATTGTAAATCGGTGTGTGCGGAAATATCGGTGCGTGCGAGGTCTTCAACACCCCCCCCTTCGGGGGGGCTTGGGGGGGCTATATATGGCGAAGTCAACACGGCGAACACAATTCCGGCTGCTGCCAAAAAGCCTGCTGTCCAAACGACGTATTTTCTGGCTTTCGACTTAATCAGCCAGTCGTCCACGGGGTCAATATCCTTATCGGGAATCTCTTTGCTCTTGGAAAAATAAATCCGCAGGCTTATCACCAACACCGCAACCATAACCGCCAAAATGATGACGCCCACTCTTAATCTGTTGATACTGATGAAGTAGGCTTTCCGTGCCAGCAGGTCTAACTCACGGATTTGTTCCTGCAAGAACGGGTTGTCGCCGTATTCTTCGTTGGCTTGTTTGAGATTTTCGAGCGCTTCCGACCGGATGATGTCCGTGCCGCTCACCTGAAAATAATTGGTTATGAGCATGACGGAGAAAGCGACTGCGAAAATCGCGGAGACGATGGCTATGTTTCTTACTGTGTGTTTCATGTTCTATTATTCTGTGGGCAATAAGTAAAGCATCTCCCGCAAGCGACGCAGTGCGCCCCGTCAACCTCGTACTGTTGTCGGGTACGTTTGGTGGAGAGCGTTATCAGGGTCAGTCCGATGACCAATCCGATGAATGCTCCGACCGTTCCCGACCAGAGGCGAAACTCTTTTTTAATTGCGGCGACGTGTGTTTCGAGTTTTTCTGCTGTGCCTCCCTGTCCGTAGAAAGCCTGTAGTTCGAGCGATTGTGTCTCCTGCGGCTGGGTTTCGTTTTGGATGACCATGTCGTAGAGTTGGACATCGTTGTTCACTTTGCTGAAGTTGTCGCTTAGCATATACATCACCGTCGCTCCCACCGCCATTGCAAGAGGCAGGATGACCATGTAGCGCAAAATCCGGTTCACGCCTGTCGGGCGGCTCTCTTTGACTTTGTTGTCGTATGGCGGATGTATCGCGTCCGCCGGACAGGCGTTGTGGCAGAGTTGGCAGTTGATACACTCCTTCTTGGTGATTTTCACCTGCCAAAACGAAATCTTGGCAAAAAGGCTCAGGATGGCGCCGTAAGGACAGAGAAAGCGGCAAAACGGTCGTCCGGTGAAGACCGAAAATATCAACAGCAGCACTCCAAAAAGTATCAGCGGCAGTTCGCCTCCCAAACGGAAAATCCCGACAAACGGGTCGAAACGGCAGATGATAAAGCGGCTGTTGGTTACCGCAAACAGCACGGCGAAGCCTAAGTAAATCCATGGGAAAATCCCCAGAACCCTCGTAACCGCTTTCGAAAGTTTGTAGTTTTTGACATTCACCAACTCCTGCAACGCGCCAAACGGACACACTCCGGCGCAAAACACCCTCCCGAAAAACAGCGCGAACACGATGGGCAGAAGAAACAGCAACACCACATACAACGGTATCGAATAGGCATCGCTCGTCAACGCCAGCGCCACGTTCTGCACGGCGCCGATGCTGCATACGCAGCCATTCCGGAAAAATCCGAAGTAAGCGACCGACGCCACCGACGTCAGAATGACCGGCAGCCGAACCTGCTTCCTAACCACCGCCCACGCCACAAACCCCATCAGAAGCGCCAGTACCGCAACATCTATGTACGACCACAACGCCTCGTTGGGCGTGATGTAATGCTGCTCCGGATACACGTATCCCGACTCAAAATCGGGCTTGGGAAAGCGGTTTTGAGTGAGTATTGTTATTGTCCAAACGATGATATTCATAAGATTTACACGATTGCATTTGCGCTGCAAAGATAACACCTTTTTTCCATTGTCTGAACCATGATTTTAGAGTGATTGTAATAAGACCATGATAGATGATCAATACAAAGGCACACAAAGTTTTCTCTGGATTGCTTCGGGCTTCGCCCTCGCAATGACGGGATACAATCGCATATCGCAAATCTCACATCCCACTAACACTGTAATTCAATCTTTTATGCTCTTCGGCGTTGGGTTTGGTTTTTTTGAAGATGTTGTTGAACAGGGTTTTTGTGCGTTTTGTGCGTTTTGAGTAGGATTCGTAGGAGTCCGTGTTCAGGTCAAAATCTTCGTACCACGTGTATCGGGGCGCGATGTAGCAGTAGGTCGCTTCGACAACCGATTCATCGGCGACGACGCTTCGAAGGTCTATCTTTTCGGGCGCGATGCACACGACGCCATGTTGAATGCTTTCGTCCCGCACCTTTTTAATCACTTCATCATAAGAACGATAGAGTGCGTCCCATGAGAAGGTATCATACTCGCTCTTTCCGATTTTCTGTATGGGGCGAATCTGAAGGATGTCTATGGCATAGTTCCCAAAAATGTCAAAAAATCCCGTCAACTCGTTCATATTGTCCTGATTAACAGTATAGTTAACACGCACTTTAAAGCGAGGGTGTTTCTTTTTTATTTCGGTCAAAGTTGCCATTGCCTTGCAAAAAGCGTCGAAGGAGGCGCCCGTCATAAAATACTCGTAACTCTTGCGGGTAACGCCGTGAAGCGAAAGCGTGATTTCGTCTAATCCGGCTGCCACGAAATTCCATAAGTCTTTGTTGGTAAATAGATTAGCGTTGGTTGTCATGGAGATATACGGCACTTTGTGCTGTTTCGCCATGCGGATTAACGCGGTGTTGTGCGGGGAGAGCGAAGGCTCGGCACCGCAGCCGATTTGCAGTTTCAGCGTGCGGTGAAAAAAGGCGTTGGCGATCTTCGTAAGGTCGTCGGGCTGCAAGATACCTTTCACCCTTTTCCGGTAGTCGGGGTCGCTGAAATAACACATTTTGCAACGAAGATTGCATCCCAAAACCGGATCCAGAAACACCGCCAAATAGCGCCTCCCAAGCAGATGTAAGAGGAAAATACCAAAACTCTTCAGCCTGCGGCTCCGGACATAACGATTCAGTTTTAATAAACGATAGACGGTGTTCATTGACGATTGCAACTTTTTTGCAAAAGTACAACTTTTTTGAGATGTGAGGCTTTGCGATGTGTGATTGAAAGAACGTCCCGTCATTGCGAGGAGGAACGACGAAGCAATCCAGAGTTACGAGTTACTTTTTCAGCACAGAGGCGCAGAGAACACTGAGTTTCACAGAGTTACCTCTTTGCGCCCTTTGCGCTTTCTTTGCGTCTTTGCGGTAAAAAACAATTTCACAATCTCCTATCTCACAAAAAATCGTACCTTTGCCCCCTAATTTTTAAAATTTTTACGATGAAAAAAGTATTAGTAACAGTTATTGCATTAAGCACGTTTATGAGTGCGTATGCAGGTGGTCTGTTGACCAACACGAATCAGAGCGTACATTTCCTACGCAACCCCGCAAGAGACGCTTCAATGGAAATTGACGCGGTGTACACCAATCCGGCAGGTTTGGCTTTTATGAACGGAGAAGGCTATTTCTTTTCCTTGAACAATCAGAGCGCTTTTCAGAAACGTACTATTACCTCTGAATTTGCTCCGTTTGCAGGTTACGGTGGAGATGCCGAGAAAAAATTTGAAGGGGAAACCAAGGCATGGGTTATCCCAAATCTACAATTTGCCTACAAGAAAGGCGATTGGGTAGTTTCAGCAAATATTGGCGCTGTAGGAGGAGGTGGAACGGTAGATTTCAGTAAAGGGCTACCTTCTTTTGAATCAACAGTTTCTGTTATTCCGCTTCTTTTAAACGGACTAACACAAAGTACTAATTTTGGCGGTTATGCTTTGGAAAGCCAATTAAAGGGCTCATCTATCATTTATGGTGCGCAAGTTGGCGCAAGTTATGCGGCAAATGAACACTTTTCCGTTTATGGAGGACTTCGCTACAATTACGTGAACAATGGCTATGAAGGATATTTAAGGAATATTCAGATTGGCATGGGCGGTAATTTAGTTCCGGCTGCTGTACTTTTGGAAAATCCGAACATGGCACCGTTAACACCTTTATTGTCGGAAAAACAATTAGATTGTAAGCAAACCGGTTCGGGAATAGCCCCGATTGTCGGTTGGGATTTTAATTGGAAAAATCTAAACGTCGGCGTGAAATACGAATTTAAAACACGTATAGAATTGAAAAATAAAACCGACATTGATGAAACCGGACTATTTCCCGATGGAGAAAAAACGGATTACGATATCCCCGCTCTGTTAGCCGTAGGCGCTCAATATGCAATCATTCCGAGCGTAAAAGTATCAGCAGGGTATCATCACTTCTTTGATTCCGATGCGAAAATGGCAAACGGCAAACAAGAATACATCAACGGCGGTATCAATGAATACCTGCTGGGCGCCGAATGGCAAATCAACAAAATGTTTTTGGTAAGCGCCGGTGGACAGATTACAAGAACAGGCGTAAAGGATGAGTATCAATCGGATATGAGTTTTTCATTGCATTCCTATTCTGTCGGTTTGGGCGGAGCAATCAATGTTACGAAAAACATCCGTGTTAACTTAGCGTATTTCTTTACTAATTACAGTGATTGGACTAAAAAATCAGCCGACTACGGAAATGTCAATGCCCTTACCCAAGGACTCTTTCCGGCAACAGCAGGAACAGATACCTTTTCACGTACCAATAATGTGTTCGGGATTGGTTTAGATTTCCGGTTCTAAATCAATTGGCAAATATCAGTTGACATTCAACTGATAGTGTATATTTCTACCGCCACCCTGTTGTAGCAAAATTTGCGTTTCTGTCAAGTGTTGCAAATCACGGGTGGCGGTAGCTTTTGAGGTTTGGTTGATTCTCATATATTTTTTTGCGGTCATGCCGCCTTCAAACCCTTCTATGCCGGCATCAAACATTTTTTGTATGGCTTTCAGTTCTCTTTCGTTCAGTTGCTCTTGGAAACGGTCGAAAAATTTAGTTTTTTGCAATGAAAACCGCACGATTTCGACTGCCTCTATCTGAGCCTGTCGTATTACGTTGGAAAAATAAACAATCCAATCAGTGATTTCCAGCGACGTTTGCGCATCTTTTAAGGCGGCGTAGTATTGTTTTTTATTTTTTTCGATGATGCTCGAAAGGCTCAAAAGAACCGGTTTGCCTAACGACTGCGCCAAGCATTTTTCGGCAATAGCCCGTCCGATACGTCCGTTGCCGTCTTCAAAAGGATGTATGCTTTCAAAATACAAATGGGCAATAGCGGTTTTCACCAAAGCGTCGGCAGTGTTTTCATTGGTTTTGAACGCATTATACCATTTCACAAATTGTTTCATCTCCGCAGGCACGCGATAGGAAGGCGGAGCCTCGTAATGCACAACCTCTTTGCCGATAGCGCCCGACACCACTTGCATCGGCTCTTCACTGCTACGCCATTTGCCTGCATGGATCGTTTTGGAAGTTTCAAATAACAACTTGTGCCACTGTTTTATCCCCGTTTCGGTAACTTTTTCATGGTACGAATTGCGCACGGCAACAAGTAAATTCGATATTGCTACAGCCCTTTTGTCCTTTACCCTTTCGGGCTGTGCGTTCAGTCCCAACTTATTTTTGATAGACGACATAAGGTCTTGACGACTAATAAATTCACCTTCAATTTCTGACGTCTTCATCGCTTCCGAAATCATAAATCGGACAAGTTTTTCTTGCTGTTCTGCCGAATTTAGACCGTGCAAGATGCCCTCCATTTCGTCGGATTTCTCTAAAAATTCAGGAACAATAGCGCTTATTGCCAGCCTGTTGTAACTGAAGTTTGCCCACTCCTTATGTTGCCAGTTATATATCATGTCTGAGCCGATTAATCAAAATATTCGGTGCAAAGATACAAAAATGAGCCGAATAATCAATCTATTCGGCTCAATAACATCAATAATAGACCACCTCGCACTCCGGCTGTTTTGCTTTAAAGTCTTTGACGGTGCGTTCCGAGATTTTGGTACGGAAGATGCGCAGTTTTTTCAGGTTGGGGAGGTTTTCTAAGGGTTTCAGGGCGGAGACGCCGGTGTTGTTGCACGACAGGTCTTCGAGATGGGTGAGGGAGGAAAGTGGTTTAAGGTCTTTGATTTGCGTTCCGGAGACGTCTAACAGTTTGAGGTTTTTCAGTTGACCGACGGTTTCGTATTTTTTCAGTTGGGTGTTTTCCATGCGGAGGGTATCCATGTTGGATAAGGATGCGATTTCGTCAATGCTGACGATGGGCGTGTTGGAGATGTCTAAGAATGTCAGTGTCTTGATGTGTGCGACGTCTTTCAGATTACCGACGAAAGTGCCGCGTATGACCAACTTTGTCAGGTAGTTGAATTGGAGCAGGGGCGACAGTTCGCGGATGTCTCTGTTTTCGCCGACGTCTATGGTGGTGGTGTTGAGGATTTGTTGGAGTTGGTATTTATCGGGCGTATTTTCGCTTCCGTAGAGTACTTTTTTCCATGTTGGGGAGACGTCTGCCCACCATTGATTATTTTGTCCCGTATTAAAAATAACCGTGCAATCCGGATTGGCTGTCCGCAGCACGACCACGTCATCGGTAACGACGCCTGTATTATCGCACTCTATCAGTCGCAAAGCGGGCGCATCTTTCAGCACAGAGACGGTTTTTATCTTGGTATTATTCGCCAGCAATGTATCCAAACGCGGCAGTTTTTGTAACGGCGAAACGTCGTTGATTTCGGTATAGTTGATGATTACCTTTTGCAGGTAGGGAAGATCGGCGAGCGAGACCAACGAAGTTATCCCGCTCATGGAGGCGTCGAGTTGACGCAGCATCCATATTTTATTAAAGCAGTTGATGTCGGTAACGGTTTTACGGGAGGAGATGTCAATACGGTTGATGGCGGTGATGGCGGCGAGGTCGGTTTCCGTGGGCGTTCCGTAGAAGCCGATGCGTCCCGAAAAATACTCTTGCCAGTAGGGAGTCAGCAGACTCCACCATGTCTCCATTTCGTCGGTGTTGAAGATGGTTAGGGTGTTCGGGTTTTGCTGGATAAATTCCAGGATGTTCGTTTGCGGAACAGATGTTTTTTTGCAATAGACGGTTTTCAGTTCGGGCAGTTGGCTGATGGGCGTGATGTCGGATACCGGCGTTTGGTTGAACGACGCCTCGGCGAGTTTTTTACAGTTCGACAAAGGCGCCAGAGAGGTAACTTTCGATTGGTCGAATTTAATAACAGTCAATGCCGACAGATCTTTTATGGGCGTAAGGTCTTGTATTTGAGTGTTGTTCAGTGTGAGAATTTGCAATGATGTTGCTTTTGAGAGCGGTTTCAGGTCGGGGACGGGCGTTCCGTCTATGCGCAATTCGACGAGCGATGGCAACGATGCCAAGGGCGTAATATCCTGAATGCGGGTATTGCTGATATTGACGATGTTCAGTCCCAGATTGTCGGACAGGGATGAAATATCGGTTACGGCGGATTCGCTCAAATCAATCTCTTTCAAGTTGATAAGGAAACTGATGGGCGACAAGTCGGTGATTTTCGTTTGAGAGATTTTCAACGCTTCCAACTTGTTGAGGTTTCGGATGGGCGTTAAATCCGTTACGTCGTTATTGCTGAGGCTGATTCGGGTCAGTCCGGTCATCTTTGTCAGTGGGGAGAGGTCGTCCACGTCTTTAATATTTTCAAAGACAAATTCGGTTTGTTTGATGAGTTTTGAGATCAGCGGCTGTAGCAGTTTTCCCGGATATACGATGTTTATCAAAGTATCGGACACTACCGGTTCCGGTGGCGGCGGCGTTTTTCCTTTGGGAGTAGTCGTCTTTTTCGGCGGGACGTACAGTTGATAGGCGATGGAATCGGCTCCTTCGGCGTTTTTGTAGAATATTTGACCGGCTTGGATTTTGTCTAAAAAGTCTTGATTCATTGAAAACGAGATGGTTGTCTCGGTAAAAGTAACGATGTCTGACATTTTTATTCCGCCGTCCAGCACTGTTTCTTTTGCGAAGAAAGAGCGCCAGAAGGGGGACATGCTCAGCCACCAGTTTGCCAGATCTTCGCTCTCTTCCAAGAGGGTGGTGTAGATGCTTACGATTTTCAGGTCTTCGCGGTCGGCGTTATATTCGATTTCGAAATAGCGCACCATGTTGTCCTCGTACGTTTCGCCTTTGATGTTGGAACCTTGCAAAAAGCGGTTGGCGGTAACTTTGAAGCAGAGCGACCCTTTGGCATTGTAAAAAGGCTCAACGGTTTGCACGCGATAGGCGAAGGTAACCTGTTTGTAGAAGAAGTTGACGTCGCGCAGGTAGGCTTGCACCGGCTTGTAGAAAACTGTGATGCGGTCGCTGATGAGGTCGTCTTCAATCTGTACTTCGTTGTCGCGGAAGATTTTTTGATAAGAGTCGTTGATGACGATTTGTCGCTCTTTTGGTAGCGTTTCCGGGTCGCCGAGGAAGTTCAGCGTCTCTTCATAATATTTTACCAACGACTCGCATTGATAGCGGTATGACTCCATCTTTGCCTTGTCCATCTTCTCTTCGCCCCGCTGAGCAAAGGAGACAAAAAAACTGCACGACAAGACACATAAAACCAAAAAACGTGATTTTTTATTCATAATCAAATGCCCTTTTAAGTGAAATATAATCTTTGTTACTAATCTTCAACATATTGGTAATGAGCCATCCGGAGTTCACGTCGCTACGGTTGAGGTAGTTGATTTCGAACCACCAGCCGTCAAGTTGCAGGAAGTGAAACTTCACGTGGTTGACGCTGACAAACGAGATATTTTGTTTGCGCATCGCGTCAATGAACAGGGATAAATGGTTGGGTTTGAAGTTTGTACCGATGTAACACCCAATTTTATCCACATCCTGAAATGCGTTGCTGACGTTCATGAAGTCAATCTCGTGGCTCATCGGGTGCAGAAATATCCCGATACGCTCCTCCTCGTTTACTTCGCGGTATAGTTTATCGAACTCCGGCACCTCGACATTGCTGATAACCCATTTATATCCTTGATGCTCGCTTTCAATTTTCAGATATAATAATATGGTGCGTTGTTCGCCATTCCAGAGGAAGGTAGTGGTGAGTTCGGCATACCATCTGTCGCCGAAAAAGTCCAAATACAAAGGTTTTTTGTCGTTGGTAACCTCTTTTAAGAAAGCGTCTCTCGTCTCAGTAGGGATGGAAAAACCCTGACGGTCGAACAGCGAGACTAAAAAAGGCTTGCGCAGTTCGTTGTTGCGAAATTCGGGCGCCTTGTCGGCGTAACGCACGCCCATCGCGTTCTCCTCATTGTTAAACCTCCGGAAAAACTGATTGACCTGCTTCACCTCAGCGTAAAACAACGACTCGTCATAGACCACCTGCCCAATCTGCTGGTTCTTCTGCGCAACGGCAACAGGTAACAGTAACAACATCGTAATAATGAACGTCATTGCGGGCTTGACCCGCAATCCCCCCGTCGGCAGAAGATGCTGAATCAAGTTCAGCATGACGCTTTCGGTCCTTTTATAAGTTTTAATATGTGTCATAAAAATGTGTTATACAGTTTGTTAGAAAAAAAACGATATGGTGCGATAAATTATTGCAAATGTACGAAAAAAGTTGGGTAGATTTGCCACTAATGCACGAATGTTCTCTTTTTAGCCACGAATGACACGAACTTACACGAATTTTTATTACACGAAAGCGCCCTTTGCGTAAAAAACCTTTGCGTCTCTGCGTTTGAATTTTTAACGCAAGGGCGCAAAGGTTTTACGCAAGGGGCGCAACCAATTCTGCTAATCTTTAAATCATGTAAATCATGGTTCAGACAATTTCTACTTCACCTCTTCGAACTCCGCATCTTCCACGCCGCCGTCTTTGTTGGGCGGGGTGTTGTCGTTGGGTTTTGCTCCGCCGAAGGGATTGGCTCCGTCGAAAGGATTGGCTCCGCCGAAAGGACCGCCGTCTGGTGCGTTAGCGAAGGGGTCAGGTGCGCCGTTGGCGCCGGCGTTTTGGTACATCTGTTGGCTTGCCTGTTGCCATATCTCGTTCATCTTTGCCATGGCGGCGTCGATGCCTGCGATATCTTTGGCGGCGTGCGCCGTTTTCAGTTGCGCGAGCGCTGATTCTATCTCTTGTTTTTTGTCGGCGGGGAGTTTGTCGCCGTACTCTTTCATCTGTTTTTCTGTTTGAAAGATCATGGAGTCGGCGTGATTCAGTTTGTCTATCTCTTCTTTTTGTTTGCGGTCGCTTTCGGCGTTGGCTTCGGCTTCGGCTTTCATTCGTTTAATCTCTTCTTCCGACAATCCGGAGGAGGCTTCGATGCGGATTTGCTGTGTTTTTCCGGTGGCTTTATCTTTTGCCGAGACGTTCAGGATGCCGTTGGCGTCAATGTCGAAGGTAACTTCGATTTGCGGGATGCCGCGTGGTGAGGGTGGGATGCCGTCTAAGTGGAAACGTCCTAAACTCTTGTTCTGACTTGCCATGGGACGTTCGCCTTGCAGGATGTGTATCTCGACGGAGGGCTGATTGTCGGCTGCCGTGGAGAAGACTTCCGATTTCTTGGTCGGGATGGTGGTGTTGGATTCTATCAGTTTGGTCATCACGCTGCCCAGCGTTTCTATTCCTAACGACAGCGGCGTTACGTCTAACAACAGCACGTCTTTCACTTCGCCCGTCAGGACGCCGCCTTGTATGGCTGCGCCAACGGCTACCACTTCGTCGGGATTGACCCCTTTGGAGGGATCTTTTCCGAAGAACTCTTTCACCACTTTTTGCACGGCGGGGATTCTGGTCGAGCCGCCCACCAAGATTACTTCCTGGATGTCGTTTGCCGTCAATCCGGCGTCTTTCAACGCTTTGCGGCACGGTTCAACGGTGGCTTGGATGAGGCTGTCGCAGAGTTGTTCAAATTTGGCGCGGCTCAGTTTGCGGACTAAGTGCTTTGGAATACCGTTGACCGGCATGATGTAGGGCAGGTTTATTTCTGTTTCCATCGAACTGGAGAGTTCTATTTTGGCTTTTTCGGCTGCCTCTTTCAGACGTTGGAACGCCATCGGGTCTTCGCGCAGGTCGAGCCCTTCGTCTTTTTTAAACTCTTCGGCTAACCAGTCTATCACTTTGTGGTCGAAGTCGTCGCCGCCGAGATGGGTGTCGCCGTTGGTGGATTTCACTTCAAAGACGCCGTCGCCGAGTTCGAGGATGGAGATGTCGAAGGTTCCGCCGCCGAGGTCATACACCGCGATTTTCATATCTTTGTGCGCCTTGTCCAAGCCGTACGCCAGCGCTGCGGCTGTCGGCTCGTTGATGATGCGGCGCACTTTCAAACCTGCTATCTCGCCGGCTTCTTTGGTGGCTTGACGTTGAGAATCGCTGAAATACGCCGGCACCGTGATGACGGCTTCCGTAACTTCGCGACCCAGAAAGTCTTCCGCCGTCTTTTTCATCTTTTGGAGAACCATGGCGGAGATTTCCTGTGGCGTGTAGTTGCGGTCGTCAATTTTTATCTTGGGAACGTTGTTGTCGCCCCGCGCAACCTGATACGGGACGCGGTCAATCTCTTTTTTCAACTGGTCGTATGTTTCGCCCATAAACCGTTTAATGGAAAAAATGGTTTTCTTGGGATTGGTTATTGCCTGACGTTTAGCGGGTTCACCCACTTTGCGCTCGTTGTTATCGGTAAAGCCGACGATGGAGGGCGTTGTTCTGTGTCCTTCGCTGTTTTGAATTACAACCGGTTCGTTGCCTTCCATTACGGAAACGCAAGAGTTGGTTGTGCCTAAGTCTATTCCAATTATTTTGCTCATAACTATATATTTTTGCTGTTAAATTTTCGATTTTCTGCGTTCAAATAGGCAATCTGCGTGCCAAAGTGATGAGGAAGGATTTTTTTAAGTTAAAATTCTTTACCACAAAGGTTCACAAAGGTTTTTCACAAAGGACACAAAAAGCGCAAAATGTTGAGAATAAGTTATTTATTCTTTGCGCCCTTTGCGTTTTTCTTTGCGCCTTTGCGTTAAAAAGGCTTTTAAAACAGGCGTCAAAAAAAATGGCAGTCCTGTGAAAAAACTGCCAAAAAGTCATATACTACAATGATTTATTACATTTAATAAATGGGGACGGGAATAAATTGACGATCGAGTTCGGGTAAGTATTTTTGAGTCATATCCGATGACATGTGGATGTAGCGATATTGTACAATACGGGAAGTGAAAATTCCAAATGCCTCATTTTCAACATCTTGATAATCGCCACTATCTTCAGAATATACTTTGGTTTTCATATTGGTGTATTCGGGACGTTCCTGCGCCACTCCTTGCGAGGGGTCGTTGATGTTATGATAATAGTACAGCACTTCGCTCCCACACCAGAGAGCAACTTCTACCGAATCGTAAGGACGCCGAAACACACTCGTGTTATAAGGAATGTCTTTCAGTATTTGAGCGTAGAAAGCGCCCGGATTGAATTGAAAATTCTCGATTTGATAACTTTCGTCGCCGGTTTTTGAAGCAGAATGTGAGCCTACGTGCCAAAGCAACGACTTTGTCTCGTACTTATTAACAGAAGAATCTGCAATACGTCCTTCTCCATAATACATGGTGTA
Source organism: Bacteroidales bacterium (assembly GCA_009777825.1). GTDB lineage: Bacteria > Bacteroidota > Bacteroidia > Bacteroidales > WRLA01 > WRLA01. The sequence goes on from WRLA01000013.1 coordinate 25,775, forward strand.
ATAGATGTCGTAGATCCTTCCGTTTTTAGCATTGCTCCATATAAATTTTGCTGAGGACTTAGTTGGGTCAAGGTTAAGCGGTATTCCTGTCATTGGACTTTGAACATTAAAGCTATTCACCAAAGGCGTCTCGGCATAGACTATTTTTTTGGTTTTGAGATGTTCTATTTCTATTTTTATGACATCTTTGGGCTCATAATAATCTACTCCTTGCTTTATCTGTTTCTCGAATATCTTTTCAAAGTAATAAACCCGTTGTTTCTGAGAGAAGTATCCTTCTTCTTTGTTCTCAATTTCGGTGGTTTTTACCTCAAGTTGGGTACTCTTTCCGTCTGGCGTAATGTCATAAATTCTAACGTCAATGTCTTCAACGGGATAGGTTGACGAATCGGGATTTTGCGCCATGACGATGATGTTTTCGGGACCTAAAAACGCCTTGTGGATCCGAATATAATGAACGGAATCAGCAGGATTGACCAATCCGTAAACGACGGTAATCGCCTTATACTTGTCGCGCGGGTTAAATTCTTTCTCGCACGAGGGCAACAGGCTGAGCAGGAGTGCGCAAATGCCTGTAAAACACAAAATTAAATAGTTTTTTTTCATCTCTTTTTATTTTTTTAATACAGAAAACTCAATAACACCCCCGCCGCGACCGCCGAGCCGATGACGCCGGCGACGTTAGGTCCCATGGCGTGCATTAGCAGGAAGTTGGTCTTGTCGTATTCTTGTCCTACCTGATGGGATACGCGGGCGCTGTCGGGGACGGCGGAGACGCCGGAATTGCCGATGAGCGGGTTGATCTTGTTTTTCAGGAACAGGTTCATAAACTTAACGAACAGTACGCCGGTAATGGTTGCGATGGAAAATGCCACAGCGCCCAAAAAGAATATCTTGATGGATTTTGGCGTCAGAAACGTGGTTGCCTGTGTAGAAACGCCTACGGTTAAGCCGATGAGGATGGTAACGATGTCAATCATCGGACCGGAGGCGGTTACGGCTAAGCGTTTGGTTACGCCGCTCTCTTTGAGGAGGTTGCCGAAGAACAACATTCCCAGTAGCGGTAATCCGCTCGGTACGATAAAGCAGGTGAGCAGAATCCCGATGAGGGGGAAGATGATTTTTTCGGTTTTGGAGACTTGGCGCGGTGGTTTCATCCGGATGACGCGTTCTTTTTTGGTGGTCAGCAGGCGCATAAAGGGCGGTTGAATCACCGGCACTAACGCCATGTAGGAGTACGCCGAGATGGCGATGGCGCCTAAGAGTTCGGGTGCGAGTTTTGATGCGATGAAGATGGCGGTGGGACCGTCGGCTCCGCCGATGATGCCGATGGCGCCGGCTTCGGCAGGGGCGAAGCCCAACTGCAACGCGGCGGCGTATGCGCCAAAGATGCCGAACTGGGCGGCGGCGCCGATAAGTATCAGTTTCGGATTGGAAATCAACGCCGAAAAGTCGGTCATCGCGCCGATGCCCAAGAAGATGAGCGGCGGGTACCAGCCGTATCTTACGCCGTGATAAAGAATATTTAAAACGCTGTTATCTTCATAAATCCCTATTTGCAAGCCCGGATAAAACGGAATGTTACCGATGATGATGCCAAATCCGATGGGAATCAGAAGCAATGGCTCATACTCTTTTTTAATCGCCAAAAAGATAAAACCCAATCCTATCAAAAGCATAGCGATATGCCCTCCGGTGAAGTTAGCAAAGGCAGTGTAATTAAAAAATGTTCCTATCTGCTCTCCGACATAATTTAAAAAGTTCATACGCTTATTCTCCCATAATTATTAAAACATCGCCTTCCATCACCGAATCGCCTTGGCGGGCTTTTACTTCAGCTACAACGCCTTCTTTGTCCGATTCGATATTATTTTCCATTTTCATGGCTTCCAGCAGAATTACTTTTTGTCCTACGGTGATTTTGTCGCCGGGTTTCACAAAGACGTCCAATATCACGCCCGGCAGGGGTGAGTGGATGCTACCGCCTTTTTTAGCGGTTTTGGCTTCCTGTTTGCCGACATCGGTCGAGGGAACGGCTTGTGTGCGCACTAATTTCGGCGTTTTTGTCTGTTTCACCTCTTTATCTAAGGTAACGGTGTAGGGTGTGCCGTTGACTTCCAACTCTATCGTTTGACCTTCGGCGTTATTGATTTCCACCGCGTAGGTCGTCCCGTTTATGGTAAATTTATATTTTTTCATCTCTACAATATTTTACTTGTTAAAACGACTTTTTTACTTGTTTTTTTTCATAAGATTATTGTTCATGCCATAATATTTCGCATTCCATGGCGTCCAGGAGCGTGTAGTTTTTGCGATGGTCAAGATGGTATTTTCCGTGTCATGGAGTTCGCTGTTATACATATAGACGGCTGCGGCAACGGCAGCAAATTCCTCTCCGCTGGCGTCGAATGCTTTGGCAACTACGGCTTTCTGTGCAAAGTCCGCCCCAAAAGTTTTCCGGAACGAGATTTTTTTAGATGCTTTCAACACTTTTTCAGTATTGGCAAAGATAAGGACTAACAGCAAAAGCGCCAAAAACACCATGCTCATGGCTATTGCCGCCATCCCGATGCCTACCGGATCCATTTTTTCAATGATTGCATCTTTTTTAGGTTTCTGGTAATGAAGCGAAGGGGCATCTTCCGACATGTTGGCGATGCCGTTTTCGGTGGAGAGAATAATCAGGTCGTATCCTAACGAATTTTGCCCTGCGATGTACATCTGTTGTGTCTCTTTGTTGTAACTGAAAGCGGTGGCATTGCCTTTGTAGTAAAAACGACCGACCTCATTACCTTCCAAATCCAAAACCGACAGATAGCAACTGTCTTGCTGTGAGGCTAAAAAGACCAAATATTTGTCGTAAATCGCAATTCCTTGAGGGCGATAGATGTTGCGCACATCGTGCCTGCCTTCATACTTATCAACCAATATTTGCCTTACTGTTTTCAGTGTATCGTCTTCTAATTTGATGATGTCAATACTGTTTTCAATCGTATTGATGGCGCCAAAGACGTTGTGCGCCTTGTCGAAAACGAATGATTGCGGCGTCAGCGGGTCGTAGGCTTCGTCCGGAACTCTGTTAAGCAGTCCTTGCAGGATGGAGTCCCATTGGGTGTTCATCTCCTGCAAAGCGGTTTCCCATTTGGCACCTTTGTTTTGGGCAAAGCCGCAAAAGGAAACCACCGCAACCAAAGCAGCAAGTAAGATAATCCGTTTTATTATTTTATTCGTCATTTCTATTCTTATTAATTCATGGACAATGTGTTACAACGGAATATTCGTATGCTTTTTGGGCGGATTGCTATCTTTCTTCGACGCCAGCGCATGGAGGGCGCGAATGATGCGGAAACGGGTGTTGCGCGGTTCGATGATGTCGTCAATGATGCCGTATTTGGCGGCGTTGTAGGGGTTGGCGAAGGTTTCGTTGTACTCTTTTTCTTTTTCGGCGACGAACTTGGCTCGTTCTTCGGGGTCGGCAATCTCTTTCAGTTGCCGTCCGTACAGCACTTCGATGGCTCCGCTGGCGCCCATCACGGCGATTTCGGCTGAGGGCCACGCATAGTTGATGTCGCCGCGCAGTTGCTTGCAACTCATCACATCGTGCGCCCCGCCATACGACTTGCGCAGCGTAACCGTAACTTTCGGAACGGTGGCTTCGCCATAAGCAAACAAAAACTTCGCGCCGTGGATGATGATGCCGCCATATTCCTGAGCCGTGCCGGGTAAAAAGCCGGGAACGTCAACCAGCGTAACCAACGGGATGTTGAAAGCGTCGCAAAAACGAACAAAGCGCGCTCCTTTGCGGGAGGCGTTGATGTCGAGGACGCCGGCGATGTAGTTGGGCTGGTTGGCGACGATGCCGACGGAAGAACCGTTGAAACGGGCAAATCCCACTACTAAGTTCGGCGCAAAGTTGCGGTGTACTTCAAAAAACTCGTTGTCGTCCACGATGGCGTGGATGACGTCTTTCACGTCGTAGGGTTTGTTGGGATTGTCGGGGATGATGCTGTTCAGAGAGTCTTCCAAGCGGTCAATCGGGTCGCCGGTCGGGAGGTACGGTGGGTCTTCAAAGTTGTTGGACGGCAGGTAACTCATCAGTTTGCGGATGAGCATGAGCCCTTCCTGTTCGCTGTCCACCATGAAGTGGGTAACGCCCGACTTGGAGGCGTGTACCATGGCGCCACCGAGTTTGTCGTCGGTAACGTCTTCGCCGGTAACGGTCTTCACCACTTTCGGTCCGGTAACGAACATGTAACTGTTCTCTTTCGACATCATGATGAAGTCGGTCAAAGCGGGCGAATAGACCGCTCCGCCGGCGCAGGGTCCGAAGATAGCCGAGATCTGCGGAATGACGCCCGACGCCATGATGTTGCGCTGGAAAATGTCAGCGTAGCCCGCCAGACTCTGAACGCCCTCCTGTATGCGCGCGCCGCCCGAATCGTTGATGCCGATGACCGGAGCGCCTACCTTCATCGCCTGATCCATCACTTTGCAGATTTTCTTGGCAAAGGTCTCCGACAGCGAACCGCCGAAGACGGTGAAATCCTGCGAAAAGACGTAAACCAACCTGCCGTCTATCGTGCCGTAGCCGGTGATGACGCCGTCGGAGAGGTAGGTCTGTTTCTGCATGTCGAAGTCGGTGCAGCGGTGGGTAACGAACATGTCGAATTCCTCGAAAGAGCCTTCATCTAACAGTAGGTCAATGCGTTCACGCGCCGTCAGTTTCCCCTTGGCGTGCTGTGCATCTATTCTCTTTTGTCCGCCGCCCAGTTTCGCCTCAACGCGCTTGTTGAGCAGCATTTGTATTTTTTCTTCAAAAGCCATTATGTTTGTATTTAAAGATTTAACGATTTAAAAATTTAAAGATTATTTGCTGCAAAATTCGGTCAGTACGCCCATTGTGGACTTCGGATGGAGAAATCCGATGTTCATCTTTTCGGCGCCCTTGCGCGACTTTTGGTCTATCAGCAGCACGCCCTTTTCAGCGACTTCGACCAACGCCGTATCGGCATTCTCGACGGCAAAGGCAATGTGATGCACGCCGGCGCCCTTTTTCTCAATGAATTTCCCGATAGGTCCTTCCGGGTCGGTGGACTCCAAAAGTTCGATTTTCACCTCGCCGACTTTGAAAAAAGCGGTCTTCACTTTCTGGTCAACAACCTCTTCAACGGCGTAACATGTCAACCCCATGACCTCTTCCCAGTATTTTATGGCTTCGTCAAGGTTGGCTACCGCAATTCCAATGTGTTCAATATGAGTGGGTTTCATAATTATGAATGATATTTTTTTATTTCGGCGAAGATACGTTTTTTTTTTGATTTGGGATAGAGATATACAGGGCAAACGCATTAAAATTTCTCATCGCATAATTTTTAATCTGCCCTCCCTCTATAAGCCATTAGAAAAAGTATTAGACGATCTAAAAAAATGCCGCCAAAACACTCCCTACTACGCAAATCGGAAAAATCCTTAAAAGACATAATACACTATTATGAAAACAATATTGAAAGTATCATATTAAAACGGTTTGTTTGTCGTTAGAAGATATGTAAAAGGTAAATCACATTGTTTATGAATTTGTAAAAAATGAAAAAGGCAACAGTATTTTTTAATATTTTAGGCATTGCAGGCATTCTCTTATTGCATGGTTGTATCACTATAGACGGGTTAACCAGCGGTTATTCACGACTATCCGAAGAAGACAAAAACCAAATAGTGTTCTCGGACACGCAAGATAATATATGCGAACTGAGTAAAAACGGGAAAATATACGCTATCACAGGCGATCAACTTTATAAATGTATTGAAACACAAGAGAATGTCATGGTTTACAAGTGGGTGCCGCATTGTACCGGTTCTCATTGTTATCTGTTATCTTACGTTCAATCGTATTGCGACTCGCATGGATTTACCTTATATGTCATAGCCGACTATTATGACAGTACAAGAATGTTTAGAGAGCAAGAAAATATTTCACTGCCTCTTTTTAGTGCAAACGAAAAATATTATAAAACAAAGTATCGTAACAGATACACAAAGTTATTTGTGAAAGATTTAATAAAAGATGAAAAATTGGCTAAGGAGATTTGGTATAAAAATATGCTTATTTTTAGTTATGGGAAATTGACGACATATTCATTGAAGTTGGAAGATGATGATGCGAACGGGTCGGGAATATTAAAACCATGGAACGAATGATTAAAAAATCATCTTGCGTATTCGATAAAAACGTCGTACTTTTGTCGTCCATATTCGATAAAATTGGGAATGGTTGTTATGAAGATATGTAAAAAGATAGCCATCATAGGCGCCACCGGATTGGTGGGACGAGAAGTTTTGAAAGTACTGCCGGAGTTTTTTGATATTGACGGCATCGAAGTCATTGTAGCGGCATCGCCGCAGTCGGCGGGAAAAGTGATTGATTTTCACGGAAAATCGTTGACAACGTGTTTGCCCGAAGAGGTCATCCGGCAGAAACCCGATATTGCTATTTTTGCGGTGGGCGCTGCCGTTTCACGACAATACGCGCCGCTTTTTGTTGACGCCGGCATCACCGTTGTGGACAACTCTTCCGCGTGGCGCATGGAGGCGTCGGCGCCGCTCGTCGTCCCCGAAATCAACGCTTTCGGCTTAAAAAAGTCCGACAAACTTATCGCCAACCCAAACTGTTCGACTATACAGTTGGTGATGGTCTTAGCGCCATTACATCAAAGATACGGTATCAAACGGGTGGTCATTTCGACGTATCAATCCGTCAGTGGAAGCGGTTTAAAGGGCGTTTCGCAACTTATGAGCGAGCGAAGTTTCACGTCCCGTCATTGCGAAAAGATATACCCACATCCCATTGACCTCAATATCCTGCCTCTCGCCGGAAATTTTTCAGAAAACGGCTATACCGTCGAAGAGATAAAATTGGTGAACGAAACACGAAAAATCTTGGCTGCGCCCTCTCTTGCCGTAACGGCGACAGTTGTCCGTGTTCCCGTGCTGGTGGGACATTCGGAATCGGTGAATATTGAGTTTTTAGAAGAGTTTGATGTAGAGGAAGTTAGAACTGTTTTACGGCAAATGCCGGGCGTTGTGGTGCAGGATGATCCGCAAAACAATCTCTATCCGATGCCTCTGTTTGCGGAGGGGAGCAATGAGGTTTTTGTGGGACGTATCCGTCGGGACGAATCTCAACCCAAGTCGTTGAACTTGTGGATTGTGTCGGACAACCTGCGCAAAGGCGCCGCCACAAACGCCGTGCAAATCGCCAAATATCTTATTGACAATCAACTGATTTAAACAATTCACAAGTAACAGATTTCCCCATGCAAGTAATCTATGACATCGAACAAATCCCATCGCTCACGAAGCCCATTGTAACGGTTGGCATTTTCGACGGCGTACATTGCGGTCATCAGGAGATTTTCCGGCAGATGAAAGCCTTAGCCACGGAACCGAACCAAAAAACCGTCGCCATCACCTTCGAACCGCATCCGCGCATCGTGTTGAACAACAATCAGAACGACATCAGATTCATCAACATCCTTGAGAAAAAAATAGAACGTATCGCCCTGAGTGGCATTGATTATCTGCTCATTATAAATTTCACTCCCGCATTTGCCACTTTGTCGCCGGAAGATTTTATCAGGGAATATTTGGTCAACAAACTGCGTATCGGTACTTTGGTCATCGGCTACGACCATCACTTCGGGAAGTCGCGCAGCGGGGATTACCACGAAATAGAACGGTTGGGCGTTGAATATGGTTTCGCGGTTGTCGAAGTCGGAGAGGTCTGTTGTGATGGCGATGTTGTCAGTTCAACAAGAATACGCGAGGCGCTGAAAAAGGGTGAGATAGAGAGCGCCAACAAATATTTGGGCTACCGTTACAGCATCACGGGAACGGTCGTTCACGGCAACATGCTGGGACGAAAGATGGGCTTCCCCACAGCCAACATCGCCCTGTCCGACCGCTACAAACTCATCACCGCCAACGGCGTGTACGCCTGTTACGTCTTAGTGGACGGAAAATGGTACGAGGGGATGGGAAATATCGGTTTCCGTCCGACCATCGAAAAAAGTTCGTTAACCGTTGAAGTCCACATCTTTAACTTCGACGAAGATATCTACGGAAAAACCATTACCGCCGCCTTCGTCAAACGAATACGCGACGAAATAAAATTTCCCGACACCGAACACCTTAAACAACAGTTGGCGCAGGATAAAATCATGGTACAAGGGTGTATAAATGGCATCAAAAAACAACAAATAGCATAATACGATTATGAAGAAAATAATAATTCCATTAATTTTCATACTGACAACAATGACCGCTTGTGCTCAAAATCAAGCGAATTCATATATGCTTGCCTCACCTGATAATGATGTTGTTCAATCAGATAGTTTACGAATTGTTCAACATTTGAAAACGATTACAAAAACGGACGGTTATCGCAATTACCAAAATATTTCTTTGCTCAATCAGACCGCGGAATATATTTTTTCCGTCTTCCAACAATATGCGGATACCGTTTTTTATCAACCCTATCCGGTAGAAGGGGTAACATATAAAAATGTGGTTTGTCGTCTGGGAAATACTAACCACAAACCACTTGTTGTGGTTGGTGCTCATTACGATGTTTGTGGAAATCAAGAAGGTGCGGACGATAATGCCAGTGGCGTAGTTGGTTTATTGGAATTAGTTCGCCTGCTCTCAAAAGAAAAATTGAATTATCCTATTGAAATCGTAGCATATAGCCTCGAAGAACCTCCATTTTTCCGAACAGAATATATGGGAAGTTACATACACGCAAAATCTCTAAACGATGCGGGGACATCTGTTTACGGTATGATTGCTTTGGAAATGATTGGGTATTTCGATGATAAAGCCAAATCACAATCCTACCCGGTAAAAGTGATGAAAGTTGCTTACGGAAGAACAGGAAACTTTATATTGCTTGTCCGGAAAACAGGAACAGGAAAATTTGCAAAAAATCTCTCTGATAGTTTCAAAGATTTAGCGACAATTGACACGCACAATCTCAAAGCACCATCGAAAATACAAGGGATTGATTTTTCCGACCACTTGAATTATTGGAAATTCGATTACGATGCACTAATGATTACCAATACAGCATTTTATCGCAATTACAATTATCATCAAAAAACCGACATAATGGAAACATTAGATATTTCCAAAATGATGCAAGTGATTGATGCCACCGCTTTGGCAATAATTAATCTAAAATGATAGAAAAGAAAATTTTAATGCGTTTGCCCTGTGCGACGTTCATGTGCATCGAATAAAATCACTATCTTTGCAAAGATTTATTTTTAATCATCGGCATACATGAAATACAGCAATATTCGAGAGGAAGAGTTGAAAAACAAAGTGGAACAGGATTTTTTCGGCAAGTTCGACTGCACCGAAATTATCAAGAATATTGATTTTGCGGTGAAAGATGGGGAGACGTATTTATTATGGGCAGAGGCAAAAAGAAACCGTGATGACATCCTTGCCATGCTCGCCCAACTTGTGCTGACCATCGGCAAAGCCCGCACTTTCGACGAAATATTGCCGCCGCCGTTTCTCGGCTGTTACGACAACGAAAAAATCGCTTTCGTGCCATACTCCGAAGTTCAGGATATTTTCTACCAAAACGACTTCAACTGGAAAGTTGCCCCCTCCGACCACGAAACACGCGAGTTTAAACAAATTTACGCACAGATAGAAAACGTTATCCAAGCCGCTCCTTGGCAGACATATATCTTTGATTTTGAGAGAGATGAGAAGGAACTGAAACGGTTTATCCGTGAAAATTTCGTGGTGGGGAAAACGGAGACTTCCAAAATCCGTATAGACAAGAATAACTTTATTACCATCTATAACAAATGGATTGACGCGGTGAAACCGACAATAGTCGCTGATTGGGATTTGGCAAAGAAAGCCGGAATTATTGACGGGGATTTTTATCTCGCCGACCTGCTTTCCATAGAAAATGAAACCATCGGCGAGAAACTGCACGTACTCTTGAAGACTAAATATTACGAATTCGACAAAAAAAGATTAGAGACGGGTTTTTTCACAATTGACCGGGCTGACTTCAACGATAATCAAAAAGCACACACCCAATTTTGGAACAAATATGACCGACCTCCCAAAGAAGAATACTGGAACTATATTGTTGATAGAAGGGATTTGATTGTGCCTCAAGATATACGCGAGCGTAAAGGAAGTTTTTATACGCCGGGCATCTGGGTGGAACTCTCGCAGAAATATCTTGCCGACGTGCTGGGTGAGGATTGGCAAGACGAATACCACGTATGGGATTGTGCCGCCGGAACAGGTAATTTGCTGGTAGGACTGACCAACAAATACAACATTTGGGCTTCAACGCTTGACAAGCAAGATGTGGACGTGATGAAATACCGCATACAGAATGGCGCAAACCTCTTGGAAAGCCATGTATTCCAATTCGACTTCCTGAACGATGATTTTTCCAAACTTCCGCAAGGGTTGCAGGATATTATCAATGACCCGAAAAGGCGTGAAAAGTTGATTATCTATATAAATCCGCCGTATGCGGAGGCTGATAACAGAAAAGGTGAAAGAAGAATAGGGGTTGCTGAATCGCAAATACACAAAAAATATTCCGAATTAATGGGATACACAAAAAGAGAACTTTATATTCAATTTTTAACAAGGATTTATAAGGAAATCCCAAATTGTAAAATTGGAGAATTCTCTAAATTAAAAGCATTGCAAGCGCCACGATTTTATGAGTTCAGAAATTTTTTCAAAGCAAAACTGAAAAGATGTTTTATTGTTCCTGCCGACAGTTTTGACAATGTAAAAGGACAGTTTCCTATCGGTTTTAAAGTTTGGGACACAGACATTAAGGCTGATTTTAAACATATAAAAGCGGAAGCTTTTAATTTGGAAAGAATGTTTATCGGATACAAAGAAATATGGAATTATGATAATCAAAAATTGATCAACGATTGGGTAAAAACATTCCGAAAATCAGATTTAGGCTCTATTGCGACAATAATCGGAGTAGGCAGCGATTTTCAAAATCAAAGATTAGTGCGATTCGGAGAGCCAAACATGAAAGTCCCAGCCGATAATCATCACTGGCAAATCACAGCAAATAATTTAATAGAAACTTGTATTTACTTCACCGTTCGTAAAATCATCCCCGCCACTTGGCTCAACGACCGCGACCAATTCCTCTACCCCAACAACGGGTGGGAAACCGACAATGAATTTCAAAACGATTGTCTCGCTTACACATTGTTCAACAATAACATATCCTCAAAACACGGCGCAAACCACTGGATCCCATTCACCGAAAACGAAGTAAACGCCTGCGATAAATTCGACAGCCATTTTATGATAGGTTTTCTCAGCGGAAAAATCATCCAAAACGGATATTCCAACCTGTTTGAACAGGAAGAAGACAAATTCTGCATCAAACGCGAATTTTCAAAAGAAGCAACATCCGTTTTCGACGCAGGACGGGAATTGTGGCGATACTATCACACCGCCATCTCCTCCCCCTTTGGGGGAGGTCGGGAGGGGGGGGCAGTAAACGCTTCACTATACGACATCCGCGAATACTTCCAAGGACGCAGCGACAAAGGCACAATGAACAACAAATCCGACGATGAAACCTATAACGAACTTATTGAAAATCTGCGCATTGCGCTGAAAACATTGGCTAATAAAATCGAACCGAAAGTGTATGAATATGGTTTTTTGAAAGAGTAGAAAATAAAGGGATATATGAAATACGGCAATATTAGAGAGGAAGAGTTGAAAAACAGCGTTGCGCAAGATTTTTTCGGGAAATTTGACTGCACAAAAATCATCAAAAATATTGATTTTGCAGTGAAAAATGGGGAGACGTATTTATTATGGGCAGAGGCAAAAAGAAACCGTGATGACATCCTTGCCATGCTCGCCCAACTTGTGCTGACCATCGGCAAAGCCCGCACCTTTGACGAAATATTGCCGCCACCGTTCCTCGGCTGTTACGACGACGAAAAAATCGCTTTTGTGCCATACTCCGAAGTTCAGGATATTTTCTACCAAAACGACTTCAACTGGAAAGTCGCCCCCTCCGACCACGAAACCCGCGAATTTAAACAGATTTACGCTCAGATAGAAAAAACCATCAACACCACCCCTTGGCAAACATACATCTTTGATTTTGAGAAAGATGAAAAGGAATTGAAACGGTTTATCCGTGAAAATTTCGTGGTGGGGAAGATGGAGACTTCCAAAATCCGTATTGACAAGAATAACTTTATCACCGTTTACGGAAAATGGCTCGAAACGGTGAAGCCGACCATAATTGCTGACTGGGCTTTGGCAAAGAAAGCCGGAATTATTGACGGTGATTTTTATTTGGCAGATTTGCTGTCTGAGGCACAAAATGATGGCTATTTCACCATCAAAGATAAATTGTCGGTTCTTTTGAAAGCCCGTTTTTATGAAACCAGCCGACATGTTAATGAAGCGGGAATGTTCACTACATCGCGTGTAGAATTTTCCGACAATCAAAAAGCACACACGCAGTTTTGGGCAAAGTACGAACGTCCACCTTTGGAAGAATATTGGGATTATATCGTGGACCGCCGTGATTTGATTGTACCACAGGATGTAAGAGAGCGCAAGGGTAGTTTTTATACACCGAAAATCTGGGTAGAACTCTCGCAAAAATATTTATCAGAGGTGTTTGGAGAGAATTGGCAAGACACATATTACGTGTGGGATTGCGCTGCCGGAACGGGAAATCTACTCGCGGGATTGACCAACAAAAATAATATCTGGGCGTCAACTCTTGATAAACAAGATGTTGACGTGATGAAAGATCGAATTGAAAACGGCGCCAACCTTTGGGAACAACAGGTTTTCCAGTTTGATTTCTTGAACGACGACTTTTTACCAATCTCAAAAGGCGGAAAATTGCCCGATGAACTTTTTGATATTATCTCCGATGAAAATAAACGTAAAAGATTGATTATCTATATTAATCCGCCGTATGCGGAACATGGAAACAGAACTACTTTTGCAGGCAAGGGAGAACATAAAGCAAAAGTATCTACAACAAGTAAAGTTTATCGTGATTTTCAAAATATTGTAGGGACTGCCACACGAGAACTTTATGCCCAATTCTTTTTGAAAATTTATAAAGAAATACCCGATGCTAAATTGGCTTCTTTCAGCACTCCGAAATTTATTAACGCCCAAAACTTTTTAAAATTCCGAAATTACTTTAAAGCAAGTTTCTTAAAAGGATTCATTTGTCAGGCAAATACCTTTGATAATGTCAATGGTCATTTTCCAATAGGCTTTTTAATTTGGAACTTAGAAGAAAGAAAAAATATCTCCAAAATAGACACAGATATTATTTTTTCTAATGCTGATTTAAAACATTGTTGGCAAACAGGAAAAAAATCGTTTTACGCAGTAAATGAAAAAATATTTATAAGTGATTGGCTAAGAGTGTTTTATGACAAGAAAAATGAAAAAATCGGTTATTTGATCCTCCCTGGAGTTGATATGCAACAGCAAAATGGAGTATATATTACTTCGCAACCGACAAAAAGTGATGTTTTACAACACAAAACAACAGGTATTACCATATATAATATAATGGAAATATCCATTTATTTGGCAGTACGACAATGTATCGCTCCGAATTGGTTAAATAACCGCGACCAATTTCTCTATCCCAACGATGGATGGGAAACGGATGAAGAATTTCAAAACAATTGCCTTACCTACGCCCTATTTAATAACAACATCTCATCAAAACACGGCGTAAACCATTGGATACCATTCACCGAAGGCGAAGTCGGATCGAAAAGCAAATTTACAAGTCACTTTATGGCAAGTTTTCTCAGCGGAAAAATCATCCAAAACGGATATTCCAACCTGTTTGAACAGGAAGAAGACAAATTCTGCATCAAACGCGAATTTTCAAAAGAAGCGACATCCGTTTTCGACGCAGGACGGGAATTGTGGAAATACTACCATGCCGCGCTTGGAACTTTTCCATCTTCGGGAGTTCTCTCCCCCTTTGGGGAAGCCGGAGGGGGTGGGGCAGTAAACGCTTCACTATACGACATCCGCGAATACTTCCAAGGACGCAACGACAAAGGCACAATGAACAACAAATCCGACGATGAAACCTATAACGAACTTATTGAAAATCTGCGCATTGCGTTGAAAATATTGGCAAAGAAAATCGAACCGAAAGTGTATGAATATGGATTTTTGAAAAAATAGCAATGTGAGCCGGCACTATAACATCCCTATTTTCATCCCCGAGGCGGCATGTCCGCATCGCTGTATCTTTTGCCATCAGCAGAATATCACGGAACAGCGAAAACAGCCATCCATCGGCGATGTCATCACCATCGTAGAGCGTCATTTGGCGACCATTCCGGAGGGCAGCGTGACGGAAATCGCATTCTTCGGCGGCAATTTCACCGGACTTTCCATTCCGCAACAGACAGCCTATCTGCAGTCAGTGCAACATTTTCTTCGTGAAGGGAAAGTCGCCGCTATACGTTGCTCTACACGACCGGATTATATTGACAATCAGATTGTTGAGTTGCTGCTCTCTTTTGGCGTGAAAATGGTAGAACTCGGAGCGCAATCATTTGATGATGAGGTGTTAAAAGCATCCGGACGGGGACATTCGGCGGATGACATTTATCGCGCCGTCAGCATCTTAAACAAATACCGGATGCCGTTCGGATTGCAAATGATGACCGGTTTGCCCTCCGACACGCCCGAAAAAGCACGGCAAACGGCGCAAGAAATCGTCCGTCTGCACGCCGAAAATACCCGCATTTATCCCTGTTTGGTCATTCGGAATACTGTGTTGGAACAGTTGTATCACAATCAGTTATACCAACCTCAAACGATGGAAGAAGCCGTTGCGCTCTGTGCCGAGTTGGTCGCTTTTTTTGAGCAACACCGGATAAAGATTCTACGTGTCGGCTTACACCGCTCGGAGGGGTTTGACAGTGGCGAAACTTTGGTGGCAGGTCCTTATCACCCGTCATTCAACGAATTGGTGGAGAGTTGTTTATGGAAGAACGAATTGGAAAAACATATCCGTTTCGGAATTTCGGAGAACATCCGCATACAAGTTCCCAAAGGCGCCTCCGGTCTTGCTTCGGGACACAGGCGATGCAACAGAAAATGGTTGGAACAGCACTTTAAAACCGTCCGTTTCATCGAAAACGAATCTTTAACAGAGAGAACTTGCCATGTTGATTATTGCTGACAGCCGTATGCCCGCGCCGGCACGCCGACGTCTTGAAACGCTGGGAGAGGTGTTGTGGATGCCGCCACAAAAGCGTGTCTATCAAAGTATTGCTGCCCATCCCGATATTTTCTTCTGTCAGACGCCGGAAGGTTTTATCGTCGCTCCCAATGCGCCCGTCGAAATAACCGCAAAACTGATTCAATCCGGTGCAACCATCGTCGTCGGAGAGAAAAATGTAGGGGAAAAACATCCCGACACCGTTCCTTATAACGCCGTCTTCACCGCCTCGCTCTTCATCCACAACACCAAACTGAGCGACGAAACATTACTTCGACACGCCATCGGAAAAAAACGCATCCACACCACGCAAGGCTATACGCGATGTAACCTGTTACCGCTCTCCGACACGGCTTTCCTCTGTTCAGACCGGAATATTGAACAAAACCTTGTACGACACGGCGCAGACGTCTTGTTTGTCCGTCCCGAAGAGATTTTGCTTCCGGGCGTCCGCCATGGATTTATCGGAGGCTGTTGCGGCGTTTTCGGGAAAACGGTTGTGGTCGTCGGCGCGCTTTCCAAACATTCGCAAGGAGGTGAGATAGAAAAGTTTTTGGAAAAATATGGAATGGAGATTATTGAGTTATACGATGGCGAGATGTGGGATGGAGGAGGGATGCTGTTCGCATAAAGGCTGTCTCATAAGTCGAAATTCTTTACCACAAAGGGCACACCCCTCCTTTGGTTCCCCCGAGGGGGTTTGTGCTCCAGGGCAAACGCATTAAAATTTTAGTAACTATATACGACAATCCGGTTATTGACTCCGAAGAAAAACTTAGCCAACAATACAAGTTGATACTCTCTATTCCGGGTATTGGCATGCAAACGGCTATTTATCTCATCATGGCAACCAAGGGATTTGATGATTTTGATAATTGGAGGCAATTAGCCTGTTATGCAGGGGTAGCGCCTTTTCCATATCAGTCTGGAACAAGCATACGGGGACGAAACAAAGTGCATCCATTAGCCGACAAAAAGTTGAAAAGCCTGCTCAATATGTGTGCGATCGTCGCTATTAGGCACGATAAAGAACTCAAAACCTATTACACGCGAAAAGTCGAAGAAGGAAAAGCTAAATTGCTCGTAATAAACAATGTCAGAGGAAAATTGTTGGCTCGGGCTTTTGCTGTAATTAATCGAAATTCGCCCTTTATAAATACATGTAAATTCGCATCTTAATTTTTGTTAATAACTTTTATCCAAAATGGTTGGTTTGAATCATAGAATGCGGGAGAGGCATTCCCTTATTTTTTCGAATCTCAACTCTCAACTAATTAATAATCACTACCTTCCCCTGTTTCCCATCAGCCCGTATCAGGTATGAGCCCGGTTGCACATTGTCGAGCGTGATTGTAACGGGATTTTGAGTAGCGATGACGCTGCGCACACAGATGCCGTACTGATTGTAAACCAGCACACTACATCCTTCTGAGGCGCCTTCGACGGTGAACGAGTTGCCCGATATTACCGGGTTTGGATAGATGAACAACTTCTCGTCTGTGCCGGGCGGCGAAGTGTAGCCGGTGAGCGTTTTGTGGGTGGAGCAGAGGTCTCCGCGGTTTGAGGTGATCAACCGGAACATGTACCATGTCGGCGCCGGTTCTAAGAGGTCGGTGATGGCGGGACCTGCGGAGTAACTGAACTCGTTGATGGTGCGCGTTTCTTCCTCTTCGTCGCCGTTTTTGTACCACTGACAGCCGGTTACGGCGTAGCCTTCGGTTTCTAATCTACGGAGGTTGAGCATGAAGGTGTTGTTCCACAGGGTGGGCGCGTAGGTGTCGAAGTCTAAGACATTGAAGTTGGCGGTTACGGTTACGTCGTCCGTAACTTCAAACTCGTAGATTTTGCTTTTGGAGACCTCTTTGTCTTCTATCGTCCAGTTGGAAAAGCGGTAGCAGTCGTCCACAAAGACCTCGACGCGGGCGGTGTCGCCTGCGGCGTACATGCCGGAGCCGGTGGTATAACCGTAATTTCCATCGCTAATTTCGGCGATGACGTTGTATAATAGTATGTCGAAATTCGCTACCAAAGTACGGGATTCCGTTACGGTGAACGAATACTCGGCATCATTGGAAACCGGTGCATCATCTTCCGTCCAGTTGATAAATTTGTAGGTTGGTTCGGGGATTGCTTTCACAGTTACGAAGTCGTCTAAGTGGTACATGCCATCGCCGGTGGTTGTGCCGCCTTCTGTCGGATTGGCGATGGTGATGATTTGGTAGGCTTCGAGTGCAAAGTTCGCGACTAAGATGCGGGGCGACATGATGATAAAGGTAAACTCATCATCGGTAGAGATTTCGTCGCCGTATTCCGTCCAATTGATGAATACATATCCGGATTCGGGGATTGCTTTTGCCGTAACTTCTTCTCCGCAGGGATGGTCGCCGCTGCCGATGACTGTGCCGCCATCCGGCGGATTGGCGTAGAGGGCGAGGTTGCGGGTTTGTTGTTCGAAATTGGCTGTCAAAGTGCGCGATTCCATGACGGTGAAGGTGTAGGAGGAGGTGGTGGCGACCTCTTCGTCGTCTTCTGTCCAGTTGAGGAAAGTGTAGCAGTCGTTGACGGGTTCTGCTGTTACGGTGATGGCGTCTCCGCAGAGATGGTCGCCGTCGCCGGAGAGTATGCCACTGTTTAACGGATTGGATAACAGTTTGATAGTTAGGGTTTCTAATTCAAAGTTGGCGACCAAGTTGTGGGAGTCTAATACGGTAAATTCGTATTCGGCGTCGTCGGAGACCCATTCGCCGTCTTCCGTCCAGTTGACGAAGATGTAACATTCTGCCGGTGTTGCCGTTACGATGATGTCCGTGTTACAAGTGATGCCGTTAGCGCCGCCGGAGACGGAGCCGCCAATACCCGGATTCGCTGATAAAACGACGTTACAGATTTTCACTTTGAAGTTCGCCACCAAATCGCGGTCTTTGGTCAGTTCAAAGATATAGGGATTTTCGTCGGAGACGAACTTGCCGTTTTCCGTCCAGTTGACAAATTCGTAACATTCGTAGGCTGTGGCTGTTACGGTGATTTCTTCGCCGCAGGGGAGGTTCTCGTCGCCGCCGGAGACTTCGCCATATTCTTCCGGTTTTGCCGAGACAACGACGTTGTAATATCTTTGTTCAAAGTTGGCAACTAATGTGCGCGGTTCGGTTACAACAAACGAAAACACAGGATTTACCCCGACCTCGTTGCCGTCTTCCGTCCAGTTGACAAAGTCGTAACAGGGGTTGGCGGTTGCTTTGAGGGTTGCCGTCTCACATTCGTTATAGATGCCGCCGCCGGTAACGGTACCGCCCTCTTCCGGATCTACTAAAGCGATGATGTCGTGGGTTATACGGACGAAATTCGCTACCAAATGACGGGATTTTGTTACCGTAAAATCGTAATCAGCATCGTCGGAAGCCCAAACACCGTCTTCCGTCCAGTCAACAAATTCCCAGCATCCGTTGGCGATGGCGCTTACGGTGGCGGGGTCGTCGTAGGCGTATGTTCCGTTGCCGAGGACGTTACCACCTTCCGGCGGGTTTGCCTCGACGGTGATTTTGTAAAATTCCTGCTCGAAATTCGCAACCATAGTACACGATTCTGTTACTTCGAACTGATAAAAAGCGGCGTAAGATTGATGAACGTTGTCTTTCGTCCAGTTGATGAAGTGGTAGCCGTTGTTGGCGTATGCTTTCACGATGGCGGTTTCGCCACAGTCAAAGATGCCGTCGGCGCTGTTGATGGTAACGGTGCCGCCGTTCGGGTCAGGATTGGGCAAAACTTCGACTTCAAACGTTTTCAACGCGAAGTTGGCGTACAAAACGTGATGTCCGGTTACTATCAAGTCGTAGTACGGGTCGGTACTCAGCGATACGCCGTTTTCCGTCCAATCCACAAAGTCGTAACAGTCGTTAGGAACTGCCCAGATGGGTATCGTGTCGCCGCACAGATGGCTGCCGCCGCCGCCGACAGTTCCGCCGCCCGTCGGACTTGGCAAAACGACGACATCGTAACTGAACCTGTCAAAGTTGGCAACCAAAATGCGGTCTTTGGTCACGGTGAAAGTATAATCTGCGTTCTTGGAGACTTCCACGTTGTCTTCCGTCCAGTTGACGAAGAAGTAACACGGCTCGGCAACCGCCGAAACGGTGATGTTTTCGCCGTAAGGATAACTTCCCGCGCCGAAAACGTCGCCGGCAACTAACGGTAACGGCGGATTTACAAGCAGTTCGATATCATAGATTTTCGGTTCGAAGTGTGCCGTCAATAGGCGGTGTTCGGCTGCGATAAAGGTGTAATCGGGGGTGTTAGCGACTTCGTCGTCGTCTTCCGTCCAATTCACGAAGTCGTAACCATACGCCGGCACTGCTGTTACGGTTACATCCGTTCCGCAGTCGTGGTTGCCGCCGCCGTAGGTCTCGCCGCCTTCGTCGGGGTCTTCCTCCGTGAGGATGACGTATTGCTTCGGGATGAAGTTCGCTATCAACGTACACGGCTCAACCGCAATAAAGAGATAGATCGGATTGTTGGAGACTACCTCGCCGTCTTTCGTCCAGTTGACGAAGATGTAACAGGTGTCGGCTATCGCCGTTACGATGACGGGCGTGCCGTGCGGATAGGAGCCGCCGCCGGTAGCGTCATTGTCGCCGACCGCCGGAGAGGGGATGACGATGATGTCGTAGAGTGGCGTAAAATTTGCTACCAAAGTACGAGACTTGGTTGCGGTAAAGGAGTAGGTGGTGTTGGTTTCTACCGGCGTGCCGTTTTCCGTCCAGTTGGAAAAGGCATAGCCGGGGTTGGGTGTGGCGGTTAGATTAACTGTTTCGTCTGCTTTATAACAGTCGGATCCCGTTACAACACCGCCAAGAGGGGGCAAAGGGGTAGCGGAAATATCAGCGCCGATGTGTAAGTCGCCTTCAATAATTGTCGGCGCTCCGCCGTCATCGGGATAAACTTCCAATGTTATCAAATAGTTCCCGACGGCGAATGTCTTACTCCATGTCTCCTGATTTTGCGCCGGAAGATACTCCGTTCCGTCAATATACCAGTGTAAACTCTCTATTTCTACGCCCAGCGCATCTATTTCGGCACGAAAATCAACCTCCGGTTCACAAAAAACTTCTCCGTCCAAACTCTGACAGTGGATGTCGTTGGCGTAAAATCCTGCTGTTAAATTGCGCATGGCGGAATAGGCGGGGTAATAATAGGAGGATGCATAGCCAATTCCATAGCAATAAGTGATAAGCCCTTCCTGATTGGTAAAGTGGTATGATGCAGTAGCATCGGTTAACGGCATAATATAGAACGACATACCCGCTTCGATATTATCAACCCAACTGCCGCCACTTAGATCGGTGGGCGGCGCCCCGCCAATAGAAACTTTCGTATTCTCTTTCGTGGCTGCTGGAGTAACCACAATAACACAATGGTCATTCAATTGTATCCATCCTTCGGGTATAAAAGGGGCTATCAGTGCGCTACCAACCGATTGTTCTATTGCAGGTATCCAACATTGTGCGGGAGCGGATATATACCCCATTCCATAATATGTGCCATTTGTCAGATAAGAACAAACCCCAACGGGCTTATCGGCTTGAATATGACAACCATTATCATCTAAGGCAATATCCAACTCAACAAACTCACCGGCTTGTAAACCGGTAAGCGTCGTTTGCGCATCCGGTACGCCGGTTCGAATAACGCCACCGGTTTGTGTAATATCGGTATTATTTTGTGAGGCAACGATACGTACAATATCATGAGCACAATGTGAAACCGGCACAAAAAAGTTCTTGCCCCAAGTATTGACCGGAGCCAATTGTTGCATTAAGCAACTAGCATATGATGGTTCAGTCAAAGGTATTGAAAGTATTGGATTAACCGCAAACAAAGCAACAGGATTATCGGCAGTAATCTGTGATCCGGTCATATCCATATTTGGACTGGCATTTCGGTAATACACCTGCCCCGCATCAAGTGTTGTTTCCAGAAGCCCATTATGATACAGTCCTGTATTATTTTGAGTAGCCACAACAGCATACGCATCGTGATAAATAGGATTCATTTGAGGTGGCGCGTATGATATTTGGTAATACTCTGTACTTAGCGCTGTTACCGGCAAAATATTAGTGGCATCAACCGAAGCGATAACTTGATTCAGTGCATAAACCGTAACAGGCTCGGCGCTGGTGATATGTATGCTGTAATCAGTTACGGTTGTCTCATAATAAAAATTATTATACACTGCTTGTCTCTGTTCATTGTTAAGGCTATAAGTATAAACCTCTTGTGCATTAATCTCAAAATCTTTATATGTTCCTAAATTAGTAAAGTAGATGGTTCCGGTAGTTGGCAAATTTCCGCTTACGATACGAATTTGCAAGTCAAGATCAGAGGATGGTTGCCCTCCGTTGCTGCCAAAAGTCAACCAAAAATCCTGTCCCTCGGTGGTCTGCGCCTGCATGGTGGAAATGCCCGACAAGAGGGCTATTAGTAAATAAAGTACTTTTTTCATAAATCCAAATCTATAGTTACAATTATTTTTTGCAAAGTTATAAACTTTTTTGTTATGTGAGAAAAAAAAATCTTTTATCTTTTTTTCTCACACCAATTCAAAAAAAGATGTACCCTTGCCGAAGTTATTAATATAAACATTTAGACTTATGAAGAAATTATTATTTTCAGTTTTCATTATGAGTATCTTATTCACTGCGCAAGCAGGTTATGTAATTAACGGGATCAGTGTAAATAATGCTGATTTCGGTAATTTGATGAATTATACGCTTTTATTTGATGGAAGCGGTAATCCCATTGCCGCCGGAACAATGAATGTTGCACCCGGTAGTGGAAGAAACAACATTGCAATTTTACGAATATCCCGATGCCGATATATTTTATTCCATCTGGGCGGATAATATTCCCAACCCAGGTGCCCCGGCGCTTCCTTATTATGTTTGCGGCTCAAAAGGTAATAACGGAGTTATTGCTTCTATAAATCCATCTACTTTGCAGATCATAAATATGTTAAAAACAGATATAGGTTGGGAATATCATAAAATTATTGCAACATCCACCGGAGGAACACCTCTTTTCTCTTTTCGTTGTTTCCGGAAGAGATCCTGCTTATACTCAGATAGGATTTACTGTGGTTAACTGGTCATTGACCACGTCTAATACTTACTATTGTCCGCAATTCACAGAACCCGATTCCCATTGTGTGGTGAGCGATTATATTGGAGTGACCAATACCGTAATATTAGCCTCTTCCTATCAAAATACCGTAACCTTGAATCCTGTTACCTTTCCGATTTCTTCTCCGCAAATAAATGCATAACCGATATCAAAAATGTCGTAATGTGTCTTACTCCGCACAAAAGCTAATGGACATTTTGGGATAATTCAACACAGAGGCGCAGACCCCCTTTGGTTCCCCCGAAGGGGGAAGAGAACAGAGTTACACAGAGAAATTCGTGGCATAAAAATTCGTGAACATTAGTGTAATTAGTGGCTAAAAACAAAAATTAGTGCAAAAAAAAATTTTGACATGTTGTTATGTTATTTTTTTATGTATCTTTGCACCCTGAAAATTTTTTAATTAATTAAAAGAAAAAGTACAATGAAAAAAGTATTCGCAATTTTGTTAACGGCTGGTTTCCTGTTTGGAATGTCGGCTTGTGGCGGTAGCACTCCTGCTCCGGCTCCTGAACCGGAACCGCAAGTAGAAGAAGTAACCCCTTGTCATGAACAAGAAGTAGGTGGCGACGAAGACGCTGCCGAAGATGTACAGATGGAAGAACAAGTACAAGAGTAATCTTGGCGTTCTTGTGAAAAAAAGCCGGAAATCAATTTTTTCGGCTTTTTTTAATTTGATGATAAAAGTAAAATAGCGGCACCTCTTATTTTACTTTTCATACGCAAAAGTAAAATAACGGCAATTCTTATTTTCCTTTTTAGAAAAAAGTTGTATCTTTGCCAACAAATATTTTGGGGAAATGAAGAATTTCAGTGCAGGAAAAACGGTCAATCAGGGTTATTATAAGGCATTTATTCCCAACATGATAAACAAAAATTGGGAAATCAATGACATGGATATGCTATGTTTGCTCAGTCGCGCTGACCATTTGCTTGGCAAAATGGACACCTATTCGGAATATGTTGATATTGAGTTGTATCTCGAAATGCACATTGCCAAAGAGGCAACGCAATCGTCGCGCATTGAAGGTACGCAAACACATTTCGAGGAGGCATTTATGAAAAAGGAAGATATTGCACAGGAGCGGCGCGACGACTGGGATGAACTGCAAAACTACATCGCAGCGATGAATTTTGCCGTCGAAGCGTTGCAAAACCTGCCATTTTCTTCGCGACTGATCAGGCAAGCGCATAACATTTTACTACAAGGTGTGCGCGGTGAACACAAACTGCCGGGCGAATTTCGCCGTTCGCAAAACTGGATCGGCGGCGCAACCATCAACGACGCACGCTTCATACCGCCACCACATACCGAAGTACCCGAACTGATAAGCGACTTGGAAAAATTTGCCAACAACGAAACAAACCGCCTGCCCGACCTACTAAAAATTGCCCTCATCCATTATCAGTTTGAAACCATACACCCTTTTCTCGATGGTAATGGTCGTATTGGACGATTGCTGATAACGCTCTTTTTGGTCAATAAAAAACTGCTGAAACATCCGATTTTGTACCTATCCGACTTTTTTGAAAGACATAGAACGCTCTATTACGACAATCTAACTGTAGTACGAACACAAAACGATATAAATCAATGGTTTAAATTCTTCCTGACCGGCGTTATCGAAATTTCGGAAAAGGGAATTGCCACTTTCGAAAGTATCTTCAAACTGCAAAAAACGTTAAATGAACGTATTGCCACATTAGGCGTGCGTGCCGCAGACGCCAATAAAGTTTTAAATCGTTTGTATAAAAAACCTGTCATTGATGCTGTGGACGTAGGAAAAACTTGTGGAAAATCACCAAAAAGCGCCTACAAACTCATTGCCGATATGGAAAAAATCGGCATCCTCAACGAAATTACAGGCGGACAACGTGGACGATTGTATGTTTTTAAGGAATATGTGGAATTGTTTTGAAAAATACAACTTAATA
The DNA here is from genome assembly GCA_009777825.1 of Bacteroidales bacterium. Taxonomy (GTDB): domain Bacteria; phylum Bacteroidota; class Bacteroidia; order Bacteroidales; family WRLA01; genus WRLA01. The sequence continues at coordinate 50,214 of WRLA01000013.1, forward strand.
ATATGACAAATAACATCCTCCACCGCTCCAACATCCTCATCGTTGACGACGACAAAGACGTCCTAACCGCAGTCCGTCTGTTGTTGAAACCCGAAGTGAATCAGGTCGTTACCGAGTCGAATCCGGAGAATCTGCTGCATTTGCTGGAGCAGGGCGCTTTCGATATTGTGATGTTGGACATGAACTTTTCGGCGGCGATAAATACCGGCAATGAAGGAATTTTTTGGTTGCGGAAGATCGTGGAAAAGCATCCGAAACTGCCGGTGGTCATGATTACGGCTTATGCGGATATTGACCTGGCGGTGCGTTGCTTGAAAGAGGGCGCTACCGACTTTATCGTGAAACCGTGGCGTAATGACCTCTTATTGAAAGCATTGGACGAAATCCTGCAACAAAAAGACCAACCCAAGACCGCTCTTTCAAAACGCTCCGAAAGCGTCGAAGACAACATCGTCGGCGCATCCGACAAGATGAAAGAACTGTTTCAGAAACTGCATAAAATAGCGCCTACCGATGCCAACATCCTGATTCTGGGCGAAAACGGAACCGGCAAAGATATGATTGCGCAGGCGATTCACCAACTGTCGCAACGCAAAGAGAAGCCTTTTGTAACGGTTGACGTGGGCGCTTTGACCGACACGCTGTTCGAGAGCGAACTCTTCGGACATAAAAAGGGCGCCTTCACCGACGCCAAAGACGACCGCATCGGATTAATAGAAGCGGCTAACGGCGGCACTCTGTTTCTGAACGAAATCGGCAATATCTCGCTGCGGCAACAGGCAAAGTTGCTGACGGCATTGCAAAACAGGGAAATCGTGCGATTGGGAAGCAACGTCGCCATTCCGGTGGACATCCGGCTGATTACCGCTACCAACCTTCCCTTGGCAGAGTTGTCAAACGAACAAAATTTCCGTAAAGACTTGATTTACAGGATCAACACGGTAAGTCTTCACATTCCGCCCTTGCGGGAACGGGGGCAAGACGTGGCGTTGCTGGCGCAGCATTTTCTCCGTTTCTACGAGAAGAAATATATGAAACCGACGATGGACTTTTCCGAAAAAGCGCTCCAGAAACTTGCCGAGCATCCATATCCCGGCAACGTGCGGGAGTTACAATATGTGATCGAGCGGGCTGTCATCATGGCTGACGACCGTTTGTTAGATACGCACGACATTGTCTTCTCGCCCATCGAAACAGCAACGGATGAGAAAAATACCGACGACAGTTTTAACCTCGAACAGATGGAAAAAACCGCCATCATCAACGTCATCGAAAAACACGACGGCAATATATCGAAAGCGGCGAAAGAACTCGGCTTGACACGCGCCGCCCTCTACCGAAGAATGAGCAAATATGAAATATAGATGGCAAATTATCTCGGTTTTGGCGCTGATTTTGTTGTTCGGCGTATGCAGCGTTGCAGTAACTTTATTGCTTTTGAAACAAGAGTACATCCCCGCTATCCTGGCGATGGCGGGCGGGATAGCAACGTTTGTCTCGGCGTGGCGGCGCGTCAGAAAGCCGTATCACGACCTGTTAGACTTCGCCGAAGCCATCAGCGTACATGATTTCACCCGCAGTTATTTCAAAGACAACGAACTCCCGTTCAGAAAAATACGGTTGGCGTTCTTGGACTTAAACGCTCAAAAAGAACTTCAACAGCAGTATCTCAGGAAAATATTAGAACTGATTGACATCGGCATCATGGTCTATGAAGTTGACCGGCACAGCATCTTCCTCTCCAACGACGCCTTTCGCAAAATGACCTACATGCCCCTCGTGAACAACATCAACTGGCTGAAAACCCGCAACATAGCCTTTTACAACGACCTGCTGAACCTGCAAGCCGGCGACAACAAAACCATCACCTTGAACATCAAAAACCAAATTATCAACGTCCTTGTCAACGTCGCCACATTTCAGACCGAGGACGGAAATTTCAAACTCATCGCCTTCCAAAACGTAAACGCAACGCTCGAAGAGGTAGAAGCGACGGCATGGAAACGCCTGCTGAGCGTGATGACCCACGAAATCATGAACTCCATCACACCCGTACTCTCCCTGTCGGAAACGCTGAAAAACAGAATTGACAGCATAAAAAGCGACGGACGATCGTTTAAAAAAAGCGACGTCGCCGATATTATCACCGGCATCGAAACCATCAAACACCGAAGCGACGGCTTGCTGCAATTCGCCGAAACGTACCGCAACCTCAACAGAACCATCACTTTACACATCGCTCCAACCCACATCGGACATCTCTTTGAAAATATCTACCGACTGATGAATCCGTCGCTGAAACAACAGGGCATTGACTTCCGCATCGTCCCACAAGGACATTTTCCAACTCTGAACATTGACCCGACTTTGATGGAGCAGGTTCTTATCAATTTGATTGTCAACGCCTCCGATGCTGTCCGGAACCAGAAATATCCCCGCATCTCACTCTCTTGCGACCAGGCAATAGATGGAAAAGTCTCGCTTTCCGTTACCGACAACGGCATAGGAATAGCGCCCGACATGATTGACAAGATTTTCGTCCCTTTCTTCAGCACCAAAAAGAAAGGAAGCGGCATCGGACTCAGCCTCTCGCGCCAAATCGTCCAACAGCACAACGGCTCGCTCATCCTGCAAACACAACCGGGCGACGGGGCGGTGTTTACTGTTGTGCTTTCCTGACTTCGACACTTTTATTTCTGTATTCTTGAAATACCATGTATATCAATGTAATACAAAATTAAGAACGCCGATTTGGGTGTCTCGGCATTGAAATCGGAACA
>WRLA01000014.1 GCA_009777825.1 Bacteroidales bacterium
CTTCAGAGCTACGCTTAGGGGTATCACGGATGTGGACTTCTTTATGTTCCGCTTAGTCAAGATTTACGCCTAACCTCCCCCCCCTCCCCACAACTTTTGCGGGTGAGCCATGGAATACCTTAATCCAACAAATCAAAAAAGCAGCTTAGTGCAATTTGTCATACACCCTCTTCGGTCATTTTTTATGTTCCGATTAGTCAAGATTTACGCATGACAATGGCAAAAAAAAGAAGCCGCCCTAAAGGCAGCTTCTCCCAACACTATGAAAAATTTTACGATTAGGAAAAAGCAAAACTGCCAACCATATCAGGTGTAGATGCAGTCTTCTCGCAAGACTTTTTCCATATTCTTACCTTATGCAATAATCGTGCCAAAATGACGTGGAGACTGTTTTTTGTCATACCTGTCCACTCTTTTAGTTAAAGCAGGCTTTTAATTTTTATAACTTATTGATACTCAGTAATAATTTTTCTAAAATTCTATCAAAAGTTGTTGAAAATCTTTTTCGCCATTGCCTTGTGAAAATAGATTTGGCGGTGGTTTGTTAGACAAAAAAATCATACTGTCATGAAAAACATGCTGCAAAAATACTACTTAGTTGGTAATCACAGAAGCGTCGGCTCATGTCCATCATTAAAATCACACTAAAATCACAGTTCAGACATTTTTTCAATTCCACTCCGCATTTTTTGTGGAACAGTTGCGGTTCTGTCTTATATGGTGGGGCGGTCCCCCCGGCAAATCCATTTTTTTCAAATAATGATAAGAAAGTGAAACATAATAGCGGCTTTATATGAAACGGCTTTCGGTTTTATTTATGTACTTTGCAAAATCTACACAAAAGTGCGAAAATATCATTAAAAAAGTACTAAATATTTAGTTAAAAAACGGAAATTATTAATTAAAAAACCGAAATACCATGGAATTATGTCATGTTGAAGAACACACCTCTTGCTTTCAGTACAGTACTCACGATGCTGCTATAGAGATTATTGAATTGAAGAAAAATGAAAATTTTCAAATTCAATCAGATGCGAACCAAATTCTTTTTGTCATGCACGGCTTGTTTGACATCAGCGGCAAAAAGGTACGGGACAAGAAAATTCAAAAGGAAGAATCCATTTTAATCCCCCTACACAGTCCTTACGTCATTACAGCGATGGAGGCAGGGAGTTTTATGGTGATGAAATTAAATTTCAACATCACCTTTTGCGACCGTTTGCCGTTGGAATTACTGTTGGAACTGCACGGGAAAATCAAAAAAGAGCCTGATACCATCGGACTGTTAGCGCCCAACATGCGGTTGACCAACTTGGTGAACATGATCAAAGAGTATATGGACGACGGGCTCAAATGCTCATTCTTCTTTGACATCAAGATACGCGAGTTTCTCTATTTGATACGTGTGTATTACGACAAAACCGTCGTTTTCAACTTTTTCAAACCTATTTACAGCACCGATTTTGTCTTTTCCAACAACATTTACAAGAATTTGGACGATGTAAAAACAGTGAAAGAGTTGGCAAGCGCGCTCAACTACAGCCTGTCGGGGTTTGAGAAGAAGTTTAAACGCGTTTTCAACGTCTCCCCTTATCAATGGATGCAGGAGCAGAAAGCCAAAAAGATTTACCACGAAATCCATTGCAGTAAAAAAACCTTTACGGAGATGGCGTTCGAGTATGAATTCTCCTCCCCCGCCCATTTCAACGTTTTCTGCAAACTCTTCTTCGGACAGACGCCCGGCGAGTTGAGAAAAGAGAATATGGAGCGCTCAGCGGTGTTGTTTACCTGAAAAAGCGTTGTTTCCAAAAAAAGCGTATCTTTGCACGGCTAAAATTAATAAGGTACATGTTTTATGAAAGCTGTGTTTAGTATTCTGTTTTTTGCGACAGTATTGTTTTTTTCGGGATGTGGCGACGGCAAGAACGCCATCACAACCGACTTGATTGTCGTTCCGGCGACGGCGTCGGGCAAATCCACCGACAAATATCCCGTCATGGAGTTTGAGAAGACGTCGCACGACTTCGGGCAAATCATTCGGGGCGAAAGAGTCTCTTACCGCTTTAAATTCAAAAACATCGGGAAATTGCCGCTTATCATCAGCGACGTACCGTCGTCATGCGGCTGCACCGTTCCCGAATTTTCCAAACTCCCCGTCTCGCCCGGCGAAGAAGGTTACGTGATGGTAACGTTCAACAGTCAAACAGAAAGCGGATACCGAGCAAAAACAGTTACCGTAATTTCTAACGGACAGCCCCGTAGTCAGACACTGACCATCAGCGCCAATGTCGTATCAGCAAATCAATAATTTTTTAAAATATTTTTATATGAAAACTTTTAATACGCTTCTGCTCATACAGTCAGCGCCGGCAGAAGGACAAAGTGAAGCCCCCGAACAAGTTGTTATTCAGCAAGGTGAATTTTCCGACCAAGGGACCACCACCACCCAGCCTGATGAGAATAATCCTATTCAGAATGGAGAGCAAAAAGGTACAAATTGGAGCAGTTACCTGTTCATCGGATTGATAATCGTTGTTTTTTACTTTTTCATGATTCGCCCACAGTCGAAACGTGCCAAAGAAGAACGCAAATTCCGCGAAGCGCTGAAAAAAGGCGATAAGGTGGTTACCATTGCGGGTATTCACGGGAAAATCCTCGAACTCGACGAGACAACCGCCGTGATAGAAACCGAAGGACAAGGGAAACTGAGAATCGAAAAAGCGGCAATTGCGAAGAACCAGGCGGCTCAGTAGATTCTTTCAATAATATGTTGAAAATCGCCATTACCGGAAATATCGGAAGCGGGAAATCCACCGTTGTGCGCTTTTTCAAAACGCTGGGCGTCCCGATCTTCTCCGCCGATGCAGCAGGACATCAGGCTCTGCTCCATCCCGACGTGATGACCGCCCTGCATTCCGCTTTCGGCAACGCCGTCTTCGACGAAAACGGAACGCCGAACCGACAAAAAATCGGAGAAACCGTCTTTGCCAATCCGGATAAACTGCAACAGTTGAACCAAATCGTCCACCCCGTCATCAAAAACGAGATATTGCAATGGTTTGAACAGCAGGAACCTAAAACGCCATACGTCCTCTGCGAAGCCGCCGTCCTTTTTGAAGCCGGTTTCGAAACGTTGTTCGACAAAATCATCACCGTCTCCGCCCCCGAAGCGCTACGAATAGAACGCATCGAAACCCGAGACGGCATCCCCCAAACTGCCATCCGCCAACGCATGAACGCCCAAATAGACGAAAAGGTGAAAATCGCAAAAGCGGATTACCATATTATTAATGATGACGTGCAATCCGTGGTTTCGCAAGCGATTAATATCCATCTAAAAATCGTACCTTTGCACCCAAATTTTAAAAAACCATGAGCAGTTTTATTTCGCTGACAGTTTTCGCTGTATTGTTTTGTTTTAGTGGGACTTCCGGTGCGCAGTCGTCGCTGAAGGTCGGACTGATGAAGTACTCCGGCGGGGGCGATTGGTACGCCAATCCCACGTCGTTGCCCAATCTGATTGCTTTCTGTAACAGTCAGGTGGGCATGAACATCGAATAAGAGCCTGTTACCATTCCCCAATATCTTCACCCTTTCGGTTACTTTCAGGCAGAGCGCTACAAGCAAACAATAAGACATGCTTTAGACTCGTTTCCCGATTTCTATTATGCATATCCCGAATGCCGCCACCTTGCCTCCAAAAGCCGTATGTACCGAAACATCATCCTCAACACTCACCTGATTATCTATCGGATTACCGACCAACGTATCGATGAGTTAGACGTCTTATTACTCGGCAAACAACGCAGTTGCGGCCCGCGCATCACGGGAAGAGCGAATGTGAACTTTATCGAAAAACAGCCCGACCGCCTCGCCGTAAGAACCGTCGAATCGCACAGCGGGACGCTCAAAGTCTATTACGCCAAAACAGAGGACGCTTATTTCCAAAAAATAAACGGAAATACAATCCTAATGATAGCTCTCACAAAAAAGCGACGACGATGGTTCGCAGACTTGTGGAATTACCCCGTAAACTTGCCTTTTTTCTCTAATGCGTAATTTGGGTTAAAAAGCGATACGCCTAAATCCGACATTTTCGGCAACTTTACAGTTATACTTCTCATAATTTTTATTTTTGCTGCAAGGATACTACTTTTCAGCGAAATATCGGGTCGCAAAAAAAACTTGATATTTTTTTTACACATTCATAAAACAAATTGCCCATTTTTGCGTTGAATAATATAATTTGTATGTAGGATAGATATGAGGCAATTAAAAATCACAAAATCCATCACCAACAGAGGGGAGGCCTGTTTCGACAAGTATTTGCAGGACATCAGCCGCGAGCAGATGATTTCGCCCGAAGAGGAAGTGGTATTGGCAAAGCGCATCCGTGAAGGCGACCAGCGCGCTTTGGAGAAACTTTGTACTGCCAACCTCCGTTTTGTTGTTTCGGTGGCAAAGCAATATCAGAATCAGGGATTGAGCCTGCAAGACCTTGTCAATGAAGGAAATGTGGGACTAATAAAAGCGGCGAAACGTTTTGACGAGACCCGCGGATTTAAGTTTATCTCTTATGCCGTATGGTGGATTCGCCAATCCATCTTGCAAGCCATTGCGGAACAGTCGCGTATGGTGCGTCTGCCGCTCAATCAGGTGGGCTTGCTCACACGAATACGCAAAGTCCAAGACCGTTTGGAACAGGAATTTGAACGCGCCGCCTCCATCAACGAAATTGCCGAAAGGATGGATATGCCCACCGACAAAATCACGTCGGTGATGAAAGTTAACTCTACCTACGTCTCTATGGACGCTCCGTTGGTGCAGGACGAAGAGACAAAACTGATAGACGTGTTTATGTCGGAAGACGCTCCCGAAACTGATGATAAACTGCTGAACGAATCCCTCACCATCGAGATAGAACGCTCATTAGCAACACTTTCCGATAAAGAGAGCATGATACTGAAAATGTTTTTCGGCTTGGGAACGCCCTACAGTTTTACCGTTGACGAGATTTCGCTGCACACCAATTTGAGCCGCGAGCGCGTCCGCCAGATTAAAGAGGGCGCGTTACGGAAACTCAAAAGCAACTACCGCAGCCGCTTACTGAAACATTATCTTGGCGAATAACACCGAACCCGAATGTCGCTGATTACCGCACAACACATTCATAAATCATACGGGAACCTTCACGTTCTCAACGATGTTTCCGTTGACATTCACAAAGAAGAAATCGTGGCTATCACAGGCGCGTCGGGCGCCGGAAAATCAACATTGCTGCATATCTTGGGAACGTTGGATAAAGCCGATTCGGGAACGCTCACCATCGAAAAGACAGAGGTGTTGCGCCTGTCGGACAAAAAGTTGTCGGCGTTCAGAAATAAAAATATCGGATTCGTCTTTCAGTTTCACCACCTGCTTCCCGAATTTACCGCTTTGGAAAATATCTGTATTCCGGCATTCATTGCAGGGCAAAAGAAAAAAGAGGCGATAGAAAAAGCCATGGAATTGCTTTGCTTGCTCAAAATCGAAGAGCGGGCAACTCACAAACCATCACAACTCAGCGGAGGCGAACAACAGCGCGTAGCCATCGCACGGGCATTGATTAACAATCCCGCCATCATTTTGGCAGACGAGCCATCGGGAAACTTAGACAGCAAAAGCGCCCACGAACTGCATCAACTCTTTCTCGCTTTGCGGGAAAATCTGAAAAAAACCTTCGTCATCGTAACCCACAACACACAGTTGGCGCAGATGTCCGACCGTATTTTGGATATGAAAGACGGGAAAATCGTTTAAAAAGTAAATTAATTTCATCATGATACAAGCATTTTACAACATAAAATCGCTCATTCAGGTAGAAACCCATCCTGTGGAGCGTGTTTGCGGCGCCGACATGGCGAAAATCAACACCATCGAAGAGGCTTTTTTGATAGTTAAAGACAAACTGATTGCCGGTTTCGGCAAAATGAAAGATTATCAAAAAACAATGCAACAGTATGAAAATGAAGAAGAAATAAGAGAGTACGACCTCATGGGACGGATGGTTTCCCCCTCATATTGCGACTCGCACACCCATCTCGTCTATGCCGGCAGTCGGGAGATAGAATATATTGACAAGATACGCGGACTCTCCTACGAAGAGATCGCCAAGCGCGGCGGCGGCATCCTCAACTCGGCAAAACGACTACACGAAGCCTCCGAAGAAGAGTTAGTAGAGGCAGCGTGGAACCGCTTGGAAGAGATAAAATGGATGGGAACGGGCGCCGTAGAGATAAAAAGCGGCTACGGACTCTATCCGGAACAGGAACTGAAAATGCTGCGCGTGATACGTAAGTTACAGGAAATAAGTCCGTTGACCATACGCGCTACTTTCCTCGCCGCACATGCCATCCCCTTGGAATATCGCGGACGACAAGCCGAATATGTGGATATGATGATCAACGAAACACTCCCGATGGTCGCCGCCGAAGAGTTAGCCGACTATATAGACGTCTTTTGCGACAAAGGTTTCTTTACGGTGGAAGACACCGAACGCCTGCTGATGGCAGGGATGAAGTACGGACTGCGACCGAAAATCCATGCCAACGAATTGGATTTCAGCGGCGGCGTGCAGGCGGGCGTAAAATATAACGCACTCTCGGTTGACCATCTCGAATACATCGGCGACGACGAAATCGCCTGCCTGCTCGACAGCGAGACCATGCCCACCATCCTGCCCGGCGCCGCCTTCTTCTTGGGAATGCCGCTCTCGCCTGCCCGTAAGATGATGGACGCCGGCTTGCCCGTAGCGCTCTCCAGCGACTACAATCCCGGAAGTTCCCCGTCGGGCAATATGCAGTTTGTCGCCTCTTTGGGATGTATCCGATACAAAATGCTCCCCGAAGAGGTCATCAACGCCACCACCATCAACACCGCCTACGCCATGGGCGTTCAAGACGAGCTAGGAAGCATCGCCAAAGGCAAACGCGCCAACTTCTTCATCACCGAACCCATCCCAACATACCAATTCATGCCCTACGCCTACGGACATAATAAGGTAGAAAGCGTCGTGCTGAACGGAGAGGTGCAGTGAAAGTTACGAGTGAGTACATTCTTGTTTTAGACTGGGAGACACAAGACTTTTAGACTTTTGCTATGTCTCATGTCGCACATCGCACATCGGATATCCACAACTCCCCACTCGTCGGGTTGTGATACAGGATGATATTACTTTCCGTTACCAAATCTCCAATCCCTGTCGCCTGCGGTTGCCAAATCAAAATCGGGAAACCGTCATTGATGGGCGGGCTATAATCCATCTTCCAAGCCAGAATAACTAAACCCTGATGAGCGTATTACCCCCCTAACTCCGCAAAACGTTACCCCGTCGAGCGCAAAAAGATAAAAAAAGCGACATTATATTTGGTAATGTTGTTTTTTTGTTTTACTTTTGCAATCACCTAATTAGGTGATTTATTTATAAATTTGTTTCATTTAAAGTATTAGTTATCATATATTTACCGGATTTGATTCAAGAGTACAAAGAGTCGCGCACGGAAATCAAGCGGATAAAAGATGGGTTTTACAAGTATGAGGTTGCCTTTGTTTATAATAAGGAGAAGAAAAAAACCGAAAAGAAGACCATTCGCTTGTTGGGTAAAATCACAGAGACGGAGGGGTTTGTGCCTTCTTCAAAAGATGAACTGCGGCGTAAAAGCGAAGAGTTGCCGAAGGTTGATATTAAAACTTTTGGTGTTTTCAATCTTTTTTCAGAATTGATGAAAGAGGAAGTATTGTCATTGAAAGAGCATTTTGGGGTGGAAGCTGCGGAGCGCCTACTCAGCTTCTCCATGATGCGCTGGGCTTATCAGACGCCGATAAAACGGGCAACGGGCTATCATGCTCACGATTTTTGTTCTGAATACTGGGCAACCGAAGCAATGTCCGACAAGATTATTTCGGCAAATCTCAAATATTTTGGCGAGAATCGCGAAAAAGTTGTTGAATGGATGAAAACGCTCTTGGTTGATGTTCCGGAGAATGAACAACATTTTGTTTTAATGGATTCCACGCATGCGTTGAGTGTATCTGAGAATTTGGCTATCAACGCCAAAGGATATAACCCGAATTTTGATTTTGAGAAACAAATCCGTCTGATGTATCTTTTTTCGGCACAGATGAAACAGCCTGTTTATTATCGTCTTATCAACGGAAACATCACGGATGTAAAGTCCATGGTGCTGTGTATAAAAGAGATGGATGTTTGGGATAAGGTGGTCTTTATTTCGGATAAGGGATTTTTCAGCGCCAAAAATGTTGCCATGATAGAAGAAGAAAAACTCCTGTATATCATTCCGTTGCAACGAAAAAACGCGCTGATTGATTATTCGCCCCTGCAACGTGCAAATTTCAAAAAAGAGATGCAGTATTTCATTTTCCAGAATAGAATTATCTGGTACTATGCTTATCAAAGTGGTGATTATAAAATGATTACATTTCTTAACGAGACCTTAAGAGTCAACGAGGAAAAAGATTCTCTCAGCCGCATATGGATGCGGAAGATTTGTAAATGGCGCATGTTATTTCCTCCGAAACAGCGTCCTCAAGAAAACCCGCCACGACAGCATCATGTAAACCGGTTCTAAGAGCGGTTGCAGGAGTAAAACTCCTTTTTCGTTGAAACGCTGCATGGCTTTTTTGGTTATCACGAGTTGTGAAATCGTTCTCAACGCAAAGACGCCGATGACGGTGTAATAGAGTTGGCTCAAGGGCAACAGGCAAAGCAGTCCGATAAAGGAAAGATAGCAGATGAAACGGGTGAAGGGAAATAACGAAAGCACAAAGCGATGACTCTTTTTGTAGTGTTTTTGGGAGAGTCGCGCAGTTTTTTTCAGGCGGATCCAGCGTCTGAAAGTCATTTTCGATTGGATGTGTACCAGAGCGTCGATATTTAAAGATACTGTTGTGTTCTTTTTCGTGGCGTTTTTGTTGATGAACAGCGTATCTTCTCCGTAAGAGATGGCGTAATGGCTCACCAATCCGTTTGCCTCGTTGAAAAGTTCCCGCGAACATGCCAAATTGTTGCCGGTTCCGGTGTATGGCATTCCACAACGGGCTAAGGACAAGTAAGTTAACGACGTATTGACCATGTCCAAGCGATAAAACCGATTGGCGGTGGCGGCGACGCCGGCATAACCGAGTACCATTTGTTTTTTGTCGTTTATCTGCGAAACCATTGAGCGAATCCAATAGGGGCTATCGGGCTGACAGTCAGTATTTGTAAACAAAAGAACGTCTTTGTTCGATTCCTTCACCCCTAAGGCGATGAGAAACTTTTTTCTGGAATAAAAAGTGCGCACATCGGGCAACTCCACCGCTTTAAGATGCGGATACTGGCTGTTCAAACTCTTCAAAAGAAAAAACGACGACGTTTCCTGAGGGGAACTGTTCACCACAACGACTTCAAAATCAGGATAGTCCTGTTCGAGGATGGAGGTCAAGTTTTTTCTGAGATTATGGTAATCATTCTCGGCAATGATGATGACAGACACCGATGGCAATTCCGTAGCAGCAGCGGCGGCGTGTTTCTTCGGATTGAAAAAAGCCATCCGTCCGAGAACAATCCAATAGTACAAAATCTGAAAAAGCGCTACCACCGCAAATGCGACAAGCGTACTTTGTATGACAATGCCCGGTATAATAATGCCTTGAATGACAACGTCTTGCTGTGTCCACCAATCAATCATAATGATCCAATAAAAATTTTTGCAAAGATATGATTATTTTTTGCGTATTTTTGCAGTGGAATAATGAAAGATTTTATGAAAGTCTATCACGGTGGTTATACGGCAGTTGAACTGCCTAAAATTTTAAAAAGCAAGTTTCCAAAGGATTTTGGGGCAGGTTTTTATTGTACCGAATTAGAGATACAGGCTGTTCGTTGGGCGAGTCGTTACGATACGGCTGTTGTTTCCTTTTATGAATATACGCCTGACGAAAGCCTTAAAATGCTCGTTTTCAGTGAAATGACTGAAGAATGGCTTGATTTTGTGGTGGATTGCCGTTCGGGTGGCAAGCACAATTTTGATATTGTCATTGGTGCCATGGCTAATGACCAGATTTACAATTACATATCCGATTTTATTGATGGCATACTTACCCGCGAGCAGTTTTGGGTTTTGGCAAAGTTCAAATACCCGACACACCAGATTTGCTTTTGCAATAAAAAAGCATTAAAAACGTTGCAATTTGTTGATTCTAATAAAATTAAATGATGATGACAGGCAGAGAAGATAAAAACGCAAATAATCTGTTTTTCCTTTGTTCTTTGATTGAATATATAAGCAGGAAGACAAAAAATCACCGTAATGTGGTTGTAAATGCCATCGGTAGAGATGCTTTACAGCATATTTTTGATTTGGCAGATGTTTATCATTGCGAAAATATGGACAAATTATCATTTGAATTGACAAAAAAACATAACATAGAAACCGGAATATTTGATAATGTCGCAGATGCAAAGTACGCAATTCCAACCCACTGGGATATTGGAAAAGTGTATAAACGTTTGATTATGGCTATTAACAAAAGAGGAAATAAATCATTAATGGACGCGCTTTCAGAGGTTTACAACTCGTGGCTGTCGCGAAAAATAGAAGATTTTAACAGTAGTGTGTACTACGAAAGCCCCGAATATCTTTTTCAGTCGTATTTGGCGGGAGAAAACTTATAGAAACGACTAACAATAAAAATATGGAATTGAATCAAGAGAGCATCCCAGTAGGCGATAGCAAAGAAGAAAGAAGACAGCGTAAACGGTTTATAATGGATTTTTACAAAATTTGGGGAACGTTACATCCTCAAAAACAAGTTTTTAACAAATCACTGAATGACTTTGTAAATGTAAAGCACATTTCAGTAGAAGAAACCGCTGGACAGGCTTCAATCCGCTATAAGTCAACACTTGCTGTCATGTTTTTGACTGAAATACTGGCAAATGCAGTACAAAAAGGTATTCCCAAAAATTCAGACCCGACAAAAGACAATCAAAAAAGATTCGAAAAAATAATTATAATGGAGTATAACAAATCGGAATTTGGAAAAATAAAACTGACAGTTGGCGTTAAAAGAAACACAAAAGAAAAGGTACAATATTGTATAACTGCAATAGAAAACGACTGATAAAGTTAGAGCGAACCCTCATAAAATTATCAGTCGTTAAATTTTTTGCAAAGATACAACATTTTTTCAATTACAACATTTTTTTCAACAAAATCGAAAAAATATTTTAAATAAATATTGAATGCTGCTACAAAAAACAGACCCCGAAAGCCGCGCCCGCGCCGGCGAAATAACGACCGACCACGGCGTTATCCCCACTCCCATTTTCATGCCTGTGGGGACGGTCGGAACGGTAAAAGCCGTTCATCTTCACGATGTTAGAGATGACGTGAAGGCAAAAATCATTTTGGGAAACACCTATCATCTCTATTTGCGTCCGGGTTTGGAGATATTGAAATCTGCCGGAGGGCTACACCGTTTCAACGGCTGGGAGCGTCCGATTTTGACGGACAGCGGCGGTTATCAGGTCTATTCGCTGTCGGGAACACGGAAGGTGAAGGAGGACGGCGTTGTGTTTCAGTCGCATATTGACGGTTCCCGTCATATCTTTACGCCGGAGAATGTGATGGACATTCAGCGTGTCATCGGCGGCGACATCATCATGGCTTTCGACGAATGTACGCCTTTCCCGTGCGAATACGACTACGCCAAAAAGTCCATGGAGATGACCCATCGCTGGTTGCAGCGTTGCATCGTCCGGTTTCGGGAGACGGAGCCGTGCTACGACTACCGGCAGGCGCTGTTTCCGATTGTACAGGGAAGCGTTTACGCCGATTTGAGACGACGGTCGGCAGAGTTTGTCGCCTCCTGCGAAGCGGACGGAAACGCCATCGGCGGACTTTCGGTCGGCGAACCCCACGAGACCATGTATGAGATGACCGAGTTAGTCTGCGGAATCCTGCCTCACGACAAACCGCGCTATCTGATGGGCGTGGGAACGCCTGCCAACATCTTGGAAAGCATTGCGTTAGGCGTTGACATGTTCGACTGCGTCATGCCCACCCGAAACGGACGAAACGGCATGTTGTTCACCAAAAACGGCATCATCAACATCAAAAACAAAAAATGGGAAGACGACTTCTCCCTCATCGAAGAAAACGGCGCCTCCATCGTGGATGAACAGTACTCCAAGGCGTATTTGAGGCATCTGTTCGTCGCACAGGAGATGCTTGGGGCGATGATTGCCAGTCAGCACAACCTCGCATTTTATTTGTGGTTGGTGGACGAAGCCCGCAATAAAATAATGGAAGGGAAGTTTACTTCTTGGAAAAACCGTATCGTAAAAGTTTTAAGTCAACGATTGTAAAGTAAGAAATATATGCGCTTTCCGTCAATTATAGACAGGTATCTTATCCGTAAGTTCATCGGGACATTTTTGTTCACCACTGCGGCGTTGCTGGTGATCATCATCGTTTTCGACCTTTCCGAACGGATTGACGACTTTTTAAGTCGCGGCGCGCCGACAAAAGCCATTATCTTTGACTACTATTTCAACTTTGTCCCCTACTTTTTCAATCTTTTCAGTTATTTGTTCATTTTCATTGCGGTTATCTTTTTCACGTCGCGTTTGGCTTCCCGAACCGAGATTATCGCCATCCTGAACGGAGGCGTCAGTTTTTGGCGTTTTTTGATGCCTTACATCTTTGCGGCATTGCTGCTGGGCGTCATCTCTTTGTTGCTGGCAAATTTTATCATCCCTAACACGAATCGAACCATGCGGGAGTTTGAAAAACTCTACTACCGGAAACCATATCAAAACCGCAACATCAACATCCACATGCAGGTCAGTCCGGGGACGTTTGTCTATGTGGAAAGTTTTAACGTCTCCAACCAGACCGGCAATAAGTTTGCGATGGAAAAATTTGAAAACGATCAGGAAGTGTACAAAATAACCTCCCCGCGAATCGAATGGCGCGACTCGACAAAACAATGGTATCTCTTTGAATATCTGGTACGTACCTTCGACGGGGAACAAGAATCATTCTTCAAAGGAAACAACTTGGACACGGCATTTGAGTTTAATGCCGCCGAGTTTAGCATCGACACCGAAGATAAAAAGATAATGGACTACTGGGAACTTAATCGCTTCATTGACAAAGAACTGCTGAAAGGACCTTCCAACGCTGCACCCTACCTCATCGAGAAATATCAACGGATGATGCCGCCTTTGGTCTCGGTCATACTCACTTTAATCGGCGTTTCGTTGTCAAGTCGTAAGGTTCGCGGTGGCGCCGGCATCAACGTGGTCATCGGCATTGCGCTCACTTTTATCTATATCATGCTGATGCAATTTGCCTCCATGTTCTCCATCATCGGAGGGCTGTCGCCGTTTTGGAGTGTGATGCTGCCGAATATTCTCTATATATTCGTCGCGGCTTTTTTGATGATACGGGCGCCGAAGTAGGAGGGGCACACCTTCACCAACGCCTTTCATTGTGAACAAAATATTGTACTTTTATTCATTATTTTTTCTGATCCACTCCATCGTTTCCGACAATGTACACATTACGATATTGCCATTCTCTTTCGACTGCGCCACCGAAGATGCGGAGACGACGTACGTGTAATCGGGATGAATGTCATTGACGGCATTTAGATAATGATCGGTTATCTCCGTTGTTGACAAGACCGCTTTGATGGCGATTTTCTGTTTGTCCTTGATCATCACCAAATCTAAACAACCGCCCGAGGCGGATTCATAAAAATAACCTTTCCATTCCGGAAAACCAGCCAGGATGCTTTCGATAACATAACCTTTCCACGAGGCGAGCCGCAATGGATGTTGCCGTAGCGTTTCCATGTCGTGTATGGAGAGCAGTTTGTGGAGCATGCCTGTGTCGCGGATGTATATTTTCGGGGTTTTCACGATTCTTTTTTTCGTCTTTTCGGGATACGGGAGGAGCAGTCGCATAAAATAAGAACTCTCCAACATCTCCACATAACGCCGGATGGTGGGGTGCGTTACCTCAAATATTTCGGCTATCTTCGAGGCGTGCAGCGATTCCGATTGATTTTGCGCGAAGGTATTTAACAAGCGGTACAACTGCATCCCGCTGAGATATATGCCCAGGCGGGAGTTGTCGTTTTCGATAAGTTGTTTCAGGTAGTTTTCCCGCCAGACGACGCTGGTCGTGTCGCTGGTGGCGAAATAACTCTCCGGAAATCCGCCGCGCAGCCAATGACGGGTGATGGAGAAGTCGAGCGGGTGAAACAACTCTCCAAACGTCAATCCGGACAAGAAAAAAATGCTGACCGGCGTAGCATTGGACAAAGCCTGTCGTAATTCTTCCTCCGCCATAATGCCCGCAACGACAAAGTGCGCCCGCGTAACCTCCGCACCAACCAGCGCTCCGATTACCGACAGCAACTCCGGCGCCAGATGAATGTTATCAATACAGAACACGACTTCTTCCGTTGTTTTGAAAATCGTCTCGGCGTCGTATAACGCCTCCAAATGTTCCCATTTTTTCAAATTGAAATAGCGCATTTTCTCTATCCGGTCGGTTATCATATTGATAAAAGCGCTCTTTCCCGACTGCTTGGGACCCAGAACAGCAACAACCGGACAACGGACAAGTTCTTCAAAAAAACCGCGCTCAACCTCTCTAACAATTAGTTTTTGCATATCGTAAACAATGATTTCGATTTGCAAAGATACGAATTAATTCGTTTTCGCGCCTCCAATAAATACCATGCGGATAAAATTCCATTGACATGCAGCATTTTTCTGTAACAGCCCTCTTTTTTCAACTCTTCGACAAAACTTTTCATATAAAATTCGGCGCCGGTGCGGTCTGTTTTCCATATATTGATGAACTTTTTCAGAATCGGGAATTTTTTCTTCAACATGGAGCGAAAAAAGACTTTTCGGAGTAACTTTTCGGACGGATACATCTCTTCGTCGTGGAAAAAAATGTCATATTCCGCAAACAGTTCGCTGACGGTCTCTTTGTAAAGGTTTTTGTCGTATTTGTGTGATAATGGGACTTTTACAAAAAAATCAAACAACGCCGAATCCCATAAAGGCAACAGATATTCATAACCGAAAAAGTCCCAGATTTTCGCACAGTTATGTAAAAATTTGGATGCCGCCTCCTGAAACCGCCAGTTTTCATAGATTAAATAGGGCGGATATGCTTCTCTCTGTTCCGAATCATCCAAAAAGTCAATTTCGCTTTGTATTATCCGGCGTTCTTTTTTGCGGAGCAAGACCTGCGAAAATATCGTTTCCAACACATAATCAACATACGAGAAGTCCGGATTGGTCATTTCTTTCTTCACCCAGGAGCCCGCTATCGCCCCCGAATGTCCCGGAATAAACACCGAACTTTCCGCTATTTTATTTAACGAAAACAGCCTTTGCAATGCAAAAAAATCTTGTTCCGCCAACTGCGAAGAATAACATCCCGAAAAGTGCGTGTATTCCTTGAACACGGGATTTTGATTCATTTTTTCATTGTAAAACTCATTGTATTCCACAAAAATCCATTCATAACCAAGCCTTTCGGCAGTAGCGCGGGCATTGTGCAATTCACTGTTGCCGGCGGCGCCGAAAGTGTAACACAACACGTTGTCGTAATTGTTTTTTCGCAGCAGATACGCCAAAAGTCTGGAATCAAAACCACCGCTCAACGGTATCACCACCGGACGGTTATCCAATATTTTAACGAGATTTTTTCCCATTTTATCAATCACTTTCTTCAATTCCGTCTTCAACTCTTCCCGCGAAAGTGAAAAGAAATCGTTGGTCAAAAATTGCGTGTGAAAATCTTTTTTTAACGTATTATCTTCAAAATAAAGATATTCGCCGGCTACAAGTTGAAAAACATTCTTCAGCAACGTCTTATTTCCGGTAACAAAACCGGCGCAACCCAATATGACCGCATGATCTTCATCAATGGACAACGGCACATCGTCCGCCGTCAATTCGTCCGGAGAGTCGGTAACAGCAAAAAAACCATCCCGTTGATAATAAAACAACGGAAACGCCCTGACATTGTCCACCGCCGCGAAAAGACGCTCGCCCCTCTGGACGACCACCGAAAACAATCCATTTGCCTGTTGCAACTTCGTCTTGAACTCCTCCGGCGTCTCAACCGAAGCAAAGTAATGTACAAGCGTTTCATCTCTTAACACCTGATTGTCAGGCGTAAGGATGTATCCTTTGACGTAAATGTCATTCTCGTGAAACCACTTGTAACCTTGGTTGTAGGATAATCTGATACGTATCATTTTTGTCTGCAAAGATATTTGTTTATTTTCTGTATTCCTGAATAAGCCAAGTTTTTCCAACCTGCCGTGCGCCTAAAAACATAAGCGGCTTTTTGTTTTTATCTAACTTCCACTGTATGAGTTGTTTAATTGCAGTCCTATACATTTTTTTGCAGTTCATTTATTGAATATTAAACACTTTTTTGCAACAAATTCGACTGCAAAGATACACTTTTCTTGACTAACTCGGGGGCGTGATATACAGGGAGTGTATGACAAATTGGACTAATGTTAATGACGGTGTTTAAAAGATGAGATTTCTCCTGCTTCGTACCTCGCAGTCGAAATGACAATGTGCGCTTTAAGAGAGGGGCGGTGTCTCAAAAGTGCTTTAGCACGCAGATGACGCAGATTTTTATGTCATTGATAATCAGGTATATATGGAAATCGCAGAAGTTTATTATCTGCGAAAATCCATATTATCTGCGTGCTTTTAAGACAGTCCCTCCATCGTCATTCCGAATGGAGCGTAGCGACATGAGGAATCTAATGCATTACGCAAACATGTTGCAAAACTGTCCAATTTGTCATACTCCCAATCCCCCGAAAACAAAATCCCGCACGAGGCGGGATTGAAAACTGATTACACTCTTTTAGAGCGCGGGGCGCACCGATTACAAATCAGCGTAAGCGGAAATTAATTTTTTTCACAATCTGCTCCTGAAAGGGTGATTTTCACGTCGGCTTTTGTTAATCCTTTCTTGCTAGTCTTAATGGTAAATGGTATTTCCATCTTGGTTTCAGCTGGGTTAATTAATTCATCTTCATTAACTACTACCTGTACTCCTGCGACAGACAACGAATATGTTACATTTGCTTTTTCTTTGGAACTATTGCTAAATGTAAACTTAACCGTCCCTGTTGTTGTTTCGTTATTGAGAGTAGGCTGCCGTTCTACTTGCAATGTAATCCCTTTTACAATTACAGTTCCATAAGCACCTTTTATTTTACAAGTAGGCGGGTCTGCTGCGTGTACACTCATTCCAAAGCCAATTACGGCTACTAAAATTAAAATTACTTTTTTCATTTCTAAATACAATTAACCTATACATTGTGAGGTTTTAAATTACAAATTTTTTACTCCTTCTACTCGTGTGGCTTTTCGTAGGAAATAACCCGCCCGTTTTAGGAGTTTCATCTCTCCCCGCACTATTTTTGAGTGTTTTTGCAGTTTCACTCCGCGAGTTTTGGGAACAGTTGCGGTTCTGTCTTATATGTTGATAGCCATTCATTATTTTCAAATTTCCGACAAACAAAAAAGCGGACTTGAATCCGCTCTTGAGGTTGTAGGAAAGTACCCGTTAATACAAATAAATAAGTCCGCATTATTGGACTATTCTTGCATCAACCTTTGAAACTTCCTACATTTCAAGAGCAAGGCGTAGCAAAACGCTATTCTATGTGTCCTGTTTTGTGCTTGTTAGCACATTGTTCGATGTCCATAATTCAACAATATTTTTTTATTTATAATTCTGTTTATAATTCGTGCGCAAAGATACAACTATTTTATATTGCAACAAGGAAAAGTAAAATTTTTTTATTTATCTATTAATAATTCGAAAAATTCATGTACATTTGCATTCTCATACAAAAGGAGGTTTTATGTCTTACACAACTATAACTGTAAATGAAATTCAACCGTTGGTCTTGCAGATTTTCGGTAACAGAAGAATTACAGCCATTACAACAGATAACACAATGGTTTTAACTGCTACCGAAAAAGACAATGTCAATCAAAACACGGCTATGGACAAATTATGTGGAATGTTCAAAAACACAAGATTGTTGTCTTCTGATGATTTTGCGAAAAACAAAGGAATTGAAAAAAAATTAGAGGAAAGGAAATTCGGTTATGAATAAGTTTGTATTAGATGCTTGTGCCGTTCTTGCATTGATAAAAGGAGAACAAGGCATGAATATCGTAAAAAGCGCTATTGAAAGTGATGCTGAAGTGTTCATACATTCTGTAACACTTCTTGAGATTTATTATAACGTGGCTAAAGAACTTGGAATAGATAGCGCCGATTTATTTTTTGAACAGATTATACAAACCAAAATAAAAATCATCTACGAAATAACGGAAAGCACAATTAAAAGCGCAGGATATATGAAATCTAAATATAAAATCTCACTCGGTGATTCCTTTGTCTTGGCAACGGCAAAATGGCACAAGGCAAAAGTAATTTCGTCCGACCACCACGAATTGGATGTCATAGAAACATCGGAAAACATTGATTTTTTGTGGATTAGATAATTTTAATGTCAAAAAGTTTAAAAATAAATAATGACAACATCTTTTTCAAAACAAATCGCCGCCGCGCTGCACCTCTCGTTATGGCAGGTAGAGAGCGTTTTACAGTTATTGAGCGAGGACGCTTCTATCCCTTTCATCTCCCGTTACCGGAAAGAGCGCACCGGCTCGTTGGACGAGGTGCAGATTATGGCAATCCGCGACGAAAACGAGCGGTTGACGGCGTTGGAAAAACGACGCGCCGCCATCATCGAAAGCATCGTCGAACAGGGGAAAATGACGCCTGAGTTACAACAGAAGATAGACGCTGTGCAAACGCTCTCCGAGTTGGAAGACCTCTATCTACCCTACAAACCGAAACGGCGTACCCGCGCCACCGTCGCCAAAGAGAAAGGTTTGGAGCCGTTAGCCAAGATGCTGATGGCGCAACACTACGGCGATGTGAAAAACATGGCGCAACGATTCGTCTCAACGGAAAAAGGCGTCAACAGCGTCGAAGAGGCGTTAGACGGCGCTTGCGACATCATCGCCGAATGGGTGAGCGAGGATGCTGTGGTGCGCAATCGCATCCGCAATCTGTTCCGTCGCTCGGCGATGCTGCAAAGCAAGGCGGTGAAAGAGGTAAAAGGCAAAAAAGAGGACGCCCGGAAATATGCCGACTGGAACGATTGGAGCGAACCGGCGATGAAAGCGCCTTCGCACCGTATCTTAGCGATTTTCAGAGGTGAAAACGAGGGATTTTTGCGTCTGAAAATAGAACCCGACGCCGACGAAGCCATCGCCGGCATCCAACGCGGCTACGTGAGAAACGACAGCGAGGCGGCGAAGTATGTGGCGCGTGCCGTCGAAGACAGTTATAAACGGCTTGTCGAACCTTCGGTGGAGAATGAAATACGCGCCGAGATAAAAGAATCTGCCGACAAAAAAGCCATCCAGATATTCGGCGAAAACCTGCAACAACTGCTTATGGCGGCGCCCGTCGGCGAAAAAAACGTCCTCGCCATTGACCCCGGATTCCGTACCGGCTGTAAATTAGTGTGCCTGAACCGGCAAGGCGACCTGCTGCACAATGAAACCATCTATCCGCATCTCAACAAAGATGGAAAAGAACTCTCCATGCACAAACTGCGTGCCTTAGCAAATATGTTTCACATCGAAGCCATCGCCATCGGAAACGGCACGGCGGGACGCGAAACGGAAGACATCATCCGCAAAGTCAGGTTCGACAGAGATCTTATCGCAGTCATGGTCAATGAAAGCGGCGCATCGATATACTCCACCTCCGACGTGGCGCGGCGGGAGTTTCCTAACTACGACGTTACGGTGCGCGGAGCCGTCTCCATCGGTCGCCGACTGCAAGACCCGCTGTCGGAGTTGGTGAAGATTGACCCAAAATCCATCGGCGTAGGACAATATCAACACGATGTTGACCAAAAAGCGCTCAAACAACGTTTGGACGATGTTGTGGTTAGTTGCGTCAACGTCGTCGGCGTTCATCTCAACACCGCCGGACGGGAACTGCTCTCCTACGTGTCGGGCATGAGCGGCGCCTTAGCCGAAAAGGTCATCGCCTACCGAGAAGCCAACGGAGCCTTTAAATCACGAAAGGAACTCCTCAAAATACCGCGTTTCGGCGCCAAGACCTTTGAACAGGCAGCCGGTTTCCTCCGCATCCGCGACGCCGAAAATCCCTTGGACAACTCGTCGGTACATCCCGAAAGTTATCATATCGTGGAAAAAATGGCAAAAGACCTCAACGTGGACACTAAAACGCTGATTGCCAACAAAGAACTCATCGCCCAAATTGACGTCAAACGCTACATCACCGCCGAAGTCGGCGCCCCCACCTTGAACGACATCATCGAAGAGTTGAAACGTCCCGGACGCGACCCGCGCCAAGATTTCGCCGCCATGGAGTTTGACGACGCCATCCGAAGCATCGCCGACGTGAAACCCGGAATGACCCTGCAAGGCATCGTCTCCAACATCACCGCTTTCGGCGCCTTCGTGGACATCGGCGTCAAAACGTCCGGATTGGTACACGTCAGCCAACTGCGAGCGGGATTTGTGAAAAACCCTTCGGAGGTGGTCTCCCTAAACCAGAAAGTAACCGTGAAGGTGTTAGACGTGGATATGGAACGGGATCGTATCTCGCTGACGATGAGAGTATAATCTACCTTATTTTGCCTCTTTCAAAGTCAACGTTTTAAGTTTACCTTTAAATTCTGCAAACGAATTTACACTGTTTACCGGCTTAAAGGTCAATCTTCTGCTTTCGTTGGGGAGGAGGTCGAAAAAGTTATCCGAGAACACGCCTTCTATGTCGGATTCGGTGTAGAGGTAGAGGTTTTTCACTAATGTTCCGTTTCCGGAGATGGTTATTTCGTAATGGCCATTTTCTTCTTCAACAGTTATATTTAACTGATAATCAGGTAATTCCAAGAGTTTTGGCGGGACGAAATAATAGATGTTTTTTGCGATAGTTCCTTGTTGGTCGTCGGATAGATTGAGCGTGTCGGAATGTGATACAGTGAGTGTGTCGAAGTGTGATACACTGAGCGTGTCGAAGTGCAATGTCAACATGGTTGTGGTAAAATAATCCTCAAAGATTGTTTTCGGAAGGCGGTGAAATGACTGTGAGGAATTTTCCGGCACGACCATTGTTTCAAAAACTTTCTCATCTATCACCTCTCCCGTAAAATCTTCCCATCGCAGGGTGATATTTCCGGTAATTTCGTGCTGTAAGTCGGAGACGATGAAAAAAACCAAGTCGTCATTTTCCGGAGCGACGGAGAGGATGATCGGTTGAAAAGCGTTTCGTGCGGCATAGTACGAGGCTTTTCTTCGATATTTGGCGTCAATGCTGCTCCACGAGACCACGGGCCAACAGTCGTTCAGTTGCCAGTAGAGCGTTCCCATGCAGTGTGGCTTTTTGCGGCGGTGGGCTTCAAAGGCGTTTTCCATGCCGCGGGCTTGCAGCAACTGGCTGACATAGACATAGTTGAAGAAATTTTTTGGAACGTTATAGTCGCGTTTCATGTAATCACGGATGATTTCGTATCCGCGGGGATGTTTTTGATGCGTTTTCATGGCGGCGGAATACAAAAACCTGTCGTCAGGCTCGGTAAAAGAGGCAATGGTGGCGTAATCGGGAAACGATTGGAAGCCGTATTCCGACATGAACCGTCCGGTTTTGGCGTCCCAGACCTCAAACGGTTCTTCGCCCCACCAAACGCCCCAATAGTGGGAATCGCCCTCGGTGATGCACTGCGGATGCCCCCATCCCCATTCCGGAGATGAAGTGTGATATGCCCGTCCCGAATCGTAGTTAGAGATGGCTTCCAGCAGGATATTTTCGAAAATCGTCCGGTTGTGCGACCAGATTTCGTCCTGTTCGTTTTGGGAATATTGGTTTTTCCAACCCCAGTCGTCCCATCCGTTTTTCACCTCATTATTGCCGCACCAAAGAGCGAGGCAAGGATAATTGCGCAACCGTTTTACCTGATACTCAGCCTCTTTCGCCACAGACCGCAAAAAGCCGGAGTCGCCCGGATATAACGCGCAGGAAAAGATAAAATCCTGCCATATCAAGATGCCGAGACTGTCGCACAGGCGGTAAAAGTCGTCATCCTCATAAACGCCGCCGCCCCACACACGCAACATGTTCATATTGGCGTCTTTTGCGGCGGTCAACAATGTTCGGTGTTGTTGCAAAGTAACTCTGTTCGGGAAGTTATCCTGCGGGATGTAGTTGGCGCCCTTCATAAAAACGGCTTTCCCGTTGATGTAAAAGGTGAAAGAAATCCCTGTTGAGTCTTTTTCGCGAACCAATTCTATCGTCCGCAGCCCTGTTTGAGCGGAAATGTGGGCGAGGGTCTTTTTGCTTTGTAACGTTACTTCCACGTCGTATAACTTCTGCGAACCCAATCCGTTGGGATTCCACCGTTCCGGATTTTCGATTTCGAAATCTCTGAAAATCACGTTTTTCCCCTTGTTCAAAGTAACATTTTGTTCAACAAGCAGCGTGTCCCGATCTACTTCGAGATAGAAATCCGCAGTCGCCGCTTTGTCCGAAAACACCTCAACGGCGACACGCATCTGCGCCGATTCGTCGGAAAGCGCCTTTTGCACAATCTGCATGTTTTCGATTTTAAACTCATTCCAACCCAACAAAAACACAGGCTTCCACAAACCGCAAGTGATTAATGTAGCACCCCAGTCCCATCCGAAGTGATACGGCGCTTTTCGGGAAAAAGCCCGCTCGTCGGGTAGCGTATAATCTAACTTTTCCGCTTCAGCCGCATTGTAATCCGTCGCCGGATGAAAGCGTACCAACAACTCATTGTCTCCCTTTTTCAACATTTTGGAAACATCGAAAATCCATGGATGAAACATATTATTGGTCTTCCCCGAAGGCGTTTCCGCACTTAATTGAGTCCCATTGAGGAAGATAGAGGCATGGGTGTCAATGCCTTCAAACACCAATTCGATGTTTTTACAACGTTTCCGAAGTTCATCAGCGTTGAACAGTTTGCGATACTCCCATGTTGTCTCCGCAATCCATTGTACGCTGTCTTCATTGGAAGAGAAGAACGGATCCGGAATCATCCGATTGTACAACAAGTCGGTATGTACGCATCCCGGAACGGTAGCGGGAAACCACAACGCGCCATCGTCAGACCGAAACGACCATTCGCCCTCAAGAGAAAACGTTTCCGGCGAAACTTGTATCTCTTTCCCCTCTTTGCATGATAACATGGCAAGCAGGAGACAGAGAAAAAGAACGAAAATAAAACCTTTTTTTACCATCACAAAATCCGATCATATTGTAAAACTCATTAAACCAACCCCAAATCTCTAAGGAACGCAGGGATACTCTGTTCAAAATTAACGCCGAAGCGCACATCTGTTTTTGCCTCGAAGGTGCGTTGTATGCTGTTGGCGGTGAAGTTCACCGCTATCTGGGCGGCTTGACGCAGGTCGAAACCGTTGAGTAACGCGCCCAGCAATGCGCTCCCGAAGACATCGCCCGTCCCGTGAAAAAAGCCGGGGACGCGCTTGGCAAAGGCATATTCGATTTTACCGGAATCTCGCTCGTAGGTGGCTGCGCCCAACTCGTCTTCATCGAAATAGATGCCGGTGAGAACGATTTGCTTCGTCCCTATCGCGCTTAACTTTTTCATCAGCGACTCGATATAATCCTGATTGTAAGGACCTTCGCAATACGATTCTCCGGTGAGTAATGCCGCTTCGGTGATGTTGGGAACGATGATGTCGGCTTTTTCGCATAACGACCTCATGCCGACGGCAAACTCCGGCGAGAAGATGGAGTAGAGTTTTCCATTGTCCGCCATCACGGGGTCAACCATAATCAAAGTCTCTTTCGACCGAAACATGTCAAAGACCTCTTTCACCAACTCCAACTGCTCAAACGAACCCAGAAATCCGGTATAGATGGCGTCGAATGTCAGATTGAGCGATTTCCAATGTTGCGTGAAGGGGCGAATGTCTTCCGTCAGGTCGCGGTAGGTGAATCCGGGCAGTCCTCCCGTATGCGTGGAAAGCACGGCGGTGGGGACGACGGAAGTCTCAACTCCGGCAGCGGAAAGAATAGGTAAAGCGACTGTTAACGAGCATTTTCCAAAGCCCGATATGTCGTGGATGGCGGCGATGCGTTTTTGTGTCATGGTGTCTTTTGTTGAAAATTTATACAATTTTGTTGATTCTTTTTACAATATCTTGGATTAACCCAAACATAGCCAATGTAAATTTCTTTCTGAAGTTTTCTTTTTATACTTTTTTTATCTGTTCCCAAAGAAAATATTTCAAGTAATACTTTTTTACCATTATTTTCTCTGACAATACCTTGTACATAAACAGGTTTATATCCTACAAACCAATTTTGATAATAATACACATCTAATCCTAAAGTATCTCCAAGCAGATAGGTTTCAATCGGAATTATGTCATTTCTGACTAATTTTCCATTTTCAAATACCAATTCGATTCTTTTGTCTTTTTCTCCCCCAAAATCTCTGCTAACATAAAAATCATTGCGCTTATATGCAAAATTGTAACAAAAAAAGTCATAAAGTTTTAATGTGTCAGAATACCAATCTGCTACAACATAGCCATTTAATGTTTTCGGAGTATAAACACTGTTTGTAAAATATTCGATTATGTTCAATTGGGTTCCTAAAGAGTCTATTTTTTCAATTTCTTTAAGAGTCAAGGTTTCGTCAATAATTTGCCAAGTTGCAACATATCCTCTATAACACGCTGTATGAGAGAAAGGGTATCCGTCATAATCGAAAGGCGCTTTTAACGCTCTGTGTTTAACACGCAAATACTCTAATGGGAAGGTTTTCAAGTAAATAGTATCTTTCCCAATTATCAACCTGTCCGGAATTTGCTCGGAAGAATATACTGTCGAATAAGCAAGAATAGTTACTGCTAAAATTAAAATAAACCTCTTCATTGTCATTATTATTTTAAAATCCATTTTCTTTTTATTTGATTTACTGTTCGTTTTCATCGTACATATCTATCCATCTTGCATGATCGTCATTAAGCAAACATGGCTTGCCATCTGTTCCAAAATAAGACACTTCTATTTGATTTTCTTTTTTGTTGTACTTAGCCGTCCTTTTTGCATAGCCATCTTCATTCAAGCATGGCTCGCTATTTGTTCCGAAATAAGCAAATTCTATTTGATTTCCTTGTTCATCGTACTTTGCCTTCCATTTTGCATAACCATCTTCTTCGTGAAAATGTAATTTATTGTCCGCACCATAATAAGCAAATTCCGTTTTATTTCCATGTTTATCGTATTTAGCCGTCCATTTGGCATAACCCTCTTTTTGATTAAACCACAATTTGTCGTCCGTTCCAAAACAAGCCCATTCAATTTGATTCCCTTGCTCATCGTATTTAGCCGTCCATTTGGCATAATCATAATTTTTAATCAAACACAAATTGTCGTCCGTCCCAAAATAAGCACATTCAATTTGATTTCCTCGCTCATCGTATTTAATAGTCCATTTAGCGATACCATCTTGGTGCAAACATGGTGTGTCATCTATTCCAAAATAAGCTTGTTCAATCCGATTACCTCTTTCATCGTATTTAATGGTTTTTTTTGCAAGACCATCTTGGTGTAAACATGGTTCGCCGTCTGTTCCGAAATAAGCAATTTCAGTTGGATTACCTCTTTCGTTGTATTTAAGCATAACCTTTGCAAAATTACCAGTAATTAGACATGGTTCGCCATCTGTTCCGAAAAAAGCCCCTTCCGTTAAATTACCTTGTTCGTTGTATTTAGATGTTTTTTTTGCATATTCACCTCTATTCAAACATGGCACATTTCCTGTTAGAAAATAAGATTCTTCAGTTTTATTGCCTCTTTCGTCATACTCGAATGTTACTACAAAATATGCACTGTCATTTGTTCCAAAACAGGTTATTGTATCTAAATTACCTCTTTCGTTGTAATTAAAT
Organism: Bacteroidales bacterium; assembly: GCA_009777825.1. Lineage (GTDB taxonomy): Bacteria > Bacteroidota > Bacteroidia > Bacteroidales > WRLA01 > WRLA01. The sequence goes on from WRLA01000014.1 coordinate 26,123, forward strand.
GCGACCTTTGCAATATTACCAGCAGCCAAACACGGCTTGTTATCTGTTCCCAAAAAAGATTTTTCAATCATATTACCTCGTATGTCATATTCGGCTGTTTGTTTTGCAAAACCATATTCATTCAAACAGGCTTCATTGTCTGTTCCAAAATAAGCGACTTCACTTATATTGCCTTTGTTATATTTTACAGTCCGCTTTGCAAAACCAAATTCATTCTGACAGAGTTCGTAGTTTGTTCCTAAATATGCGATTTCAATAGGATTATTTTTTTCATCGTACTTATACGTAATCTTTGCAAAATTACCCGTAATCAAGCATGGCAAACTGTCTATTCCGAAATAAGCCTCTTCAGTTGGATTACCTTGTTTGTCATATTTGACTGTAACTTTTGCATAATTATCAGTAACCAAACACGGCTTACCATCTGTTCCCCAAAAAGATTGTTCAATTACATTACCTCGTTTGTCGTATTTGGTTGTTTCTTTCGCAAAACCATATTCATTTGTACACGGTTTATCATATATTCCCAAGAAAGCGGCTTCAATTTCATTTCCTCGTTTATCATATTTTGATATAACTTTTGCAAAACCGCCATTAACCAAACACAACTTGCCATTTATTCCAAAATGTTCTATTTTAACTGAATTTTCTTTTTTATTGTATTCAATTTTCTTTTTTGCGAAACCATTACACGTAAAAGACGGTTCGCCGTTTACTCCCCCAAAAGATTCTTCTATTGTGCGTCCTTTTTCATCGTACTTAGCCGTCCATTTAGCATAGCCACATTTATTATAACATGGTTTGCCGTTTGTTCCGTAAAAATTAATTTCTATAATATTTCCATCCTCATTTGCAATATTTGCACAACTTGCCCAGAAACTCTCATTTAAAATAAGATTATTATATTCTCCCCGATATTTAACTTCACTAATATTTCCATATTTATCGTATTCGTATTCTTTCTTTGCTACTCCAATTCTATTTGGTTGATACATTTTGTTGTCATATCCCAAATAGCATATCTCACGGATACGTCCTAAATTATCCAAAATGTATTCAAAGCCATAAATTCCATTAGCATCGCAAATGTATTCTTTGTTTTCGTTTTTAAATTTCTTGTGAGTTATATACCCCATTTCATCTCGCGTTATTTCAAAAACAGTTATGTTTGCTTTTTGTTCAAAATAGTTAATCGTTGTATCAATCGAAAAAACTGTATGGGATATCATCAAGCTGACAGAGTCTTCGCCTTTCTTATCCTTACTTATGCGAATATGTTCATAATCTTTCCCTGCTTCTTTCTCTTCAAAAAAATGGAAAGCAACAGTTTTACCTTGTGCATTTATGAGTTCGATACTATTTAAACGTCTATTTAGTATTCCACCATATTTTAGTTTCTGTATCGCAGGGCGGTCGGTATATTCAGGGTTATTATGTTCCATCGGCATTCCGTCCGAATTGGCATATACAACTCTACGGAGTTTCAACCGCGATTTTTCAAAGCGATAATGAGAGTACCGTTTACTTACTTCCGATTTTTTGAGTTCAATAATGCCTGTTGGTATTCCATTTTTGTCAACATAATCGGCGTAATATTCTTTCTTTGTGCGGAAATATTCAGAAGCAAGAAATATTACAAATAAAATAACATAGAAAGATATTGCAATAAAAAAGTTTTTTTTATTTTCGAGTTTTTTTATTTTTTTTATCTTTTCTAAAAGAATTTCTCGTGTGGTTTTTATTAGTATTCCCAGTAGACTACAAATAAAAATTATAGTCCAAATGATATAAAATATATCACATTCTCTAATCCAACCTGCTATCAAAGGAGAGAAATAAACAAGAATAGCAGCAAGTATACTTGTCAATACACCAATTATTATATTGGCTATTATATTGGCTTTCTGATTTCTAATTTCATTAATCATATCTTTTTTACATTAACTTCTTCTGTTTTGTTTAACTCGTTCTTTGTCTTTATCAATTTCTTTATCATTCTGTCAATTTATGCGATGTCGTCTCACGGGTGGCTTACAACATGTCAATATGTGAGACAGTGTCTCACCAATTTGTCCGGACAGTGTTTGGGCTTTTGTAGATTTGTGCAACAGTGTCGCACAAATTGGATAAACAAAGTAAAACTTTCTCATTCTCTTATTATTTGTTTCCATTTCACAACTTAATAATGATTTGTGCCTTAACATCCGTCTTATTATTCCCATATATCTCTTCTCCGCCGGAGCCGATGGTGTTTTTGTCGGAATAGAAGGTGTTGGCGATGCGTAGCCAGGCGGTGATGTTTTCGGTTATTTTGTAGGAACAGAGCAGGTAAACGCGGTTTCCTTTATAGTAGTAAGCCGGCACGGAGAAGGTGTAGAGGAGGTCGTTTTCGTAGGCGTAGAAGCGATCGTCGTAACTGTCGGTGTTGAACCAGGCGTAGCGGAGGGCGGTCGTGAAGCGGCTGTTGGAGGAGCGATAGACAAAGTCCTGATACATCATAAAGCCGCTCGTGTTCTCTTTGCTTTCTCTTTGATTATGATTGTATTCCGCACGTGTTTTCAGGACGATATTTTTGGAAACGGTGAAGTCACCTTGCCAGCGGATGTTGTTTTTGGTTCGGGGTGCTGTCTGTTTGATGGTGTCGCTGCTCTCGCCGTATTCGCGGGTGGTGTTGCGGTAGCGCAGGTACATGGTAACTACGCGGTTCGGGTTGTATGTCAATTGCAGCGAGTAGTCGTTTCCGCGCGTGGGGGCGTAGATTTGGTATTTCATGTAGGGGAAACGGTAGGTGTCGGCGTAGCCGGAAAGGGTGAACTTGGAACTGATGATGGTGTTGAATCCCGCAAAGACGCCGGTTTCGTTGACATTGTTGGAATTGACGCCGAAGGCGCTGGAGAAGAAGTTGACATAATCTTTCTCGTAATGGCGCACCGACAGCGAGGCTTCGAAGCGCGAGGCGAGATGCGCCTTCACGCCGCCGATGCCGGCAAATCCGCCTTGACTGCTGTATGCCCCTTCGCCAAAAACCTCAAACTTACGGTAAATCCAGACGAAGTCCACGCCTGCGTTGGAGAGCGATTTTCCCGAAAAGGCGTAGAGGTTATAGGGTCGGTCGTCAGGTTCTCTGGGGACGTCCCATTGGGCGCTGAAGCCGGTGGCGCCGACGCGCAGGTTGTAGCCGCGCCATTCGTAGCGTCCGCCCACAACGGTTTGATTGATAACGTTTTTCTTGGCTATTTCGTTGGCGGTTCGGTGCATTCCGTCGTCGGAGAAGGAGGTGAAATAACTCATGTCTTCGTCGTCTAACGAAATGCTGGCGTCCCGTTTCGAGTAGGAGGCGAAGCCGGTGATGTAGTGTCGTTTAAATTTTAAGGTGGCGGCGGCTCCGCGGAAAAACAGGTTTTCGTTGGCAGAGGTGCTGGGCGAGATGCCGTTTGGAGAGCGTTTGATGTTGACGCCGTCGGAAGGTCGTCCGAAGGAGTAGGTTGACCACATCGTCAGTCCCTGTCCGAAGGTGAGGTGATAGTCGCCCACAGCCAATTTGTCGAGGACGTGGTTTTTGTTGTTTATAAAAAAGTGGACGGAATAAAAGTCGAAACCGTAGGGATTGTTGCCTTTGAAAAACTCTTCGCCTGCGTCTTTTTCGGAGGTAAAGCCGAAACTGACCTGATCTTTGTACTTAAAACGATAGCGCAGGTAGTACTTATTGGGATCTCCCGCATATTTCAACGACTTGGCGATGGAGTCGTCCATATAGCCGCGCTGTTCCTGTAACACGCGCTGATAACGCCCGATGATTTGCTGTTTTCCTCTGGTGAAAACGTCTTTTACGGTCGTTTTGCGGAAAACAGGCGCTTTTTCCAACGAGATGAAAGGGATGATTAAGTCCACCTCCTCTGCGGTAAGTCCTTCAATGCCATACAGTTCGTTGGTCGAAAGGAAACTGCCGTAGGTATAGGTGTAGGCGATGATTTTGTGGATTTTCATTTCGTCGAGGAAGAAGAGTCGCGACAACTCTTCAAGGTCGGAACTGTTGATATAGACAGGGTTTTGTTGCAGATTTTCGATGGCGTCAATGATTTCGCTCAGGTCAATTTGGGCGTCTTCTTCATTGTCGGAGAAGAGGTCTTCGATGCGCTCTGCCAGCATGTCCCGTTCTTCTTGTGGGATGGTTTGCGAAAAAACCGACATGGCGATGAAGAGGAAGAACACACATTGTACGCAGCGTCTCATTGCTTGTATTTATTAAATTGGTAAGAGACTGATACGTGGGTGGACCATCCGAGCGTCATGTCCCACGTTGGGGTTAAATCGAGGGAGAAGTCTTTGAGGTTCAATCCGACGCCGAAATCCCACAACTGCGGGGCTGAAGAAAATCCGGTGCGTATAGAGATGATTTTCAACGGGGTGTACTCCACTCCGAGTTTGATGTTCTCTTTTTCGTTGGTTTGCATCTCTACCTCTGCCGCTATAAGGACTTCCTTAACGGGAAACCATCCCAACCCTACGCGATAACACGCCGGAATGATGGCATAATCGTTGTACTTCACACCCACCGGATTGAAAACATGCGCCCCCACCGAGAGGTTTTTGGTAACTTGTCCCATGATAGACAACTCGAAAGAGACGTTGTCTTTATTTTTCAAATCGTTATAGCCGCCCTGTCCGAAGTGCAGATAATCAAGTTGTACGGCGGCGGCGAAAGATTTCCCGAAACGCTGGGCGTAGGAGAGTCCGGCGTTGATTTCGTTGTGATAGGCGTGTCCGAAGTAATTAGCGGTAACGCCAAAAGCGCCGCTTTTGATGGGCATGGTCGCCACTATGGATTTGGTACTCAGTTGTTCGAGGAAGTAGGCATTGGTGAAATAAACGCCCGCCGCCGGCAACTGAAAGAAAGCCATCCCCGCCTGATTATTACTCGCCGACCACAAGTCGGACACCCCCACCGAAGCGCCGCCCAAACCCGCCTGCCGCGCCCCCGAAGGTCGCCACGGATTGCTGCACAACACCACGAAAGGCACGCAAAAAACACAAAAAACAGTGATTAAAATAGGTTTCATAGATACTGTTTTAAAGGGGGTAAAGGTACAAATTTTTTATGATACTAAAAATAAACCCTCAAAAGAACCGTTTTTATATCCAATTAAAAAATAAAATTATGCCCCGTTTGCTCAAAACCATTCTTTTTGTATGCGTCTGTTTATTGTTCGCATCGTCCTGTAAAACAAATCATTACGGTGCGAAAAAGTACAAACACAAAAGACACAAGAAAAACTGCAACTGCCCGAAATTTTCCCATCAGGAGCCATGCCTTGAACGCACTTACATCCTCCAAACCACTTAGATAGATGAAAAACGAACTCGCCGAATTTCTTCCCGCCGGAGCCATAGACTTCGTCTTTCCTTTTTTGGATAGCAACCGCGTTCATCTGAAAGTTACCGGACAGCGGGCGACCAAACACGGCGACTACCGTCCTCCCGTCAACTATCCTAACCACCGCATCAGCATCAACGGCTCGCTGAATCCGTACTCTTTCCTCATCACATTAGTACACGAGATGGCTCACTTGGAAGCATGGAAGAAGAACAAATCCATCCGCGAGCCGCACGGTCGCTTGTGGAAAACCACTTTCGCCGCCATGATGACGCCCATGCTCGACAACGACATCTTCCCGCCGGACTTGAAACAGGCGCTACGCTCCCACCTGCAAAATCCCAGAGCCTCCACCGGAGATAAAAACCTGACCGTCATCCTGCAACGCTACGACCGGAAAAAATCAATCCTGCTACAGGAAATTCCCGTCGATGCCCTTTTCGCCCTCAACGGACGCATCTTCAAAAAACTCGAAAAACTGCGCACACATTACCAATGCCAATGTCAGCACACTAAACGGATGTACCGCGTGAACGGGCTGGCAGAGGTGGCGCCGGTGCAGGGATAAGATTTATTTTATTTTTTTTCTTTTCATATTAAAAAAGTCGTACACTTGCGCCCTCTTATTATAACCCACATTGCAGCCCCTCCCTCCGTAATACACTGAAAATTCCGATAAAAGTGGCATTTTTAGCCCCAAAGGGAAAGTTTTTTTTATGCTATATTTTCGTAAAGCGTTGATATTGAGCATAATTATTTTTTGGAAGTGCTTTGTAGTGCGAAAATGTCATTGATTATCAATGGAATAAGTAGTATTTTTGCAGCATGTTTTTCAGGGCAGATATGAAGACGGATTTGCAGACAGGAAAGATGCAAATTTATTACCGTTTGGTTGAGAGTTATCGGGACATACTCGGTAACACGCGCAGTCGCACAATTTTGTCCGTAGGTCGTTTGGATGGGATAAAAGCGGAGCAGTTGTGGGCGATAGCCGACGGACTGAATGCGCGTTATCGTGGCGAAGCGATTTTGTTTCCCGAAGAAGTATCACATTGGCAACTTTATTGTTCGGAATCTGTTCCAGCGTCGGACGGAAATGCTGCTGAAGGTCTTCCGCACATTCGCCCCCACTGAAAAAAAGATTGAAAAAGTTGCGAAAAAGATTACTGTAAGAATATCCGCAACTCGAAGAACGAATTCCTAATTGATTATCAATGAGTTTCCCTAATCCAGAACGGGAAAATTCATCGTTCACCCAAAAAACTCCTGCGAATGGAGTTGTGCTTTTAAAAATTTTGCGTATCTTTGCCATATCCGTTAATAACTGCTTGCGGATTTAAGGAAACAATAAAAATCGTATCTTTGCACTATATAAAAAAACAAAAAGTTTTCAACTTTTCCACTCTTTTTTCCGTTAAAACCTTTCACTTCATCGTTAAAAACTTTTCCATCATCATCTATCGAAAAAACTTTTCAACTTCTTTTCATCCTTGTTTTCAAAAGACCATCAACAATTTTTTAGAAATTTCAATCCTTTGGTACAGCAAGTTACACCGTTATCAACACTTATCAACAAACATAATCATTATATTCTGTTTTTTTTTTTTAACAAAAATAAAAGAAACGTGTTGTTAAAAACTAAATTTCAGAAAAGACAGGACGACATTGAGAATTATTTCGGCAATCAGTATTACGGCAATGAACAACAAGACGCATTTTGCACCTTTTAGATTGGTTGATACCTTGTTATGCTTTGAACTAATTTTATCGAAATTCCATAAAACACCGTGTTGCTGAAATAGCCTAAAACGGTTGTTAAACAAAGAATTACAATACCGATGCCGAAAGCTCTCCATCCGGCGATTTTTTCAAAAGGATTCCAAATCCATCTCCATTTTTTACTCATGATGCTCTAATTTTTTAATTTTTTCAATAATTTCATCCAATAAATTCCGTACGGAAGGATAGCTTAAACTTAGTTGCTTAGCCATTTCTTTCAGACTTCCACTGTTTTTAACAAAACTCAGAACAAAATTTTGTTCCTCCACAGACAATTCTGCCAAAATTGGCAACTTAAAACGACCGTGAACCTCGGTTGAACAACCTTCGCACAGCATCTCCTTTACGATAAGAGAAGTTTGACAACTCGGACAATGACATGGTAACATACTCTAAAAATTTTTTCGGCAAAGGTAATAATTTTTTTTAATAAAATAATTTTGTTGATGAATTTTATTTATTGTATTGAAATTTTATTTATTTTATTTTTAATATAATTCAATATTTTGTGTTCTTTGTGAAAGTTCTTTGTGAGCCTTTGTGGTAAAAAAATTAAAAAACGTTGTACATATCAAAAAAAGTTGTACCTTTGCACCTCAAAAATTTAATAGGATTTTTTTATGAAGAAAGGTATTCATCCGGATAATTATAAGATGGTTGTTTTCAAAGACATGTCGAACGATTATGCGTTTCTGACGCGCTCTACGGCTACATCGAAAGAGACAACTACATGGGAAGATGGGAAAGAATATCCCATGATCAAACTTGAAATTTCACACACATCTCATCCGTTTTACACCGGTAAGATGAAGTTAGTTGATACGGCAGGAAGGGTTGACAAGTTCAAAAGCCGCTATCAGAAACATTTGGACATTAAGAATAAAAAATAAATTTTTTCATACAAACTTTTCAAATGTGGAAGCCCTTGCACGATTTTTGCATGGGCTTTTCTTTTTTAATATTACAATAAAATTGATGTTGTATGAACTACGTATTATTTGATGATCATAACAGGAAAAACCTGCTTCCGCTGGTTTTTACACGCCCTGTTGCCGATATCAGGGTCGGTATTCTGACCATTCGCGAAAAATGGGAAAAGTTTCTCGGAGCAAAAACCTCTTCGCTGACCGAACCCTATCTGAGCGACAAATGGTCGTTGGTGAAAGCCGATGACAACGTTTTTATTAACGGTTCCGTCTTGCCGAACAAAGAGTTGGTGGACGAGATTCTTAAATTAGAAACCGACTGCGCCCTCATCAAGGAAGACGACATCATCGCCATGCGTTTCTCTTCGGACGACATCTGGAACGAATACACCAACGCCATCGAAACCGACGCCGATTACGTTAAAATCAACTATCCGTGGGAGATTTTTGAGAAAAACGGCGATGCCATCGCCGACGACTTCGCCCTGCTGACACACGGACGCAAGTCGGCGCCGTTGAGCGAAACGGTACGCGCCATCAACCCCGAAAACATCTTCCTCGAAGAGGGTGCAAAAGTCGAATATGCTATTTTAAACGCTTCCGACGGACCCATTTACATCGGGAAAAATGCCGAAGTGATGGAAAATGCCTCCATACGCGGACCTTTCGCTATGTGCGAGAAAGCAGTGATACGAATGGGCGCCACCATCTACGGACGGACGACCATCGGTCCATACTGCAAAGTGGGCGGAGAGGTGGAAAGCAGCGTCTTCTTCGGCTATTCCAATAAGCCGCACGACGGATTTATGGGACACTCCGTCATTGGCGAATGGTGCAACATTGCCGCCGGAACCATCACCTCCAACCTGAACAACACCTACATGCCCGTCCGCCTGTGGAACTACATACAAGAACGGTTTATCCAGACCAATCAACAGTTTCTGGGACTTATCATGGGCGACCACTCCAAAACCGGCATCAACACCATGTTCAACACCGGTACGGTCGTCGGCGTCTTTTGCAACGTCTTCGGCAGCGGATACCAGAAGAACTTTATCCCGTCGTTCTCGTGGGGCGGAGAAAAATCCACCGCCTACAACCTGAAAAAAGCCATCGAAACGGCAAGACTCGTCTATATGCGCCGCGCAAAAGAACTAACCGCCGAAGACGAGACGATGATAAAAACCATCTACGAGATAACTTCAAAAAATGTGAGGTTGTGATAAGGTGTTTTTAAAAAATCAATCACTACTGACCGAGTAAAAAAATAAGGGGAAATTGCCAAATTTTCCCCCGAATGTTGTATTTTTGTTGTGCAACCAATTAAAAATAACAACATGGGCAAAGATAAGAAAAATTATTTCATTTATGCAACATTTTTAATACTTTTTCCAAAAAGGGAAGGAATATACGACGGAACAGATAGAGAAATTTATGGATTCGGGGAACTGAAAAATAAAAAAAGCAACGCCACCGATACCGGTAACGTCGCTGAAAAAAATATTGCTATTCGTTTCTTATTCCTTTACAAATTTCCCCCGCACTTCTCCGATTTTCACAATGTAAACACCGGCAGGCAAATGCGAAATGTCTATTTCGATGTGCGATTTCCGAAATTCCCCTCCTTTGGAGGGGGTAGGGGGTGGTGCGATTTGCGATTGTAGAGACGTTGCACGCAACGTCTCTACGTGTACGGCACGTCCCATCACATCAAAAATTTCGACATCCGATATCCGATTATCCGATGTTCGTAATTCGCAACACGTAATTCGCAATGGACCATTCGTCGGATTCGGGTAAACAATCATGGAAGACGTTGTCATTTCGGTAATTGCCACGTCGCCTTGCCATTCGTAGGCGCCCATGTCTGCTACCGCATTGTAGATTCTTGGATTTCCTGCTAAGTCTTTCGCTGTTGTCGGGTTTTCGACGGCATCGTTGCTTCCGACGTCAATACATGGCGAACCTGCTTTCAGTTGATAATTGCCTGCGTCCGGATCTGCAAACACGTCATTATTACCTGAAATATCTATGTTTCCTGCACCTTCGTGTCCGTTGCTTATGGCGGAATATGTAACTATTCCTTCGGTAACCTGTCCCCATGCTCCGGTATTGTTCCAAAAAATACAATTGATGGCTGTTCCTCCATACAATGCGCTGCCTTTGATCCCTGTCCGATTATTTGCGAAAGTGCAGTTGACATACAGCCCGCCAAATGCGCCGCCGCCGCCAATGTCTCCGAAACTCTCCGGGTTAGTTGACACATTACCATCTATTAAACAATTACTTGCAGTGCAGTCGGAGAAACCGCCGCCGTTGCCGGCAGAGTTACCTCTAACGATACAACGGTCGGCAACGCCGCCGGAGATACCGCCTCCGGTAGCATGTCTCCTGTCGGCTTCATTGTTTTCGATGAGGCAGTCTTCCACAATACCGCCGTTTTCATTATAGATACCTGCGCCTTTTGCCGCATCTCCGGCTACCGTGTTGTCGGAAATAAGCGAATGGCTTATTACGCCGCCATCGTTGTAAACGCCTCCGCCAAAAGTATCGACATCGCCGCTGTTACCGGTAATCGTACAATTCAGCAACATTCCGTTTGTCCGCGTATAAGCGCCGCCGCCGGAGTCTTCAACAAATCCTTCGGTAATGGTTACGCCGTCCCATACGGTTTCTACGGTAAAGTTGTCCGGTTGGTTTAATACGCGCCTTTCGGTTTTTCCGTTGAGAACGGTTGGGTTTGTAAATTCCCACGGTTCTATGATGCCGTTGTCGTCCAAATCGCTTTTGGGACGGGATGTAATGCCGGTTTCGTTGCCTTCAAAACCGCCGTACACGTTTACGCCCTCTTTCATCTCCAACGTCGCCGAAAGCAGATATGTCCCGCCTGCAATCCAGACTTGATTACCTGCTCCGGCGGCGTCAATCATGGTTTGAATATCTCCCGCCGCATTTTTCCACGAAGCACCATCACCGTTGCCGTTGACCTTTACATACTTGATTGTCTGTGCATTGACGCTTGCTACGGTCATCATCGCGGCCAATAGTAAATTTTTCATCATTCCTTAACAAATTTGATTTTAGCGAAATTCATATATTTTTCCGGATTTAATATGGCAATGTAGAACGTGCTGCCGGTTGCTTTGCCAGTTGCGCCGTCTGCTTTCTCCTGCACTTCAACACTCAAAACATTGTTCCATTCGCTACCCATTCTGTTGCCGTTTTTGTCAACCTCATAGGTCGAAATCGAGAGTTTCGGATTGCTTTTGTCAAACATGCCTTGATAATCAAATTTTGCCGCTTTAATATCGGTGATTTTCACTTCAAAGTCGATGTAAACATAGTCATTTTCAATGTCAGAGATTTTGCAGGAGGTGATTTCGTAACCTGTTCCATCTTCCACTTCAAAGGGGATGTCCTTTCCGACAAGCGTCGGTTTGATTTTTTCGACTTCGGCTTTGAATTTTGCCTTTTCTTCATCTTCGCGTGCGTCGAATTTTTCTTTTGCTTTGTCCCATTTTTCCTGAGCGCTGCTGCTGCTGCTGCTGTTCCATTTTTCCCTTACTGCTTCTTTTTCTTCGTAAAAAATCGAATCGGTGTAGGATTTTTGATAGAGAAGATTCGGCAAATCGCCAAAAATCTCATGAGAGGCAAGTTGTTTGCCTGAGGAGGCGCTTCCGCTTCCGCTACCGCAGGAAGCCATCATACATATTGCTGTTACCGCAATCAAATAACTAAACGTTTTATACATAAAATTATATTTTTTTAAAATTTCCTTCTACTCGTGAGGCTTTTCGTAGGAAATAATTCGCCCGTTTTTTGAGAGGGTTCTGCTCCTCTCCGCGCTTTTTGGGAACAGTTGCGGCTCTGTCTTATATGTTAAGGAGATGTAACCAATAATTGTCGGCAAAAGTACCGACTTTGAATGTGAAAAACGTAGACAAAAATAGATTTTTTTTGTCTATATCAAAAATTTAAAAGTATTTTTCCCGCCGAACTTCTTTTTAATGCGGTAACGGACGGTGCGGACGCTGGTGGGCTCTACGTTGAACAAGAGGCTGATGTCTTTCACGTCCATATCAATGGAGAAGCAGATAATGTATCTCATATCCATGTTGGAGATTTTCTCGTTGGCGGTGAGATAGCCTTGTTCCAGCATGTCAACATCCAATTCCGATAATTTTTGGACGTAGGATGTCCTTTTCGATTTTTCCATGAGAGAATCGGAAATCCATTCTGTAAGTTTCTCTATCATGGTTTTGGTGGGTTTTTGCTCTAATTGTTGTTTGATGCGTTTCAGTTCTTCGAGATACGGTTGGGTTTTTTGTTCATGTTGGCTGGCTTGTGCTTCCAACGCATTATATTGTTGTTGCAACTGTTCTTTTTCTTTTCGGTTTTGTTCCAATTCGTTCTGTCTCAACTCGGCAAGCAGCGCTGTTTCGTAGATGGACTGCTCCAAATTCTTTTTCCGCAATCGGTAGAACCGGATAAAAAGCAACAGGGCAATGAACAAGACCGCTATTAGGCTGACAGTCAGCATCAATATCTTTTGTGCGGTTCGGTTTCGTTCCGCTAAGCGGTCAATCTCTTCTTCTTTCTTTTCGGTTTCATATTTGACCAGCATGTCGTTCATGGCGGTGATTTTCTCGTTGTTGTATTGCCTTTTCTCGTTCTCTAACAGGAGTTCATGGTATTTTATAACCTCCCAGGGGCGATTCGTCGTTTCATAATATTTAATGAAAAACTTATAGGCTTCAGCATATTCTGCTATCACGGAATTAAAATCCTGAATTTGCTCCAATAATGATAATACATGCAGCATATCCTTCTCTGCCAAGTCGTATTTCTTTTGGTCAAAATGAAGTTCCGCGTAGGAGATATAGACGCTGATTTCTATTTCAATAGCAACAGTTTTATCGCTATCTCTATTGCGGTTCAATGATTCAAGGGCTTTGTCTAAAAAGTGAAAAATCGAATCATAGTTTTCGGGGTAACAATTTTCGTAACAGATAGACATATTATAATAATCCCAGGCGATGACGACATCGTGTGGGAGTTCCTTTCTGTGGTTTTCTATCAAAGATATCGTATTCCTTGATGCCCAAAGAGCAGAATCATTAAAAACGGCTTCATTTTCAGGATATTTTTCTGATAACACGTTGTAATAGGCGACCTGGATGGCATACAGGGAGTAAAGAGCGCCTACCGACCGCTGTTTCTCAATATTTTGTTTCATTTGTTCAATCACGATACGCAGACCCGCCACGTCGCGTATCTGTAAAAAGGTTTCCGCAATGCGATATAAACAGTCCGCAACCCTGTCATATCGTTCTATGGATTCGTATAACTTAATCGCTTTGTATAGATAGTCGCTCGCCACCTGAATGCTCCCTTTTCGTATATGCAGGTTGGCGTATGTATAATAGGCAGAAGCACACAGGGCATCGTTTTCAGAGATTTCGGCGTGTTCCACCCCCTTTTTTAAAAATGTTTCTTCGGCGGTATAATCCCCTGCCTCCCTTGCCCTTAGGCTAATCATCTCGTAAATATGTGCTTTCACCGTATTACGCTCATTGCTGTTTTTCACTTCCTTATCGGCAAAAGGCAACAATATATCACTGCATAACGGCAAGACTTCTTCATACGATAAAAGTGGAACGTGCTTATTAACAGTATCATACGCCGCAACAAGCCGAGTGTAAGATTCACTGATACTCTTGTCGTTCAGGATGTTGCGAACTTTTTGCTCTAACGTTTCTTCTGCGAAAGCGTGAAACGGCAGAAAGAATAAGATGAGAAAGTACAGAGGGGTTTTCAGAATCATGCGATCGTTGGGCAACAGTTGACGTTTCAACGTGCAGATATTTTCAAAAATTTGTGCGTTCATTCTCAAACAAAAATATGGTGCAAAGGTAAAAAATTTTTTCGTACATTTGCACACCGGTTCAAATGCGTAAAAACATGAAAGTAATACTTGATATAAAAGATAATAGAAGAGCCCCTTTTTTGATGGATATGCTCAGAAGACTTGACTATATTAGCGTAGTTAAGGAAGTAAAAGAACAGCGCAAGAGCCAGATCATCTCAGATTTGGCGGAAGCTTTCGAAGATGTAAGACTTCATGAACAAGGAAAGAAAAAACTTAAATCCGTTAAAGAACTGCTAAATGAACTTTGATGTTATAGCCACTGTGCCTTTTGAACGCAAACTGAAACGGTTAGCCAAAAAGTACCCATCCATTCGTGATGATTTGTTTGCTATTGCATGTACGTGTATCAAAAAACACGGTTTATTTGATGGATATTTACGATAAATCCGAGTTGGCAACTATTTCTACCATGGAATTACAAATGATTATTGATACACTTGGTGAATAAAAATATTAAAACATGGCTTCAAAAATCAATTTTTTTACAGAGGATATAAAGTACATTTTGCGGGACAAGGTCGCTATACGCAGATGGTTGATGGACGCGGCTTTCAACGAGGGCTGCAAGATAGGGGAGGTGAACGTGATTTTCTGTTCCGACGCCTATCTTTCCGAGCATAATCAACGCTATTTGAAACACTCCTCGCTCACCGATGTTATCACCTTTGATTATTCCGAGGGGAAGACGATTTCGGGCGATATTTTTATCAGCATAGAGCGAGTTTGTGAGAATGCGATTAAGTTCAAGGTCTCTAAGAATCAGGAGTTGAAGCGGGTGATGATACACGGTCTTCTGCACCTTTGCGGCTATAAGGACAAGACGGCAAGCGAGCGAAAAACGATACGGGCAAAGGAAGATGCGTATATGTTAAACGTAACATTATCAGCAAATTAACCATCATGTTTCACGTGAAACACAAAAAATCTCACCATGTTTGATGCGTACGATGTTATTGTAGTAGGAGGAGGGCACGCCGGTTGTGAAGCTGCCGCTGCCGCCGGCAATATGGGAAGTTCCGTTTTATTAATTTCCATGAATTTAGATGCCGTTGCCGCCATGTCGTGCAATCCGGCGATGGGCGGAGTAGCCAAAGGACAAATCGTCCGCGAGATAGACGCCATGGGCGGACTTTCGGGCATCGTAACCGACAAAACCATGATCCAATTCCGGATGCTGAACAAATCCAAAGGTCCCGCCATGTGGAGTCCCCGCGCACAGAGCGACAGAAAACGCTTCTCCCAACAATGGCGCATACAGTTGGAAGCCATCCCGAAAGTTGACCTTTGGCAGGACGTCGTTACCGAAATCCTGACCGACAGCGACTGCGTCTGCGGCGTGAAGACCGCCATGGGAATCGAAATCAAATCGAAAACAGTGATTTTGACCGCCGGAACATTTCTAAACGGCAAAATACATATCGGACTGAAAAACTTTTCGGGCGGACGCTTGGGCGACGCCGCTGTCTTCGGACTGACGGAAAACCTGAACCGCATGGGCTTTGAATCACGACGACTGAAAACCGGAACGCCGGTGCGCGTGGACGGCAGAAGCATCAACTTTTCCAAAATGATGGAACAGCCGGGCGACGAAATCCCCGGCAACTTCTCTTTCATCCACACCGCAAAGTTGCGGCAACAGCGCAGTTGCTGGCTCACCTGGACGAACGAGCAGGTACACGACATGCTCCGAACCGGCTTTGACCAAAGTCCCATGTTTACCGGACGTATCCAAGGAACGGGTCCCCGTTATTGCCCTTCTGTGGAGGACAAAATCAACCGCTTTGCCGATAAAGACCGACACCAACTTTTCATTGAACCGGAGAGTTGGGATACGCAGGAATATTACGTAAACGGCTTTTCCTCCTCTTTGCCGGAAGAGATTCAACTGAAAGCCTTGCACCTGATTCCCGGACTCGAAAACGCCCGTATCCTAAAACCCGGATACGCCATCGAATACGACTATTTTGACCCGACACAACTGACCTGTACGCTCGAAACAAAATCCGTCAAAGGTTTGTTCTTCGCCGGACAAATCAACGGAACAACCGGCTACGAAGAAGCCGCCGCACAGGGCTTGATGGCGGGCATCAACGCCCATCTTCTGACACGTGAAAAAGAACCGTTCACCCTGCTTCGCTCGCAGGCGTACATCGGCGTTTTGATAGACGACCTGATAACAAAGGGCGTTGACGAACCGTACAGAATGTTTACCTCGCGTTCCGAATACCGGATTCTGTTGCGTCAGGATAACGCCGACTTTCGGCTGACGGAACTGAGCCATCGCATCGGATTGGCGTCGGATGAACGCTTGAAAAAGGTTTGTGATAAGTATGAAAAGGTTGAGAAAATCATTCGGTTTGCGAAGACAACCAACATCGCGCCGGAAGAAGTTGAAGATTATCTGATACAAAAAGAGACGCCACCATTGATGGAAAAGGTGCGGATAGCGTCGCTGTTATTGCGTCCGCAAGTGGAAATGACGGAACTGATAAAGAGAGCAAAATGTTTTTCGGACTTCATGGGCGACATGGAAGTAGGCGAGGAGTTGCAGGAGGCGACGACGGAAGCCGAAATCTTGTTGAAATACGAAAGTTATATCGCCAGAGAGCAGGAGATTGCCGACCGCCTCTCGAAGATGGAGCATGTCCGTTTAAGTCCGGATTTGGATTACCGTTCCCTTTTGACGCTCTCCTACGAGGCACGTGAAAAACTCTCCAAACACCGACCGCAGACCGTAGGCGAAGCCTCCCGCATCAGCGGTGTCAGCCCGGCGGATATTGCGGTGCTGCTGGTTTATTTGAATAGACAGTGAGATGTGAGACTTCGATAAAAAACTCTGTGAAACTCCGTGTTCTCCGTGTCTCTGTGCTGGAAAAAAATTATTCAACACAGAGACACAAAGTTCACAGAGTTTCACAGAGAAAACATTCAGTTATTCAGTTACTCAGTTATTCAATTATTCCTCTCCCCCGAAATTTGCCGTTTTCGTGCGATTTAAGGCATTTTCGCATTTTTGCAAGGAAAACCATTAGAAAGAGGGAGATGATGGATTTAAAAGAGGCAAAAAAATCGGTTTTTTTTGGATTTGACAATAAAACAGACAATAGGACGTTGAATGAATAAATTTAATTTTATGGCTCCGGCGGTTGGAAATGCTGAAAAAGCGCAACCGTCCGGATATCGCGAAAAATCAATGGTGTCTTTTGAAGTAGAAAATGTTGATGAAGCATATCAAACTTTTTTGACGAAAGGAGTCGCTTTTATCAACCAGCCCACAGATATGCCTGATTGGGGAATGCGAGTTGTTCACCTGCGAGACCCTGAAGAAAACCTGATAGAATTTTTTACACCGCTGAAACCGGAGTAAACAGGGTATTTCATCCTTGACGCCTCACCTCCACCTCGAAAAACCCCGTTTTCGTGCGATTTAAGGCATTTTCGCATTTTTGCGAAGGAAACCATTAGAAAGAGGGAGATGATGGATTTGAAAGAGGCTGAAAAAACCGGTTTTTTAACGCAAAGGCGCAAAGTTTGTTCGCAAAAGGGCGCAAGGGGATTAATGACGGTGTTATTCTTTGCGTTCTTTGCGGTTAAAAAGCAATTCGTAACTTGTAATATGTAACACTGGATTGCTTCGCTACGCTCGCAATGACGGAAAACAGTCTCACTACTCACTACCCACTACTCACTACCCACATCTCACATCTCTCGCCTTACCATTTCATCCAACAACCCCATAACCCCCACAACACTTTCCGCCCCTACAAGTTGAATACGGAACGGTTTTATATTCGGAATACCTTTGAAATAGCCGGAATATTGGCGGCGCATTTCTAAGAGTGCGGCACGTTCGTTTTTATAGGTGATTTCATTCAGAAGATGGGATCGACATGTTTCTATGCGCTCTTTTATCGTGGGAGGCGGGAAGTGTTGGCCGGTTTTCAGATAATGTTGTATCTCTTTGAATATAAAGGGATTTCCTATGGCTGCCCGTCCGATCATGACGCCATCAACGCCATATCTTTGTCTCATTTCCACCGTTTTTTCGGGAGAGTTGACGTCGCCGTTGCCGAAGACGGGGATGCTCATGCGCGGATTTTCTTTCACCTTGCCGATTAACGTCCAGTCGGCGACGCCGGAGTACAGTTGCGCCCGTGTGCGTCCGTGAATGGTAATGGCTTCTATTCCAACGTCTTGCAACTGTTCGGAGAGGGTAACGATGGGCTTGCTGTTTTCGTCCCAGCCCAAACGGGTTTTTACGGTTACGGGGATGTTGACAGACTTTACAACCGCTTCCGTTATCTTAACCAACTTTTCGGGATACTGCAACATCCCAGACCCGGAGCATTTTTTAACAACTTTTTTCACCGGACAGCCCCAGTTGATGTCAATGATATCGGGATTTTGCTCGGCTGCCACTTCGGCGGCGCGTCGCATGGCGTGTTCGTCGTTGCCGAAAATTTGTATTCCGATTGGACGTTCATCTTCCTGAAAATCAATCTTTTGTGTGCTTTTTTGGACGTCCCGAATCAAGCCGTCGGCTGCCACAAACTCCGTATAAACAAGGTCTGCGCCGAACGCTTTACAAACCTTTCGGAAAGCGGCTCCCGTAATATCTTCCATCGGAGCCAAAAGGATGGGAAAATCTCCCAATTTAATATTTCGTATTGTAACCATAGCAACGAAAAAATGTCTTATATTTGCAACTGCAAAATAACAAAAATATCAGTTATGAAAGTATTAAATTTTTCGCGTTTTCATCCTTTTGTGCAACTTTTTATTTTACTGGCGCTTGCTATTGCCGGTTTTTGTGTTTTTTCGTTTTTGATGATGGTGTTCGGATTTGTTTTTCTGGGAGGCGACGGACTGGGTGCAATATCCTCATTATCAAATGATTCACCGGAAAGTGGGCGCCTGTTTTTAAAATGGATGCAAGGGTTTGTTCAAATTGGCGTGATGTTGGTTCCGGCGTTGATTTTTGCCTGTTTTTATGACAATCGTCCGTTTAAAATGTTGAAAATCAACAGAGTAAAATATTCTTGGCGCTACTTGATAGCAATAGCGCTTCCGTTTGCCGTATTGCCCTTAGCGGGTTTGCTGAACGAGTGGAATAACGCCGTGAAATTTCCGGAGTTTTTGGCTTCGTTAGAGCAATATTTGCGGAATATGGAAGAAAACGCCGCCAGGATGACGGAAATTTTCCTCTATGCGGAGACGGGATGGGGATTGTTGTTGAATATCATTATTATAGCGGTCATTCCGGCTATTTCGGAGGAGTTTTTGTTTCGGGGAGTGCTACAGAATATTTTTAAGCGATGGTTTGGCAATGTACATTGGGCGGTGATTGTAACAGCGTTGATTTTCAGCGCAATACATGGACAGTTTTTCGGATTTTTGCCGCGCTTTGTGCTGGGATTGATGCTGGGCTATCTCTTCGTAACGATGAAGTCCATCTGGGCGCCCGTCATAGCCCACTTCGTCAATAACGGAACGGCAACCGTTGTCGCTTTTTTGGCGTCGAAAGGCATCATGGAAACCTCCGCCGAAGAGTTTGGAGTCATGAGCAACGCCGAACTCTGGGGTCTCATCAGCGCGGCGGCGATGGTGGGGATTTTTTATTTGCTGTGGAGAAAGAATGAGAGGACGATAAATGCCTTCGGCGATAAATTGATAAATGAATAAAATATGAAATCGGAAGAAATTAAAGCATTATTTGCTCAATTTGAGCAAGCCTCCGGCGAATTTGAAGGAATAGAGTGCTGGAGTGCAAGAGAATTACAACAGTTATTGGGTTACACGCAATGGCGTAATTTTGAAAACACCATTGACAAAGCCAAAGAAGCATGTAACAATGCAGGAGAAAACACGGTCTATCATTTTGCTGACGTCAGCAAAACGATACTGATGCCGAAAGGTGCTGAAAAAGAGATAGGTGACATCCTTCTCACACGCTACGCCTGCTACCTGATTGCACAAAATGGCGACAGTAGAAAAGAACAAATTGCTTTCGCCCAAAATTATTTTGCGGTGCAGACTCGCCGAGCCGAAATCATTGAACAACGCATATTGGATTATGAGCGTGTAAAGGCGCGTGCAAAGTTGGCGGAAACGGAAAAAATATTGTCCGGTATTTTGTATGAAAGAGGCGTGAATGAGAGAGATTTTGCCATCATTCGATCCAAGGGCGACCAAGCCTTATTCCGATTGAATACAGCAATGTTGAAACGAAAATTAGGCGTTCCCGACAGTCGTCCGGTTGCCGACTTCTTGCCGACAATCAACATAAAAGCAAAAGACTTGGCAGCCGAAATGACCTCCGTCAACGTGCAGACAAAAGATTTACATGGCATGAAACCCATAGAAACAGAACATGTTGATAATAATGCGGCAGTGAGAAAGATGCTGTTGGAACGAGGAATCGTCCCGGAACAATTACCACCGGCAGAAGATATAAAGAAAGTGGAACGGAAATTGAAAAGTGATGAAAAATCTATTGGAAAAACAAACCGGAAATTGTCTAAAAATACTATCTTTGCAAAGTCAATATAAATTAACATGAACATAATAGAACAACTACTGAAAGACCTGTCGCACAAGGAGTTATATGATTTTGTCATCAAGCATAGCCGGTTGCTAAAAGACGCTATTTTATTGGAATTTGCACATAAGATAGATAAAAAAGAGGCTAAAAATTCCAACAATTACACGCAACTGCTGCGAGACGCTTTAGATGGCATTTCTTTTGACTATGAAGACATAATGCCCGATTACGAATATGGTTACGGCGAATTCGATGGCTGTCTTGAGTTGGAAGTAGTGGGAAAATGGCTCGACAAAGCACAAGAACATGTAGATAAGAACAATCCCAACGAAGCCATATTGATCTGCAAAGCCTGTCTTGAAGAATATGCCTCATGGTGTGAAACACAAGATTCGGATATTCTTGAATATGTGGATGTAAACTATCGGGAACAACCTTTCAATATTTTGAAACAGACGCTTTCCATGCAGGAAATAAACCATAAAGAACTGTTAGACTATTGCAAGTCGGAGATGTCGAAACCGAAATATAAAAGGGCATACATGTATGATGATTTCAGCAGGTTGTTTATGGACTTGTCGGTGATGGTCGGGTCGGACGATTTTATCATGTTGCAAGACAATCTGTTGCAAGAAATAGACGACAAGAGTTCGTATGAAGCGAAAAAAATATTACAACGAAAAATCGACTTTTACCGAAATAACAAGCAATCCGATAAAGCAGATGATGTCATCAAAGAAAATCTGCAGATAGGATCTTTCAGGAAGGAATTGACTACGAAACTAATAGAGGAGAATAAATTGCAGGAAGCCAAAAAATTAATCAACGAGTTTATTTTCCAACATGAAGATAAAAGCCGACCTTCCCATTCGTGGTACGACTTAATATCGTGGTATGAGTTGAAATTGCAAATAGCTCAAAAAGAAAAAGACATCCCGGAAATTCAACGAGTTTCATTTCTGTTTATAGAATTCGGTTTTAAAGCGCAATATTACGAAATTTATAAATCTACTTTCGCAAAAGAAGAGTGGGCGGAACAAATAGAAAAGTTGATTCAACATTATGAAAAACGTCACGGAAGCCAATGGTTCAGCGAATCGGTAGCCGACGTCTTACAGGCTGAAAAACAGGAAGAACGATTGATGAAATACATCGAAAAGCATTTGAGTATAGATAACGTAGAACAGTATTATACTGGTTTTTCGTCCTCTTTTCCGGAAAAAACGCTCGCATTGTTTCGGCAAGCCATAGACAAATACGCCTCTCAAAATACCGGACGCGGCTATTATGAACATATTGTGCGTTCATTCGGAAAAATGATTAAGATACAAGGAGGCAACGAAGTGGTAAAAGAGATGATAAATCAATATCGCACGCTCTACAAGAACAGGAGGGCGATGATGGAGATAATGGGGAAATTTACTTTGAAAACACAATCACAGCAATGTTAGCAAAAGAGAAAATATTTTCAAAACAGTGGTTTTTGTCCTACGGGATGTTGGTGTTGGGGACGTTTATTTTGTCGTTGGGATACGCCTATTTCACGTCGCCGTACCGGATTGTTCCGGGCGGGATTTACGGGATTTCCATCATCCTCCACAACACCTTCGGGTTTCCGTTGGGGTTGACGGCGTTGGTGTTCAATCTTCCGGTAACGCTTATCGGGTTAAAGATTCTGGGACCGCGCTTTGGCGTGAAGACCTTTGTCTGTTTCATTTTGACGGCGGTGTTCACCGATGGTCTCACCTATATTGCCGACACGTTTTACGGGGGCGACCCGTTGAATTTGCATGACGAGGTGTTGTTAGCCAGCGTTTTTGGCGGCGTGGTGATGGGCGTTGGTGTCGGGTTGATTTTCAAGACGCGGGCGTCGAGCGGCGGGTCGGATGTTGTAGCGACCATTTTGACGAAATATACCCGTATGCCGCTGGGACAGCAACTGATAATCATTGATTCGTGCGTCGTCTTTGTGGGATTTTTGGTGTTTCAGGATTGGAAAATACCGCTCTATTCGCTGATAACAATTTTCGTGGCGGGCAGGGTAATAGACTTTGTCATTCGAGGATTTTCGAGCGAGAAGACCCTCTTCATCATCTCCGACAAGAGCGAAGAAATCCGAAAAGTCATCATTGACGACATACAGCGCGGCGGCACCATATTAAACGGACAAGGCATGTATAGCGGCGACGAGAAAAAAGTGATTTTCGTTACCGTAAACCGAAAGGAAGTCGTTGATTTACAGCAATACATACACGGAATAGACCCGCTCGCCTTTATGGTGGTCATCGAAGCCGGCGAAATCCTCGGACAAGGGTTTAAGTCGCTGGAGAAGAAGTTTGAGAAGTAGAGATAAGAAAAAATGTTGTATCTTTGCATCGTTGAAAAGTAAAATAATTTTAAACCTATATAAAACTATGAGTACGATTTCAATAACTGTTGAGCAAGCCAACCACGCGTTCATGTTGGCGGAATGGTTAAAAAATATTCGTTTTGTGCAGGAGGTTACTATTGACGTTGGCAAAACTGCAAATGGAAACGCGGATGCTGTACAGAAAGCGTTAGACATTATTCAGTCAAAACGTTTGTTTGCAGACATTATTGACCCAGTGGCTTATCAAAAATGTCTTAGAGATGAATGGAATTGATTTTTTAATAGACACCAATATCCTCATTTATTTGACGCAAGGAAGGTTGAAAATAAGCGATTTTGCAAAAAACGCGGGGAATTTGTACATTTCTTCCATATCCTACATTGAAACATTAGGATATCCGTTTCAGAACCAAGATGAGGAAAAAGACGTTACCGAACTTTGCGAAATGTTTGAGCGTATTTTCTTAACAAAAGAAATTGAAAGCCAAACGATCTTCATTAGAAAATCAAATAAAATCAAACTGCCCGATACCATTATCGCCGCAACTGCAATGGTTTACAATCTCACCCTTGTAACACATAACATGGACGACTTCAAAAACATTCAGGGATTGAAAATTTTAAATCCATTTGAATGAGAATTTATGGAAAGGTATCAACTTCCTGTTAGAAAATTTATCAACAACCATTTGTATTCCGACACCTTGAAGTTGGCATTGCAAAAATCGCCATTCCCCGATATTCCCATGCGGGAGTTGCTGTTGCAGATTGAAGGCAAACGTAAAGCGAAAGAGAAAATCCCCTCTTTTTTTCAAACGGACGACATTGTTTACCCTCTGTCCGTTTCCATGGAGCAATGTTCATCGGAACAAACATCTTTATATAAGGCGTCGTTGTGCGGTGGTAATCAACTTGTTGACCTCACCGGCGGCTTTGGCGTGGATACGTGGATGTTTTCAAAAAAGTTCGATAACGTTGTCTATTGCGAAAAAGACGAAAACTTGGTCAACATCGCCCGACATAACTTTTCCGTTCTCCAAGCGCAAAACATTGACATTCAGCAGGGAGACGGCATAGATTTTTTAAAACAGCAACAGCAGTCTTTCGACTGGATTTACATAGACCCTTCCCGACGCGACCAACATAACCGAAAGATGCAAGCCCTTTCCGACTGCATGCCCAATGTCGTTGAAAACCTTGATGTATTGTTTCGGTACGGCAACCGCATCATGCTCAAAACCTCGCCCATGCTCGACATTGACAAAGCCATTTCGGAGTTGAAACAGGTGGAGGCGATACATATTGTAGCCGTGAAAAACGAGGTTCGCGAGGTGTTGTATGTTTTACATCATACCATTTTCAATGGCGAAAAACAAAATTTTTCGCCATTGAAAATGTTTGCTGTCAACATCTTACCGGATGCGACACAATCATTTTCATTCTCAAAGGATGAGTTACATGAAGCAAAAGTTGCTTTTTCCACGCCGTTGGCATTTCTCTACGAACCCAATGCGGCGGTGATGAAGTCGGGAGCGTTTAATCTGGTAAGTGCGCGGTTTAACATTTTCAAACTCCACAGAAACAGTCATTTATACACTTCCGACAGTTATGTTGCCGACTTTCCCGGAAGAGTTTTCAAAATCAAAGAGACGCTGGCATATAAGCCCGTAAAAGACCTTTCGCAAGCCAATGTCTCCGTCCGGAATTTTCCCGATACGCCCGATGAGGTTCGTAAAAAGTTGAAACTCCGTGATGGCGGCGATGTTTTTCTGTTTTGTACTACGCTCGTCAATGAAAAACCGACAATGATACGGTGCGAAAGGCTATCCCAAAAGAACACGGATGACACAGATGGCACGGATTTTCACAGATAAATTTGATGGTCAACAAGAAAAAAAATCCGTGTTAATCCGTGTTATCCGTGTCATCTCATAACTGTCCCAACAATTCCATAAAAAAAGTTCATTGAAAAAGATTACCTTTG